>CAMCWU010000377.1 GCA_945882675.1 Klebsiella pneumoniae | reverse complement strand
CCCCGGCGGCCAGCGCGCCGGCCACCCGCACATAGTCCGCGGGATCCGTCACGATCACGACGTGCGCGTGGTTCTTGGCGCTCGCCCGGACCATCGTCGGCCCGCCGATGTCGATGTTCTCCACCGCCACGTCGAACCCGACGTCCGTCGCCGAGGTCACGGCCTCGAAAGGGTACAGGTTCACGGCGACCAGATCGATCCACGGGATGCCGAGCTCGGCAGCCTGGGCGGCGTGGCGCTCGCGATCCCCCAGGATCCCTCCATGGATCCGCGGGTGGAGCGTCTTGACGCGCCCGTCCATGATCTCGGGTGCCCCGGTGTGGTCGGAGACGGCCGTGACCGGGAGCCCCGCGGCGGACAGCGCCGCCCTCGTCCCGCCGGTGGAGAGCAGGGTGAAGCCGAGCTCCACGAGCTTCGAGGCGAACGGGACGAGCCCGGTCTTGTCGGATACCGAGAGAAGCGCGAAGCGCGGCATGGAGCCTCCGGCCCCTGGCTAGCGCGCGGGCCCGATCTCCTGCCACCACAGGACGTGCACGCTGTGCGGACCGGACACGTACCCCTCGAAGATCACGAGCTTTCCCCTATGTTCCCACAGGAGCTCGGTCGACTCCGGGTCGAGGAGGTAGTAGGCGCCGGAGTTCCGGTCGGCGATCCCGATCTGGCTCCCTTGCGGCTCGAGCGCGCCGACCCAGGTCGGCATCCCGTGCGGCCCCTCCACCACGCGCCAGCTCGACACGCGGATCGCGCCGAGGCCGCGCTGACCCTCGAGCTCGACCGCCAGGCCGTCCAGGTTCGCCAACGGGGCGGCGTCGGCGCCGAGGACCAGCCGCACGTCCCGACCGTCCTGCGTCACCAGTACGGTACCCGGTCCGCTGGCCTTCACCATACCCTGCAGGCTGGCCGCACAACCCGCGTTCACCCCGCAAAAGGGCAGCAACAGGAGTAGACGGACAAGCGTGGAGGACGCGCGTTGACTGATGGGGTCCTCCTGGAGTAACGTGCGCGAGTATCATGGGCGCGAGCACTTCGCGCTCCAGGGTGGGCCCCGGGGTCGGCGCCCGCCAGGTGGAAACATGCTGTTGCTCCCCCAGAAAGCAGGTCCGATCACGCTGATGCGGCGCATCGGCTC
The DNA here is from genome assembly GCA_945882675.1 of Klebsiella pneumoniae. GTDB lineage: Bacteria > Myxococcota_A > UBA796 > UBA796 > CANLGQ01. Next base: position 1,871 of record CAMCWU010000377.1, on the reverse strand, counting down.
GGACGGCATCAGCGAGTCCTACGTCGGAATCCTCGACGAGCCCGCCGGCAAGAGCGTGCTCGTCCGGCAGGTGCACCCGCACGTGCTCCGCGACCCGGGCCGTCTCGCCGCGTTCGAGACCCGCGCGAGCGATCTGCTCGCCGCGAAGCACGCATCGCTGGCGCCCGTGCTCCGCAACCTCGCTCTGGGCGAGGAGCGGTACGTGATCGAGGAGTGGGTAGACGGCGTCCCCCTCGACCGCGTGATCCGCTGGTGTGCGGCCCGGCACCGGCCGATCCCGTCGAATGTATTCTTGAGCCTGGCGACCCAGATCTGCAACGGCCTCGAGGCCCTGCACTCGCGCCCCGGCACGGCGAGCGGGTCGGAGAGCATCCTCCACCTCGCGCTGCAGCCGCGCGCGCTCACGCTCACGGCAGAGGGCAAGGTCGTCCTGGGCAGCTACGGCCTGGTGCGGTCGCCCACTGCGATCCCCCAGTCGGAAGGCGGCGTTCCGCCGAGCCTCGAGTACCTCTCCCCCGAACAGACGCACCTCGACCAGAAGCTCGGGCCGCCGTCGGATGTGTTCGCGCTCGGCGCCCTGCTGTACGAGCTCCTCACGAGCAAGCCGATGTTCCGGGCCGAGAGCCCGCTGCAGACCATCCACAAGGTCCGCCGGGCAGAGGTCACGACCCACCTGCTCGAGGTCAAGGAGCTCCTCCCCGGTCTCGATCGCGTGCTCTATCGGGCGCTCTCGCTCAACCCGCGCCACCGCTACCAGCGCGCGTTCGTCCTGCGAGAGGATCTGCGCGGCCTCATGGCCGGCTTCACGTTCGCGAACATCGTGGAGGAGACTCGCGAGTTCCTGGCTCCCATGCTGGACGTCGGGCGCGAGCAGGATGATGTACGGGTCGAACCCGTGGGCACGCCCACGCCGGAGCCAGCCGCGCCGCGCTCGGCGATGTCGGCGCCGCTCCGGATCGCGGACTTCCGCGGCTCGGAGCCGAGCCGCCCGCCCGGCGCGAGCCCGTACGGCGGGACCCCGATCGGCGGTGTCCACCTGGATCCCGGACCGTCGCGCAGCCCGCCGAGCCAGCCGCCGGAGCCACAGCTCCGCGGCACGGTGCCCCCGCCGCCGCAGCGTGCGGACGCGATGAACCCCGTCGATCCGGCCGCGCCGCGCTCGCTGACGGTCCCGCCAGCTCCGGTGCGGGGAGCGCCGGCGTACAACCCGCCGCGCAAGCCGATCCTGTGGGAGCCGGAGGACGCCCACCCGACCACCGGCACCACCACCAACGCCATCGGCGAGGTCGCATCGCTCGACACCGAGCTGCCGACGGAGAACCTCGAGCGGGACCCGCTGCCGGCGGACTCGACCACGGACCAGCCGCTCGGTGGGGCGGACACCGCCTGGGTCGAGCGGCCGCAGCCGGCGGATCCGGTGAACGCTCGCGTGCTGGTCGAGTCCGCGCGGCCGGCAGCGCCCCGGACTGCCCCGGGCGGGCGCCTCGGCAGCGCTCCGCCGCCTGCGGCGCGCTCCGCCACGGGCCCGCAGCGCCTCGCGCCCGTGAACGCGTCGGCGCTCGGTGCCGACTCCCTCCAGGAGGAGGACGACGAGCCGAAGCGGGGCTGGATCCCGGCGCTCGTCATCGGCGGCGGCCTGATCGTCGGGCTGACTCTGGTCGCGCTTTGCGCCTTTGGCGGGATCTTCCAGGCCGTGACGGGCATGGGAACGGTCGCTGTCGCGGAGGGCACGCCGCCGGCCCCGATCCCGATCACGCCGATCCCCGCCGCGCCGATCGAGCCGGAGGTCGCCGCTACCGCCGCCGGAGAGGCCGCTCCCGCGGCTGCGATCGAAGCGCCCCCTGAAGCGCCGCAGCCCGCGGTCGCGCAGG
>CAMCWU010000376.1 GCA_945882675.1 Klebsiella pneumoniae | reverse complement strand
TTGCTGTCGATCTGGAGACAGCGCTGGTAGGCCTCGATCGCCTTGCGGTACTGCCGATCGTCTTCGAACGACATTCCGAGCCGGAGCGCCGCCTCCGCGAGGGTTGGATCGGCCTGCAGCGCGCGCTCGAAGCAGGTTGCGGCCGCGCCGTAGTTGCGCTCCTTGTAGAACGAGCGGCCGCGATCGAGCTCGTCGCGGGCGGTCTGGCGGTCGCCGCGGCGGCTCGCCGGGCCCTGGCCGAGCGGGACGTCTTCCTGGGCTTCCGGCCGGCCTTCCGGCTCCTTGCGGCGCAGGACGGTCCGGCGGGCCCGCGGGCGATCGTCGGGGTTGTCCATGGGCTCCTCCGGGCGCAATGCCGGCATGTCCCCTCGCGTCTGGGGCGCGCGGCGCGGGCGGCCCGAGCGCTCGTCGGCCGCACCCTGGTCCAGCGCCCCCGAGTCCAGCTCCCCCTTGTCGAGCGCGGATCTGGCGGTGGCGAGGCCACGCTCCACGAACGGCGCGTTGTTCTCGCGCCGGGCGGCCTCCCAGACAGGGAGGGCCTCCTGGTACCGGCCGAGGGTGTTCAGCGCGGCGGCCTTCCCGCACTTCGCGGGCCACGAGTCCTCGCGCTCGAGCACGAGTTCGAAGGTCGCCACGGCTTCGTCGAAGCGTGCGAGCATGCGGAGCGACTCGGCGCGGCACAGGAGGGCACGCACGTCGAGCGGATGGCGCTCGAGCAGGGAGTCACACGCATGGATCGCCGCCACGTGGTCGTCGTTCTTGCGCAGCGCCTCCGCGCGCTGGAGCGCGGCCTCCAAGTGGTCCGGCTCGCGCTGCAGGGCCTCGTCGAACGCGGTCACCGCGGCGCGGTACTGGCGCTCCTCCACGCGGGCGAGGCCGAGGATCAGCCACGGCGCCGACCACGTCGCGTCCTCGTCCATGGCGCGGCGGACGGCCGTCCCGACCTCCGAGTACCGGCCCTGCTGGAGGAGGGCGCGGGCGAGCTGGACGTGGGCCATGGCGCGAGCCCGCCTGGGATCCGGGCCCGGCGTCGCGCGCGCGAGATCCGGAGCAGCGCGCAGCGCTGGGGCGTCGAGGACCGGCGCGCCGTCGAGCACCGCTACGCAGTGTCGCAGGCCCGCCCGGGCGAATTCGGACGTGGGCTCCATGGCCACCGCGCGCTCCCACAGCGGGCGGGCCTCGGCGTGGCGGCCGAGCGCGTGGAGCGACGCCGCGAGACCGTTGAGCGCGAACACGTGCGCCGGCCGGCGCGCCAGGGCCCGCTCGAACCACGAGATGGCTTCCGCCGAGTCGCCGCCGAGCCGCAGGACCTCTCCCAGGCCGGCGAGCGCGTAGACCTGCTCCGGGTCGAGCGCGAGGGCCTGACGGTAGGCTTCGGCCGCCTGCTTCCAGCGCTCCGCCTTGCGCAGGACCTCTGCCCGGGCGGTGGCGGCGTCCACGCGCCTGGGGTCGAGCGCGAGGACGCCGTCCCATGCGGCGATCGCGGCGTCCCACTGCCGTGCTTCGTCCAGCGCGATCGCGAGGTCTACCGAGGCCTCCAGCCAGCCCGGCCGCCGCGCGAGCGCGTCGCCGAATGCGGCCGCGGCTTCTTCCCATCGCCGATCCCCGGCGAGCGCGCGACCCCACGCCCGCCCCATCTCGGCGTCCACCCAGGCCTGATCGGGGGGAGAGACGTCTCCTCCCGCGGATGCTCCGGTCGCGGGCTCACCTCGCGCCGCGGCGGCCGTGGCGCTCTCCAGGCCCGTGCGCGCGAACGGGGACGCCGGGTCGAGATCGAGCGCGGCGCGCCAGGCCGGGATGGCGTCTCCCCAACGCTCGAGCGCGTTCAGCGACTCGGCCTTGCCCTGCAGCGCCAGCAGCGCGATAGAGGTCGCGGCTGCGTCCCGCTCGCCCCCAACGGCTACGAGCGCGCGATCGAAGCCGTCGATCGCCTCCTGGGGGCGCGAGAGGACGCGCAGGGACTCCGCGCGACCGGCGTGGGCCGCGGCGAGCTCGGGGTCGGGGAGGGCGCCCGGCGGGCCGTCCGAAAGCTTCGGGACGCTCCGCCCGGCCTGCGCGAACAGGGAGAGCGCTTGATCGAACGTCTCTATCGCCTGGTACGGGCACCCCGCGGTGCGCCACGCCTCTCCCAGCCCATTGGCGAGATGCGGGCTCTCCGGCGCGAGCCGCACCACGGACTTCCAGGCTTCCACCGCCCGGCTCCAATGGCGCAGACCCTCTCGCGCCCGCGCCAGGCCGACCGCAGCGCCGATCGAGCTCGGATCCGCCTGGAGCGCGCGCTGGAAGGACTCCGCGGCGGGCTCCCACCCGCGCGCCGCGAGCTGCTCGAGGCCGCGCTCGTACCATCGGATCGGCTCGGTCAAGGTCGAAACCCTCCGCTCGTTCTCGTCCCACGGCGGCAGCCGCGCCATCGGCGTCGTTTGCGTCTCTTGCAATGTATGCACGGATCGGCCGCCGTGCGAGGACGGGCCATAGGAGTGCCCTGGGATTCCCGGCGATCAGACGTCGAGGTCCTCGACCTCCTTCGCGCGATCCATGATGAAGCGGAACCGCATCGAGGAGTCCTTACCCATCAGGTCCGCGATCGCGGCGTCCGCGGCCGGGATGTCGGTCAGCTCGACCCGAAGGAGGCGGCGCTTGAGCGGGTCGAGCGTGGTCTCGTACAGGGTCTTCGGCGGCATCTCGCCCAGGCCCTTGAATCGCGTGATCTCGGGCTTCGCGCGCGCGGGGAGCCGGTCCAGGATCCGGTTCCGGTCCAAGTCGTCGAGCGCCCACCACGTCTCCTGCCCCGAATTGATCCGGTACAGCGGCGGCTGCGCGATGAACACGTGGCCAAGCTCCACCAGAGGGCGGAGGTGGCGGTAGAAGAAGGTCAGCATCAACGTCGTGATGTGGTGGCCATCCGAGTCGGCGTCCATCAGGAGCACGACGCGCTGGTACCGCAGCCGATCCTCGCGGAAGTCCGCTCCCATCCCGCAGCCGAGCGCCGTCACGACATTCGAGAGCTCCTCGTTCTCGAGGACCTTC
>CAMCWU010000375.1 GCA_945882675.1 Klebsiella pneumoniae | reverse complement strand
CACATGCGGCCCCCGGAAGGGCCGCGTCCACGCCGATGGTCAACCATCCCGGCACATGCGGCCCCCGCAAGGGCCGCGTCCACGCCGATGGTCAACCATCCCGGCACATGCGGCCCCCACACGGGCCGCTTCCACGCCGATGGTCAACCATCCCGGCACATGCGGCCCCCTCAAGGGCTCGAGAACGGGCTCGAGACCGGGCTCGAGAACGGGCTCGAGAACGGGCTCGAGAACGGGCTCGGGGACGGGCTCGAGAACGGGCTCGAGACCGGGCTCGGGAACGGGCTCGGGAACGGGAACGGGAACGGGAACGGGAACGGGAACGGGAACGAGAACGAGAACGGGAACGAGAACGAGAACGAGAACAAGCTTCGAGGCCGATCACGAGCCCCAGCCCCAGCCCCAGCCCCAGCCCGTGATCGCACACGCGCACGCACCACCCGGCCCTCCCGCGCCCCCATCACGAGCGCACGGACCGGAGCCCAGCCACCCAGGCCGAGGTGCAGCCCCCCACCCGATCCATCCCGCTACCCCACCCTGCGCACGGGCGGAGGACGTGCTAGAATGCGATCACCTCGATCCTCGGAGGCTCCATGTCCCTCGCCCACCAGCCCCGCTCCACCGGCGGAACTTCGCCTGCAAAGGCGCAAACCCCCACCAAGGCCACCACCGCGCCCGCCATGGAGGAGCCCGCTGTCGCGAACAGCGAAGTCGCCTCCCAGGTCGGCCCGGCGGCGCAGTCCACGCCGTTCCTGGACATGGCCGCGGCCAACGGGGAGGACGCCGGAAAGTACCAGTTCGCCGAGGATGATACGCTCAAGCAGCAGACCGCCCCGCTGCCGGGCGTCCGTGAGAAGCACGCCGGCTCGGGCTACCACGACGTCGCGAACGCCACGCCGTTCGTCCAGGGGGAAGGCGACGAACACGCCGTCGACCCGAACGACGTCGCGCAGGGCAGCCTCGGGGACTGCTACCTGCTCGCCGGCATGGCGAGCGTGGCGCGGGCGGATCCGTCCGGGATCGCGCGGCTCATCAAGGACAACGGCGACGGCACGTACGACGTGACGCTCCACCTCCGCGCGTCCGCGACCGCGAAGCCGAAGCCGAAGATCGTCACGGTGGACGGCCGCCTGCCCGCCAAGGCCGCGGGCTCCAAGCCGCTCTACGCGCAGCCCGGCGACAAGAACGCGAACAAGACCGAGCTGTGGCCGGCGCTGATCGAGAAGGCGCTCGCCCAGGTGAAGGGCAGCTACGAGAAGATCTCGGGCGGGAACATCGGCAAGGACGGCTTCGCGTTCGCCGGCGCCACCGAGATGCTGACCGGCCGGAACGAGGGGTACTTCGCCCTCTCCAGCCTGGACGAGGACGACGCGCTCCTGAAGATGGGCGCGGCGCTGGAGGCGAACAAGCCCGTGTCCTGCGACAGCAAGGATATGTCGGCGGACGCCGCCCTCACGGAAGAGGCGACGAAGCTCAACGTCTACGGGAACCACGCGTACTCGCCGTCGTCGGTGGACCTCGACGGGCGCACGGTGAACCTGCAGAACCCGTGGGGCAGCAGCCACGTCACGAACCTGCCGATCGCGTCGTTCATGAAGTACTACCGGTCGATCCGAGTGGGCGCGTGATCCTGTTCGCGCTCCTGGCGTGCGTGGCGCGGGCCGATCCTCAGCCCGCTACCCCGCCGACTCCCCCCGCTCAGAAGGAGGCCCCCGCCGTGACCGAGACCATCGAAGAGACCACGGTCGGCGACCTCGGCGGGAACCGGGTTCCCATGGGGAATATGAGCCAGCGCCAGTACACGCGCGGCGACGGCACCACGTCGGAGGGGTGGACCTGCACCCTCGCACTCGAGTCGGGCGCCACGGTGGTGGGCGTCGGCAGCGTGGTGGAGGTCGGCGGCCACAAGTGGGAGGTCACGACGATCGAGAAGACCACGGGCAGCAACGGGAGCGTCACGCTCGTCCAGCGCTGACGCGTCACGCGACGAGTGGCGCGACGGTCAAAGCCGGATAGCAGGGGTGCGCGGGGGTCCTCGTGCGCGCCTTGCTTTTCGTCGCCGTCCTCGCTGCCTGCACCCCCGACGCCGGGGATATCCGCTATGCCCCGCCCCGGGCGGACGCCGTCGTGCCCACCGGCTCCACGGGCACCACGCCCTCCACGAGCCCCACCGACCCGTCGGATCCGACCACCCCGGACACCACCACGGGCGATCCCCCGTGGGGCATCGACATCTCGCACTGGAACAGCGTCTCCGACTGGGACCGGGTTGCGGATTCCTACGGCTTCGCGATCATGAAAGCGACCGAAGGGACGTACTATACCGACGATACGTTCGGTGACTCCTCCGCGGGCGCGCTGGCTGCCGGCATGACCCGCGGGGCGTATCACTTCGCGATCCCGGACGACTCGTCGGGCGCCGAGCAGGCCGCCTTCTTCGTGGACAACGGCGGCGGCTGGACCGCGGACGGGGTGACGCTCCCCGGTACGCTCGACATCGAGTGGAACCCGAACGGGCCGGACGACTGCTACGACCTCTCCCGCTCGGAGATGTCCGCCTGGGTCCAGGACTTCATGGACGCGTACTTCGACCTCACCGGGCGCGACGCGATCATCTACACGTCGGCGACCTGGTGGGACATGTGCGTGGACTCGGCCGACTTCTCGGCGAACCCCCTGTGGGTCGCCCATTACGGGGTCGACGCTCCCGACCTGCCGGTCGGGTGGTCCAGCTACACCATCTGGCAGACTACCGGCTACGGAAGTGTCGACGGCGTAGACGGGGACGTGGACGTCGACCTGTTCGGCGGTCCGCCCTCGGCGCTCGAGAACCTCGCTCTCGGGCGGTAGGGTTCCAGCGCCGGATCTGGGCGTGCCCCCGGCCGGATCTGCGAGAGCGGGACGTGCGCGGCGGCGGCCGGGGTCGGCGTGCTGCGGGGTCGCTTCGCTCCGTCCTGCGGACCCGCCTGCGGCGGCCCTGCGCATGCCTCACGCAGGGCGTCCGGAGGCAGAACCGTGGCGGCGGGTCGATGCATCGGATAACATCATCGTAT
>CAMCWU010000374.1 GCA_945882675.1 Klebsiella pneumoniae | reverse complement strand
AGCACGGCGCGCCAGGTCTGCTCGGCCTCCGACCAGGCCGCGCGGTTGTACAGCACACCCGCCCGAACCGCGAGGTTGTCCCTGCGGAACTGGCGGTACTCGGCTGGCGTCAGGTCGGCCATCGCCGAGTCCTCGAGCGTGCCCGCCTTCTCCGTCAGATCCCAGGCTTCCTGCGCGAGCGAGCGATCCGCCAGCCTCCTCGCGGCGGCCACGAGGTAGCGGTACGCGCGCCCGGCGTCCCCGGCCTGCCGGTAGTGCTCGCCCACGACCTCCAGCGCGGCCGGATTGCTCGCATAGTGGAGCTCCAACGCCGCGGCCATCTTCCGGTGCAGGTACGCGCGGCGCTCGGCGTCCAGATCGCGGTACACGACGTCCGCGAACTTCCGGTGCGTGACCGCGTGGTGGATGACGTCGCCGGTGCGGCGTTCGCGCGCGATCCCCATCGAGAGCAGGTGATCGAGCCCGTCGAGCACGGCCTCCTCGTCCTCGTCGAGGACGTCGAGCAGCACGTCGAGGTCCACGTCGCGCCCGGCGACCGCCAGGACCTCCAGGATTCGGCGATCCCGCGCGCTGACCGCGTCGAGGCGGCTCTTCATCATCTGCCGCACGCCGAGCGGGATCTCGAGGTGGCCCGTCGCGATCTCGTCGGTCTGGAGCGTGAGCGAGTAGGCCCCGCCGCCCTGCGAGGCGATCACACCCTGAGCCAGGAGCGAGCGCAGGAACTCGCTGACGAAGTACGCGTTTCCCTCGGTCTCCTTGTGCAGCCGCTGCGCGAGCATGCGCGCCGGCGCCGAGTCGCCCACGAGGCCGAACAGGATCGTGCCGATGTCCTCGCGCGAGAGCGGGCCGACGGTGAGCTCCTGCGGCTCGAAGCCCAGGTCCTCCCCCGACACCAGCGCGTCCACGGCCGGGTTCGCTTTCGGCCGCAGCGTCGCGACGACGAGGAACGGCATATCCGACTTCTGAACGAGGTTCCGGATGAGGAACGCGAGCAGGTCGATCTCGCGCGGCTGGGCCTCGTGCAGGTCGTCGAGGACCCACATGCGCGGCCCGTCCTCCAGCGCGTGAGAGACGGCTTCCTTCGCCGAGTCGTACAGGGCGTACCGCTGGTCGCCGCGGAGCTCGACGCCGGCCTCGTACGCCTGCAGGTGGCCCGCGACCTCTGGCGGCGCGCGGTTCCCGAGCTCGCGCGCGGTGTCCTTGAGGATCTTCAGCAGCACCTGAAACACCGGGGACTCCCCGCGGAACTCCTCGCGGTGGAACGGGACGCCCAGGTTCCGCGCGCGGTCCACGACCACGTCCAGCAGCCGCGATTTACCCGATCCGTCCTCGCCTTCCAGCAGGAGCAGGCCGCCCCGGTTCCCAGTCAGGCCCGCCACGGCGTTGCTGATCGCCTCCAGCTCGAGGTCGCGCCCCACCAACGGAGGCTCCCAGCCGTCGGCCGCGGACGGGAGCGGCACGCGCTCCTCCGCCTCCAACCGGAACAAGATCTCCTGCGCCGACTGGTAGCGATCGCGCGGGGCCTTCTGGAGCAGCCGCCGACAGATCTCGTCGAGGTGCTCCGGGATCGCGCGGTTCACGTCGCGCGGCGCCGGCGCGGGGCGATCGCGGTGGAGCGCGAGGTACCCCGCCATGTCGTTGGCCACGAACGGTCGCTTGCCCGTGAGCATGGCGAACAGGATCACGCCGAGCGAGTACAGGTCTGACCGGTGATCGATGGGCTGTCCCGAGATCTGCTCCGGCGAGCAGTACGCCCACGTCCCCACGAGCGTGGTCGACATATGCGGGTCGTGCGACGGATCGAGGTCCTTGACGATCCCGAAGTCCGTCAGCTTGCACTGACCTTCTTTCGTGACGAGCACATTGGACGGCTTGAGATCCCGGTGCACCAGCCCGCGGCGGTGGATGGCCGCCAGCGCCCGGCACAGGTCGACGAGGATATCCTCGCACCGCCGCCAGCGCTTGTCGGCATCCCACGCCCGAAACCCGCGGATCAACGCGTGGAGGTCCGGCCCGTCCACATACTCCATCGCGATGAACGGGTGGCCGTGCAGATCGCCGTACGCCTCCACGTGGATGACGTTCGGGTGGTTGATCCGGGATAACGCGCGGAACTCACGCCGGAACCGGGCGAGGCCGGTCTTGAAGCGGCTGCGGCGCAGGACCTTGAGCGCCACGAGCTCGCCCGCCGGGTCCTTTGCCAGGAGCACCCGTGCCATTCCGCCGCTACCGATCTCGCGCAGGAACACGTAGCTGCCGATGCGCGCGCCAGGCTGGAGGATCAGCCCGCCCATCTCCAGCGGCTCTTCCGGCTGTGTGTCCCGCTCCAATTCGCCTCCGTCGGGGACAGGCTACCCGTTGCGGGTCCGGCTGTCGACGTGGCAGATCCGGTGATGCGTCGGGTGGCGGTGGTGGGGGGCTCGAGCCCGTGCCCGGGTGGCAGGCCGCCGGTCCGCGCGGTCGTGACGGCGAGGGCGCCCCCCCGGCGCCTTGGCCTCCTTGGCTTCCTGGCGACCACTCGTTCACGGGCGATGACGTGTTCGCGCCGGCAGCTCAGCCGGCTCGATAGTCCCGCACATCCTCGACGAGGTGCTTATTCCCCTCGAACGCGTCGAACACGCGCAGGTGGCCCGCCCGCGACCACGCGTCGTTCCGCGTGTAGTAGCCCCGCACCCACTCGAGCAGCGGCGGGAGCATCGCGTCCTGTACGACCTTGCTGGCGTACTTGTGCGGCTCCCACGGCCGCGCGAGGCAGTGCGCGATGCACGTCTCCTCCCCCGGGTCGAGGAGGACGAGGTCCGTCGAGCGGGGCGCCGCCAGCGCGACGAGCTCGCCGTAGCACCCCTCGATCACCCAGCGCTCGTGGCGGTTCTGGAAGTCGAACAGGTCGTTGCGCACGGCCTCCATCGGGCGTTGGACCCCGATCATCCCCGGCTCCCACACGAGCGTGTCGAGGTCCAGGTGCACGAGCCCGTGGTCTGCCGCCAGGCGCTTCGCGAGCGCCGACTTTCCGGCTCCCGAGTTCCCGAAGACGACCAACCGCATGCTACCTCCCGTAC
>CAMCWU010000373.1 GCA_945882675.1 Klebsiella pneumoniae | reverse complement strand
CGCGCGTCCGGCGAGAAGTTCGCGACGTCGATCCGGTAGCTGAAGGTGTAGCGGACATTCCGCTTCGCACCTGTGTTCTCGACGTTCCGGGCCGTGAGCTTGCGCTCGATCTTGAACCGGTCGTCGGTGCCGACGGCGAGCTTGAGCTCCTCTCCCGGCACGACGCTCGTGAACCGCCCGGAGCCGACGAACTCGGTGCCGGCGAACGTGGTGACCGGGCCGGGGAGCAGCGGGGCGGAGCCCTCGTACTTGAGGCGGGCGCGGCGGTAGACCTCCGCGACGAGCTTCGGGACGGCGCTCAGCTCGACGAGGGCCGGGAACGTCTGCTCGCCGATCTCGATGCGCTGCGGGCTGCCGTCGCCCGCGATCGTGCGGAGGCCGTCCACCGGGAACACCACGGCGCCGCCGCTCCGGCTGGTCGCGATCACGCCCTCCACGCCGCCCGGGGCGGGCCCGAAGATCCCTTGCGATCCGCGGTTGTCGAGCTTCGTCTGCTCGATGTCGGCCATGAGGTTCCCGGCGCCGCTGCCGAGCCACCACGTCGAGAGGATCGGCAGATCACCCGAGATCGCGGGGTTCGCCGTCGAGAACGCGAGGCGCGCGTCCTTCCAGCCCTCTCCCGTGCCCTGTGCGACCACGCCGTAGTACTCGAGCGTGATCTTGGACGTCTTTTCGTCGTAGCGCGCGTTGTAGGCGGGCGACCAGCTCGCGCCCCACACCTGGTAGCGCAGATCCACCGTGGACTTCTGGCCGCGGTCGGACCGGACCTCGACGCGTACCGTGCGGCCGGTGGCGAACGGATCGTCGAGCTGGAGGAGCAGCGGGCGGATCTTCTCGTCGAGGGTCTCGGCTTTGTCCTGCTCGATCCGGAGCTGTGACGCGATCTGGCGCTCGGCGTCGCCCAGGAACGCGAGCGCGCCCCGCACCTGGTCGAGCGGCGGCGTGGGGCCCGTGTGGCCGCCGGTCAGCAGCGTCGTCTGCAGGTACATGCGCTGAGCGATCAGGCTCTCGATGCGGTCGCGGATCTCGCCGAGATCGTCGGTCAGCTCACGCAGATCGCCGCGGGTCTCCTCGATCCGGGCGGTCTCCTCGACCTCCGTGCCGGACACGAGCTCGACGCTCACGATGGCGCCGGCGGTCGCCTCCGCCTGGATGGACTCGGGCGCGACGGCGAGGGGCAGACCCGTGAACTCCACGCGGGTGACGCCGTCTCCCACGTCCACGGTGCGCTGGCGGACCACCACGGCGCGGTCGCGATACACCACGACGTCCGTGATCCGCGAGTTCGCCACCAGCGGGAGCGCCGGCTGGGCGACGACCATGGTGCGGAACTCGGCGTTTCCGTCCATCTGGGCCATCCGCGCCGCCGCCTGGGCAGGGGCGGGAGCGGCGAGGCGGTTCTCGACCTCGTCCATCGAGAAGGAGAGGTTCATCGCCTTCTCCGCCTGCTCCTTGTACTGGGCGAAGGTCAGCGCGCACACGAGAGCCATCCACATCCGTCACCTCTGCGGGCCCGGACAACGCGGGGCGCTCGCCGTACCTTACAGCGTCGGCCCGGGCGCGATAGACGTGCGCTCCGGAGGCCGCATGTTCCGCCGTATCCTGATCGCCAACCGAGGCGAGGTCGCCGCCCGCGTGGCCCGCACCTGCAAGCGGATGGGCATCCGGTCCGTGGCGGTCGCGAGCGCAGCCGACCGGGACGCCCAGTGGCTCGCGGACGCGGACGACGTGGTGGTCCTCGGCCCCGCGCAGGCATCGGCGTCCTACCTGGACGTCGGCGCGATCCTCACGGCTGCCACCCGCACCGGCGCGACCGCGATCCACCCCGGCTGGGGCTTCCTGAGCGAGAACGAGGCGTTCGCCGTCCGCTGCGAGGCCGCGGGGCTCGCGTTCGTCGGCCCGTACCCCACGCACCTGCGCCAGATGGGCGACAAGTCCGTGGCCCGCGCCACCATGTCCGCGCTCGGGATGCCGATCATCCCCGGATCCAAGGAGCCGTGCGCCACCGTGGACGACGCCCGGCGCGTCGCGGAAGAGGTCGGGTATCCGATCCTGCTCAAGGCCGTCGCGGGCGGCGGCGGGAAGGGGATGCGCCGCGTGGACGACCCCTCCGAGCTCGCGGAAGCCTTCCAGAGCGCCACGTCCGAGGCCACCAGCGCCTTCGGAGATGGCCGGATGTACCTGGAGCGTCGCATCGTGGGCGGCCGCCACGTCGAGATCCAGATCCTGGGCGACGGGAAGGGCAACGCGGTGCACTTCGGCGAGCGGGAGTGCAGCCTGCAACGCCGTCACCAGAAGGTCCTGGAAGAGAGCCCGTCGCCGGGGCTGTCCACGGCGGAGCGCGAGCGGATCCTGCCGCTGGTCCAGGGCGTGGTCGCGAAGGCCCGCTACCGGAGCGCCGGGACCGTCGAGATGCTGCTCGACGCCGACGGAAAGATGTGGTTCATGGAGATGAACACGCGCCTGCAGGTCGAGCACCCGGTGACGGAGGTGCGGTACCCCGGGTTGGACCTGGTCGAGTGGATGTTCCGAGTGGCCGCAGGTGAACCGCTCCCCGAGATGCCCGCGGGCCCGTCCGGCCACAGCATCGAGGTGCGGATCAACGCCGAGGACCCGGACAACGGGTTCCGTCCGTCGCCCGGGCGCGTGACGCGCCTCGATTTCCCGGAAGGCGAGGGGATCCGCGTCGATACGCATCTTCGCGCGGGGGACCGGATCCCGCCGAACTACGACTCGATGGTCGCGAAGCTCATCGTCCACGGGCCGGATCGGGCCACCGCGCTGGAGCGGCTGGCGGCGGCGCTGGACCGGACGGTGGTCGAGGGCGTGACGACCAACATCGGGCTCCACAAGCGGATCGTGCGGTGGTCGGACTTCGTGAGCGGCGCGTACGACACGACGTCGCTCGAGCGGTGGATGGCGGCGGGGGGCTGACGTCTCATCACTTTGGGGGGCTGCACCCCATGCTCTGCTGGCAGGGCTCCGGTCCGTGCGCTCGCGGCAAGATGCGCACGTTGTGTCAGCGCTGACACAACACGGTCAAGAGCTTTCCGAGCGGCTAACCCC
>CAMCWU010000372.1 GCA_945882675.1 Klebsiella pneumoniae | reverse complement strand
CCCCGTCGCCAGCAGACTCGCGACCGGAGCCGCCGCCCCCCACCATCGCCGAGTCGAACTGTGACGACCAGACGGACGGCGGACCGGTGAACGGGCCGGGCTGCCTGACGGGCATCCTCAAGTGCGACCAGACCGTCATCGGCCACACGGTCGGCGGCGTGAAGCGCTACGACAGCGACTGGTACGACGACCAGTTCTGCACCCCGGCCGTCACGGATCACGACGGTGGCGACGAGCGGATCTACCGCCTGGACGTGCCGGACGGCGACTGGACGGCCTACGTGACCATGTACACGCCGTGCGCGAACCTCGACATCTCGGCGTCGCACGGGACCGCCAAGGAGTGCCCGCCGATCGAGATGCACGGGACCGAGCGCTGCGACGGCGGCCACCGCGCGGGGCGGCAGAAGGAGCAGCTCGTGCTCTCGACCCAGCACGCCTCGAGCTGGTACCTCATCGTCGAGGGCGTGAACGACGAGGAGGGCCTGTTCAGCCTCTCCGTGCAGTGCAAGCCATCGTTGTATTAGGTTCGCGGCCGATCACAGACGTACACGAACGCGGGGGGAACGTTGGCCATGGCGACGTCGGTGCGGGTGACGGACTCGAACCGCGTGTCGAGGACGGCCCTGAAGCGCTTCGCGGCGGGCAGGAACTGGCTGTGGAAGTACTGGAAGGTGACCATGCGCGCGTCGTGCTGCATCACCTGGATCACGGCGTCGAACACCGACGCCTGCAGCGCGTCGGGCCAGATCGCCCACGGCAGGCAACACACGACGCGGTCGACCCGCGGATGGCCCCAGTCCGCGCACAGCTGCGGGAGATCCTGGGCATACCGCTCCTCGACCCGGACGAGGGGGAACCGCGTCCGGAGCTGCGACGCGAGCACCGGGTTCGGCTCGAGCGACATCAGCGGGTTCATCGGGTGGGAGCGGACGATCTCCGCCGTCATCGGGCCCGTGCCCGCGCCGAGCTCGATCACCACGTCCGCCGGGCGGATGCCGGCTGCCCCGACCTCCAGCCGCGCCAGCGCCACTCCCGACGGCGCGACCGCCCCGAGCGCCACCGGATCCCGCACGAACTCTCGAAGGAACGACCATGCCGACATCGGATGACCTCGCGGACCGGACCACCTACCCCTTGGCGTCGCGCGACGCGAACCTCCCGGCCACGCCGGGCCATGCCGCGATCCGGCTGCACGTGGTGGAGGCGGGACCGGCAGACGGCCCGCTCGTGGTGTTGCTCCACGGCTTTCCCGAGTTCTGGTACTCGTGGCGACGCCAGATCGGGCCGCTCGCGGACGCCGGCTACCGGGTGATCGCGCCGGACCTGCGCGGCTACGGCGACAGCGACAAGCCGGATGGCGTGGCGTCCTTCGAGATGAGCCACCTCGTGGCGGACGTGGTGCGGCTGATCCGGTGGGCGGGCCGCGAGAAGGCCCACGTCGTCGGGCATGACTGGGGCGCCGTGGTCGCCTGGATGGTGGCCAACGATCATCCGGAAGTGGTCGAGCGGCTCGCGATCCTGAACGTGCCGCACCCGCGGGTGATGTGGCAGGGGCTGACCACCGTCCCCGGCCAGATGTTGCGGAGCTGGTACATCCTCTTCTTCCAGCTTCCATGGCTGCCGGAGGCGATCCTCCGGCGACGGCACGGGGCCGCGATCCGGATGATGCTGAGGCGGGAGCCCACCCGGAAGGACGCTTTCACGGCGGAGGACATCGAGAAGTACGTCGAGGCGATGCTGAAGCCCGGCGCGGCGCGGTCGACCGTGTCCTACTACCGGGCCGCGCTCCGGGGGGCGCGGGGTACGCGGACGAGGCTCCGGAGGATCGGCATGCCGGTGCAGGTGATCTGGGGCGAGAAGGATCGGCACCTGGGGGCCTGGATGGCCGATCCGCCGCGGGATCTCGTGCCGGACCAGCGGGTGCTGCGGCTGCCCGACGCGAGCCACTGGGTGCAGAACGATGCGTGGGAGGTCGTGAACGAGACGCTCATCGGATTCCTACGGTAGCGGCCTGGGAAGCGGCGGAAAGAGCGAGAGCCGATGGAAGTCCGCCGCCGGCCCCGGCACCGGCGACCACGCCAGGTATCTCCTCCGCTCCGGCGGCCCCCAGATGGCGTAAGCGTTCATGCTCCGCACCGGATCGGGCAGGTACGACCTTGGGATCCTGGCCCTCCCGGTCCACCGCCCACCCTCGATCCGGGCGGTGTAGTCGAGCGGAAGCAGCGTCTCGACCGGGTGCCGGATCCCGTGCAGGCGCAGGACGAGGTGATGGCCGTGCGGGCCGAGCTCGATCTCGGTGTAACGCTCGCCCTCGCCGACGAGGAACAGCTCGGCGACCTCGTGCTCCCACAGGCGGTCGGTGGCGCCGGGCGGGCCCGTGGGGGCGGGGTCGCCGTGATACACCGCGCTGATGTCCACGATCAACGCCGCGGAGTCGCCGGACAGCGTCAGCCGGACCTCCTCGTCCGAGCGCACGGGCACGCCCTCCCAGGTCCGCACGATCACGAGCTCCACGGTCGCCTCCACGCGCCGCAGGTTATCCCGGGGCGGATGCTCCCGATCCTCGCGCAGACCGACGACTGGGTGGTGGTGTCCAAGCCGTCCGGCCTGGCGGTCCATCGATCCCCCGAGATCCGTGACCCGACGTACGTGGTCCAGGTCGCGCGTGACCAGCTCGGGCGGTACGTGTGGCCCGTCCACCGGCTCGACCGCGCGACGTCCGGGTGCCTGTGGCTGGCGTTCAAGCCAGACGATCTCGCGACCTACCAAGAGGCCCTGGCCACCGGGCGCAAGCGGTACCTCGCGCTCGTGCGTGGCCGCTACGCGAGCGCCGAGCCGGTCGTCGTGGCGAACCCGATGACGGATTCGAAGGGGATCCTCCGCGAAGCGCACACGGTCGCCCGCTGCATCGGCAGCAGCCAGGACCCGCGGTGCTCGCTGTTCCTCGCCGCGCCAACGACGGGCCGGTACCACCAGGTCCGGCGGCACCTGCGGGACCTCGGGCACCCGGTCGTGGGCGACGGAACGCACGGGGACACGCGGATCAACCGCTGGTGGCGGGAGCAGCGGGGGATGGAGCG
>CAMCWU010000371.1 GCA_945882675.1 Klebsiella pneumoniae | reverse complement strand
TCTCGCCTCCGGCGACGTCAGGTCACCCCGTTAGCGCGGCCCGCCGGCCTCCGCGAACCGCAGGCCGCCGGGATCCCCCACCGCGATGCGCGCGTCCACGTCCGCCCGGGCGTCCGCGGGGAGCCCCTCTGTCAGGATCGCCGGGAGATACAGCCGGATCTCGTCGTCCGTGCCCCAGCGCGCGAGCACTCGGGCCTCCTCCACGCGGAGCGCCGCGTTCCGCAGCTTCACCAGGAGCGAACCGCGGAGCTCCGGATCCGTGAGATCGCCCGCCACCGCCACCGCCCGCAGCAGCGCGTCCTCCACGGACCGCTCGCCGTCCGCCGGATCCGGCCCGAGGAGCAGGCCCGTGTCGTGGGCGTCCAGCGCGTCGAGCACCAGGATCGCGAGCTTCGGGTCACGCAGCGCGCCGACGATCCGCGCGGCCTCCGCCACCGTTGCACCTTCCGGATTCCGAAGGAGCGCGGCCGTCAAACCCCCGGCGGTGCGGATGTCGAGCGCGCCCGTCGCGATGAGCTCGAGCACCCACTGCCACACGCGGTACCCCGCCACCACGGTCCCGCCCGGCCCGGCGTCCTGGCGGGCCAGCGCGCCGAGCTCGCGCGGCCCCGGCACCACGTACCCCCCGATGTTCAGGGGGAAGCTCACTTCGCCGCCACGCCGGGGAGGTGGGCCCATGGCCGGAAGTCGTCTGCGGGGACGGCGTCGAACGCCTGCTTGTAGCTCGCGAAGCGCCCGCCGGCCCGCCACGCGTCCAGCACGGCGCGCCCTGTCGCCGGCCCGCCCTGTGCCAGCACGTACTCGACCCACGCCCACCGCGCCGAAGTGGGCCGCACCACCGCGCGGCCGCGCAGCCCCTTCGTCAGCCGGGCCATCCGGTCGTCCACGACTTTGATCCCCGCGAACGGCGTGCCGTCTAGCGGCGTGTTCTTCTTCGCGACGAACGGCGCCACGCCGAGGGCGACCCGCACCGGCTTGGCCCGGGACGCGAGATCGGCCGTGAACCGCACGAGCTCGTCGATGTCGTCGTCCGTCTCCGTGGGGAGGCCGAGCATCATGTAGACCTTGAACGTGTCGAATCCCGTGCGCTTCGCGATCTCCGCGCACGCCTCCAGGTGGCCCTCCGACGTGCCCTTCGAGATGGTCTTGCGCAGGCGGACGCTCGCGCCGTCGCTCGCGACCGTCAGCGTCCGCGCCCCGCTCTCGCGGAGCTTCTCGGCGATCTGGGGGCGCACCATCACGCGATCCGCGCGCAGCGAGCTCACGGACACCTGTCGCCCCGACCCCACCAGGGCGTCGAGCAGCTCCACCAGCTTCGGGTGGTCCGAGATCGCCGCGCCCACGAGACCCACACGCCGCGCTTCCTGTGGGATCAAGGCCAGGATTCGCTCCGGTTCCACCAGCCGCATGCCACCGTTCGTGGACCGCCGCATGACGCAGAAGCTGCATTGCCGGTGGCAGCCGCGCTCGCCCTCCAGCATGAACATATCCGAAAGCTCGGCCTCCGGCGCCAGGATCACGCTGGTCGCAGGGAGCAGCGCGTCCGTCGCTTTGGCGATAGGCGGGAGCAGGGTCCCGTGGCGCTCGGGCACGAACCCGCCGGGCAGGGCCGCGATGGCGTCGAGCCATGCGTCGCGAGTGTCGGCGTCGAACCACGCTTCCACGGCGGGCGCGGCGGTCTCCTCCGCCTCTCCCAGCAGCATGGCGTCCGCGAAGTCGGAGAGCGGCAGCGGGTTGCTGTTCGTGATCGGCCCGCCGATGAGGATCACCGGGTGATCCGGCGTGCGGTCGGCGCGCAGCGGCGGGATCCCGGCGAGCTCCAGGGCCTCGATCAGGCCGGCGAGCTCGAGCTCGTACGAGAGCGAAACGGCGACGACCGGGAAGCGCGAAACCGGCGTGAACGTCTCGTACGTGAACAGGCGCGTGGACGTGCGCCGGTACTCTTCCGGATCATCCGGGAGGAAGGAGCGCTCCGCCGCGATCCCAGCGAGCCGCAGCAGCGCGAGGATCCGTTGGTACCCGAGCGACGACATCCCCGCCCGGTACGGCGAGGGGTAGAGCATGACGGCGCGGCGCGGCCCGGGCGTGAGCCGCCCGCCTTCCGCCACCGGGGTCTCTCCGGCGATCCGCAGCTCGATCCCCGTCCTCAGATCTCGCGCAGACATCCACCCCCCGCCGGATTCGGAAAGTAACCGTTTCGGGCGGATCCCTCAACCACGCCCTGGCGGCCGTCCGCACACCGGGTGATGCTCGGGAGTCCACGCGGGTGACGTTTGCCTCGGGTCGCCGTGCTCTTCTCCTTGCTCCTCTGTGGACCGGCCCTGGCGGCGGCTCCGCCCGACCCCGGCGCCGTGGTCCGGGCGGCGCGGTACTTCGTGGCGAACGCGCCTGTCGGCTTCACGCCGGACTGCGCGGGGTTCGTCGCCGCGAGCTTCCACCGCGTCGGCGTGCCGATCGCCGGGTCGCCCCGGTGGATGTGGGATCGCGCGGCAGCTGCGGGCGCGTTGCACTTCCGTACGGTGCCCAGCCCGGGGGACATCGTGTTCTTCGACGACACGTACGACAAGAACCACAACGGCTTGCGCGACGATCCGCTCACCCACGTCGCGCTGGTCCTGACGGTGGACGCCGTGAGCGGCGACGTGCTGATGGCCCACGGCGGCGCCACGGGCGGTCGCACTTTCTTGCGGATGAACCTGCTTCACCCCACGGACGACGACCGGAACGACGGCCTGCGGCGCCCCGGTCTGAAGCCGCTCGGGGGCCCGGTCCTCGCGGGCGAGCTGTTCGTGGGGTTCGCCTCGGTGCGCGCGGAGGATCTGCCCGTATGGCTCGGTGTCGCGACGCCCTGAACTACGCCGCGTGTTACGGATCGGACCCGGAGCTCCCATGATTGCCCTGTTGCTGTGCCTCGCCTCGTTCGCGGCCGACACGTCGCACCAGCTCGTGTGGAACCTCGCGGTCAAGGGCCAGCAGGTGGGCACGCGCACGGTCACCGTGAAGATCGTGCCGGCGCCCAACGGCTCGCAGCGGATCATGGAGTCCTTCACCGAGCTCCACGGGCAGGTCGGTCCCATGCGCCTCGACTGGCGCCAGCGCCTCACGGCGATCGCCGTGGGTACGGATC
>CAMCWU010000370.1 GCA_945882675.1 Klebsiella pneumoniae | reverse complement strand
TGCAGGTCGCTCATCAGCCGCACGTTGGTGGCGACGTCCGCCCCGCTCACCAGACCGTCCGGCGTGCCGCACGCACCGCCGAGGGTCGAGATGCGGATCTCCACCTCCCGCACGGCGGTGAGGTATTCGTCGAGCTTGATCCGGTCTTCCAGGTTCACGCGGCCCGACAGGATGGTGGCCTCCTGGGCGACGTAGTCGAGCGTGCTGCCGCGGATCAGCGTGCGCCGGGCCAGGGCCTCTGGCGAGAGCTGCGAGCTCGTGTTCGGAAACAGGAGCTGGAACACGACCATCGGGTCGATGAGGTTCGGCAGCGGCGTGCTCGGCCCGGCCCACGCGAGGTTCCGCATGTAGGCGCACGAGTAGCCGTTGTTGCAGTTGCCGGTGTTCCCGCCGGCTTCCAGGCCGAGCTGGAGCGAGGGGAAGGGCGTCTCGGCGTTCTGCGCCATGACCTGATCGACGGAGATGCCGTTCTGGATATCGTCGCCGCCGGTGAACTTGATGGCGGTGCACGTCAGGAACGAGCCGGTGCCCTCCGCGTGGTCGCCGTCCACGGGCATCACGAACTCGTTCTGCAGCCCGCTGATCAGGTTGACCTTCTCGCGCAGGTCGCCGAGCGGCTCGGTGATGAGCTTGAGGTCCCAGTCGGGCCCGACGATGGTGGGCGTCCAGGCGTCGTTCTCGTACTGGATGCCGTTCGGGGCGAACCAGGTGACGAACCGCTTCGGGGCGCTGGCGTCGGCCCGCGCGGCCCGGGGCAGGGCGGACGGGAGGAACGGGAGCGCGAGGCTCGCGAGGCTCCCGCGCAGGGTCATGCGGCGCGACGGGCCGGAGGGTGGATTGTGGCGGTTCATGGGGCCTCCCCGGCGGGCACGCGGTAGCGGAACGGATCCGAGAGGACGATGGCGGTGGCGAGCGCCGAGAAGCGCATGTCGCTCGCCGTGAACTGGCGCTCGAGATCCGCGAGGACGTCGAGATCCTCCACCCGGGGGGCGCGCCCGAGGGCGAAGGTGAACACCTTCTGGGTCATACAGCGCGGGAGCCGCGGATCGGCCGCCAGCGTGTCCGCGAGCTCGATCGGGCCGCCGAAGGTGATGCCGCCTGGGAGCTCGCCGCTCGCGTCGATCGGCAGGTCGTACTCGTCGATCTCGCGCCACTGCCCGACGGCGTCGAAGTTCTCGAGCGCGAAGCCGATGCCGTCCATGGGCTCGTGGCAGCCTGCGCAGGCCGGGTTCGCGCGGTGCTCCTCGAGCTGCTGGCGGACCGACTGGGTGACGTTCTCGGAGCCGGGCTCGTCCGCTGGGAGCGCGCCGACGTCGGGGGGCGGGGGCGGCGGGGCTTCGCACATGAGGTTGTCGAGGACCCACTTCCCGCGTTGGACCGGGGAAGTGCGCTTGGAGTAGCTGACGGACGTGAGCCAGCCCGCGCGGCCCATGATCCCGAGGCGGTCGGGAATCGTGGCCTCGGCGAAGCCTGCGGCGGACGGCGACGGCACGCCGTAGTGCGCGGCGAGGACGGGGTCGATCCGCGTCCGAGTGCCGTTCACGAGCTCGCGCATGGACCGGTCACCGAGCAGGATATCCGACGTGAACAGGCGGAGTTCCGAGCGCATGGACGCCCGCAGGCCCTCGTCGAAGTCGGGGAACACGAAGGTGTCCGGCGCCGAAGACTCGATGGCGCCCAGGTACAGCCACTCCACGCCGAGGGTCTCCACGAGCGCCGCCGCCTTCGGGTCGTGCAGCATGCGCACCACCTCCCCTTCGAGCACGGCGGGGTCCGTGAGCGCCCCCGAGTCCGCGAGGTCCAGCAGGCGATCGTCGGGGGTCGAGCTCCACAAGAAGTAGGAGAGGCGCGACGCGAGCTCCCAGCCGTCGAGCGCGCGGGCGAGCTGCATATCCGGCACGCCGTCGATCTCCATGCGGAACACGAACTGCGGGGCGACCAGCGCGGCCTCGATGACGGCCTGCGTGGCCTCTTCCCAGTCGGCGCCCGCGCCGCGCGCGGTGGAGTACACGCCGAGCAGGCGGTCGAGCTCGTCCTGGTGGACGGGCCTGCGCCACGCGCGGCGGACGAACCCGCGCGCGATCTCCTCGACGCAAGGGGCCTCGCCGATCTCCAGGGGATCGCAGGTGAAGATGTGGGCGCGGCCGGGACCCGGGCCGACCGGGACGCCGACGGGCCCGCTCGCGGTGAGGGCGTCGAGCGCGAGCAAGGGGCGATGGTCGAGATCGGCTTCGTCCCCCGGGTTCACGAGCTCGACCGTCAGGTGGTGGGTGCCGGTCGTGAGCGGCACCGTGACGGCGGGGGGCCCGCCTTGCAGGTCGACCACCCAGGTGCCGAGCTCCGCGCCGTCGAGCGTGAGCCGGGCCTCCGCCGCGTTCTCTCCGGAAGCGAGGAGCTGGATCCGCCAGTCGCCAGCATCCGCGACGGCGAGGTCGAGCTCGACCGTGCCCTCCGTCCACAGGTTCCGCGCGGTGCCCCATACGACGCCCGCGCCGTCCGCGTGCTCGAGCTCCATCCGGATCGCGATCTCCGGGATCGTGCGATCGAGCGAGATCTCGTCCACCAGCGCGGCCGCGGCCGTCTGGTACAGGTCGAGGTGCGTGGCGCTCAGGCTCAGCACCTGCGCGATGCTCGAGAAGCCATAGCCGAAGTCGTCTTCGGGGAACGAGTCTGCAGGCTTCTGCGCCGTGAGGAACAGGTCGCGCACGGTGTTGTTGTACTCGGCGCGGTTCATGCGCCGGAGCGTCACCCGCCCGGGATCGTGCGAGAGCGCGGGGGGATCCTCGCCCCCGCCGCAGCCTGCGAGCAGTGGGAGGACGGCCAGCGCAGAGAGGAGCTTAGAAGCCAAAGGTCACCACGTACGAGCGGCCGCTGCCTGGAGCGATACCGTCGTGGAAAGGCGCGCCCACGATGAGATCCACGAACCCGTCGGCGTCCTGGTCGGCGGCGGCTGCCACGGACGTGCCCGCGAAGTCGAAGGCGGCTTCGCCGTACAGGCTCGCGTCGGCGTCCACGGCCGATCGAGAGCCGTCGAATGTCCCGAAGAACAGGTACACCACGCCGGCGTCCTCGCCCTGCGTGTCGTCGCGCGGGGCGCCGATCGCCAGGTCGGGCAGCCCGTCCCCGTC
>CAMCWU010000369.1 GCA_945882675.1 Klebsiella pneumoniae | reverse complement strand
TGGTCGGTTCTCCTCACCCTCTCGGCGTTCGCCGCCGATCCCACCCGCGTCCGCTTCACGACCACGGGGGGCGAGTTCGTCGTCGCCGTCCACCCCGAGTGGGCACCCAACGGGGCCGCGCGGTTCATCGAAGCCGTGCAGGCCGGCGTCTACGACGGCGCGCCCTTCTTCCGCGTCGTGAAGAACTTCGTCGCCCAGTTCGGCATCGCCGCGGATCCCGCGACCGCCGCGCTCTGGAAGGCCCGCCGGCTGCCAGACGACCCGACGGTCGTGCCGAACACCCAGTGGACGCTCTCTTTCGCGAGCTCGGGTCCTGGCTCCCGCACCGTGCAGGTCTTCGTGAACCTCAAGGACAATACGTCGCTCGACAGCCACGGCTTCGCGCCGTTCGCGGAGGTCACAGAGGGCCAGGACGTCGTGAAGGCGCTCTATTCCGGCTACGGCGAGGGCGCGCCCATGGGCCGCGGCCCGTCCCAACAGCAGCTCGCGAGCGTCGGTGCTGTCGAGGTTCTCCGCCAGTTTCCGAAGCTCGACGTGATCACGACCGCTCGGGTGGAGGGCTCCGCTCCATAGCTTTGGTGGGTTGTTCGAACCTGCGTCAGGGGACTGGGCGCCGGTCCGCGCGCAAGCGAAGCCCGGCCCTGCAGACGCGGGAAATCCGAAGGGAAGGCAATTCGCGGAGTGGGTGCCCCGCCTCCTCAGCGACCAGAGTCCAGCTCGAACGCCACCCGCCGGTTCTGCGCCCGGTGCTCGTCCGTGTCGTTCGGCTCGAGCGGCCGCTGCATCCCGTACCCGACCGCCACGAGCTTCTCCGGCGGCACCCCCAGCTCCACCAGCGCCCGGACCACGGCCTCCGCGCGCCGCTGGCTGAGCTCCTGGTTGTACGCCACGGATCCGATGTCGTCGGTGTGCCCCTGCACCTCCACCCGCACGAGATCCGCCCGCGCGAGCAGCGTTCCCGCCACCTGCTGCAGGATCGGCGCCGACCCCGGCCCGAGGTTCGCAGAGTCGAGCTCGAAGCTGACCCGATCGCGGATCACCACGTCCGCGCCGGCCACCTCCACCCGGCTCGGCTCGAGCGCGAGCGTCACGGCGCCGCCCCCCTCCGCAACGACGATCTCCGCTTTCGCCGGGCCGAGCGTCGCGGTCGACGCGATCACCTGCCAGGTTCCGGGCCGGACCTGCACAGTCTCGGCGCCGTCGGGGCCGGTCCGCACCGGGTCCCGGTCGTCGGGGCCCACCAGCGCGATCTCGGCGTCCACCGGAGCCCCCGCGGTGTCCGTCACGGTGATCGCGATCGCGCGCGGCACCCACTCGAGCACGGAGAACCGCTCGGTCGCCCCCTCGTCGAGGTCGAGCGTGAGCGCCGCGTCCCGGAACCCCGGTGCGCGCACGGCGAAGGTGCGCGTCCCGGGCGCCAGATCGTCGAGCAGCGCGTTGCCGCCCGCGCCCGTCGTGACGTCGATCTCCGGCGCGGTGATCCGGGCGCCCGGGACCGGTGACCCGTCCGCGTCCCGCACCCGCACCAGGAGCTCGGCGCGTCCGGCGGCCACGGACTCCATCCGTACCGTCACCGGCTTCATGCGATCGTCCGCGGTCAACACCACGGATGCCTCCGCGAAGCCCCTCGTCGTCGACGTCGCAAGGACCTGCCAGTCGCCCGCCCCCAGCGCGAACCGCCTTCCGCCGTCCGCGCCCACTGGCGTGGCGTCGATCCGCCGTGAACCGTCGATCCGGAGGATCGCGTCCGTCACTGGCGCGCCGGCCGCGTCCACCACGGTGACCTCCGCGGTCCCGGGCGCCCACCCGAGCGCCACCGGGAGATCCACCTCCGCGTCGCGGAGCGTGGCGGTCGCCTCCGCCCGATCGAGGAGGGGCGGGGCCTCCACGATCACCTTCCGACGCCCAGGATCGAGCTCCGCGAGCGTCAGCGCGCCCGTGTTGCCGGTGAGCCCCGCGGGCTCGCCGTCGAGCCGTACTAGCGCGCCGTCCACGGGCTCCCGATCCGGATCCGTCACGCGGACCTGGAGCTTCACGGTGCCTTCCTCGCCGGCCGCGAAGAGCGCGTCCAACCGATGCAGCGCGCGATCGTCCGGCGGGATCACGAGCTGCGCCTCGTGGAACCCGGCGGTCCCCGACGTCACCAGCGCGGTCCACGTCCCCGGCACCAGCTCCACGATCTCGGCGCCGTCCGGACCGAGCGGCTGTGGATCCACGGCTTCGGGACCCGTGAAACGCACGATCGCATCGGGGACGGGGCCCGTTGAGGTCAACGCCCGCACGCGCGTCGCGCCTGCTACCCAGTCCAGCGTGACCACGGACTCCTGGTAGCCGTCGTGGACGTCGAGCGACGGGACGGCCACCGGGCGGTGCCACGGAGCCTCCACGGCCAATTCGCGGGGCCCCACGTCCAGCCGTTGGAGCCGCAGCTCGCCCCCCGTCGACGTCCGGCCGAGTGGCCGCCCGTCGAGCGCCACCGATGCGCCGTCCACGGGCACACCCTCACCGTCCACCACGCGGATCAGAAGGTCTC
The DNA here is from genome assembly GCA_945882675.1 of Klebsiella pneumoniae. Classification (GTDB taxonomy): domain Bacteria; phylum Myxococcota_A; class UBA796; order UBA796; genus CANLGQ01. The sequence goes on along the minus strand of CAMCWU010000369.1, from coordinate 619 downwards.
CCGTGCCCTCTTCCTGCGGCTGGAGCACCACGTCCACCTCCACGAGCTGCCACGAGTCCTCGGGCACGCGGATCGCGCGCTCCTGGAACCCGAACGCCGCGGAGGTCACGAGCAGGCTCCATTCCCCGGGCCCGAGGACCTGGGTCCGCTCGCCCGTCTCGCCGACCGGCGTCGGCGCGAGTCGCCGCGGCCCGTCGAACCGGAGGATCGCGTCCGCCGCCGGCCGCCCGTCTGGCCCGTGCACCGCCACGCGAACCGACCCCGGCACGCGCTCGAGGACCACGGGGAGCGCCGTGTCCGAGCCGATCACCACGCCGGGGAGCTGGCGCTCCGTGAACGCGTCCGTCCGGATCACCAGATCGTGGGGTCCGGGGGCGATCCCCGCGATGCCGAGGTCACCGGCCGCCCCGCTCGTGCCCACGGGCTGACCGTCCACGAGCACCCGGGCGCCGACAACGGGACGCCCCTCCGGATCCGCCAGCATCAGGGCGAGCGCGCCGTCCCCGGCGCTCGGGAGTACCACGATCTCTAGGGGCGTCGCGACGCCGGGCCGGACGTCGACGCGGCGGGTCTGGGCGCCGGCACCGGCGGCGCTGGTCCGCACCTCCCACGCGCCCGG
>CAMCWU010000368.1 GCA_945882675.1 Klebsiella pneumoniae | reverse complement strand
ACCGCGCAGCTGCCGAGCACGGCGAGGCGATCGGCGTCGTCGAGGGGGTCGACCCGGCGGCGGTCACCCGCCACGTCGCGGGCGATGTCCATTCCGCGGCTCCAGTCTCCGCACGCGCGCGCTGCCTCCGCGCGGGCGACCGCCACGGTCATCCGGGCGTTCGAGGGAGGGGGCCCGGCGCCGTCAGCGTCCACGGAGGCCCGGAGCGCGTCCGCGAGGTCGAGCGTCGCGGTCGCGCCGGCGAGATCGCCGGTCGCGAGACGCGCTTCCCCGAGCGCCAAGGCGGTCTCCCACCCGCCGTCGCGCTCCCAGGCGCCCCAAGCGCGTCGCAGCGCCTCCGCGGGCTCGCCGGTGCGGACGAGCGCGCGGGCCAGGAGTGCGCCGAGGATCGCGCGCTCTGGCTCCGGTGCGTCGCGGAGCAGCTCCAGGCCGGCCGCCCGCGCCAGACCGGGCTCGCCGTTCCGCAGGTGCGCCCGGACCGGCCCGCCGATCACGGCCACCTTCCGGTCACGGCCACTCCCCGGCGCGATGCACCTCCGGGTGGAGCTCGATGCCTGCGCTCTCCCAGACACGGCGCTGAATCTCGCGGATCACGGCGTCGATGTCGGCGGCGGTCGCCCCGCCCATGTTGGCCACGAAGTTCGCGTGCTTCGGGCTGACCTCCGCGCCGCCGATCCGGAGACCTTTGAGCCCGGCGGCCTCGATCAGGCGGCCCGCGGAGTCCCCGGGCGGGTTGCGAAACGTCGAGCCGCAGGTGGGCAGATCCACCGGCTGCGTGCGCGCGCGGTACTCCAGGTGCTCCGCCACTTTCTCGCGGCTCTCTGCCGCGTCTCCGCCCGAGGTGAGCAACCGCGCGGAGGCCACCACGGCGCCCTCCGGCAGGACCGACGTGCGGTACGCGAACCCCAGCTCGTCCCGCGGGAGGTCGCGGAGGTCGCCGCCCGGCAGGACCACGCGGACGTCGCGCACCACGTCCGAGATCTCGCCCAGGCGGGTCCCGGCGTTCATCCGGATCGCGCCGCCCAGGGTGCCGGGAACGCCGGCGAGCGCCTCGAGGCCGGTCCACCCCTCGCGTCCGGCTCGGCCAACGAGCGTCATCAGCTTCGCGCCGCCGCCCACGGTGAGCGTCGGCGGCTCCCCTTCGGCCGATACGGCCGCCAGCTCGTCCACGAGCCGGATCACCAACCCCCGGATCCCGCGGTCGCTGACGAGCAGGTTGCTGGCGTTCCCCATGACGAACACCGGGAGGCCGTCGCCGGCCAGCGCCATTACCCGCCGCAGCGCGTCCAGCCGCCCGACGTCCGCGTACCCGTCCGCGGGGCCACCCACGCGCCACCAGGTCTTGCGGGCGAGCGGGGCGTCGTCCACGACCGTGACGCCGGCTTCCGAGAGGGCTGCGCGGGCGGAGTTTGGCAGGGGCATGGCCACAGGATATCCCGCCGCTCTGGGCACGGGGGAGCACCATGATCGCGATCGGCGCGGGGCGGATCGGCACGGCGCTGCAGCGGGCGGCGCAGACCCGCGGAATCCCGTTCACCCTGATCGACCGAAAAGAAGGTTGGGACGCCCTGGATGGGCCGCCGGGCGAGCCCATCCTCGCGCTCGTGCGCACGGACGACCTCGGCGCCGTGGCGGACCGGATCCCGCGCGCGCGCGTCGCGGACCTCGTCATCGTTCAGAACGGCATGCTCCGCGAGTCGCTGGCGGCACTGGGCCTGGAGCGCTGCACGCGAGGAGAGCTGTACTTCGCGGTCGCTTCGCGAGAGTCCAATCCAATCATCGGGTATCCCTCGATCCTCACCGGGCTCCACGCGCCCGTCGTCATGGACGAGCTGGTGGCGCTCGGGATCCCTGCGCGGGATGTCGACTGGCTGACCTTCACGTACTACGAGCTCGAAAAGACGGTCTGGCTCTCCGCTTTCGGGTTGCTGTGCGAGTCGCACGGCGTGAACGTCGGCGCCATCGCGGCCGACCACCGCCATGAGCTGTCGGTGCTCGTGCGCGAGCTGATGAGCGTCGGACGCCGGGTATACGGCATCGACGCGCCGCACGCGTTCACGCTCGACCGGCTCGTCCGGTACGCCCAGTCCATCGCGAGCTGGCCCGCTGCCGTGCGCGACATCCCGTATCGAACCGGTTGGTTCGACGACGCCGCGCGCCGCGCGGGCATGGAGCTTGCGGCCTTCCAGGCGCTCCTCGCGCGCCGGTCGGGCTGAGGTGAGCGTGCCCACGCTGACGGACGAGCAGGTGCACGCGCTGGCCGTGCTGGCGGCGGCCCTCGCGGCGAACCTGGTCGCGGGCCTCGCGCTCGTGACGATCGGCTGGTTCGCGTCGAAGTATGCTCGGAAGGTCGTGATGGCCGGGGCGCACCGCGCGGACCTCCACGACTCGATGGCTCGGTTCCTCGGGAGCGCCGCCCAGTACGCGGTGATCCTCGTCGCGGCGCTCGGGGCGCTCGACCGGGTGGGCGTCCAGACGGCGTCGGTCGTCGCGGCGCTCGCATCGGCCGGCGTGGCGGTCGGCCTCGCGCTGCAGGGCACGCTGTCGCACCTGGCGTCTGGCGTGATGCTCGTGGTGTTCCGCCCGTTCGACCTCGGGGACATCGTGAAGGTCGGCGGCGAGACCGGACGCGTCACGGACGTCGGGCTGTTCGCCACGCGGCTCGTCACCGTGGACGGCGTGAAGGTGAGCGTGCCCAATGGCGCGATCACGTCAGCGACGATCGTGAACTACACGGGGCTCGGCCGGCGCGCCGGCACGGTGATCCTCGGCTTCGACCATGCCGTTCCGGTGGAGGAGGCGCGTGCAGCGCTCCTGGCCGTCGCCCAGGAGGCGGAGGGTGTGCTCACGGACCCGGCCGCAGCCGTCGCGATCATCGGCATCGGCGCCACCGGCTACGAGCTCGAGCTCCGCGCGTGGTCGGACGCCCGGACCTTCGGCGAGACTCTCGACCGGGTCCGCGCCGCGGCCGTCACGGTCGCGCGGCAGTACCCGCGCGCCGCCGCCGCCCCAGCACCAGCGCCGCCGCCAGCGCGCTGATCCCGGACGCGGCTCCCCCGCTCGAGTCGCAGCCGCCGTCGTCCTCCCACGTGCCGGTCGGAGCGCCCATTCCGGCGATCCCGACGCCGTCCGCGTCGTCCACCCCGGAGAATGCGGAG
>CAMCWU010000367.1 GCA_945882675.1 Klebsiella pneumoniae | reverse complement strand
GCGACCCTCGCCAACAAGCAGAAGCTCGATACGAAGGACTTCCCGCAGACCTGGTTCCAGTTCTTCCCGGAGGAGATGCTGCTCCAGATGCGCGCGAACGCGAAGCCCACGACGGTCACGGTGCCCCAGCTCGGCCAGCCGCGGTTCGGCGGCCGGCCAGCCCCGCGGCGATGACGAGGGCCGCGGACACCTGCTTCGTCGCCCTGGACCTGGAGTTCACGGGGCTCGACCCGGCGCGGGACCGGATCGCGGAGATCGGGCTGGTGCGGTTCCGCGGGGATGTGGTCGAGCGGGAGTACAGCACGCTGATCCGGTCAGATCGGCCGATGTCTGCGGGCGCCATCGCCGTCACCGGGATCACGGACTCGACGCTGGCGAACGCCCCTCTGTTCGCAGAGATCGCCGACACGCTGCGCGAGCTGCTCGCGGACGCCGCGCTCGTGTGCCACAACGTGCCCACGGACATCGGGTTCCTGCAGCGCGAGTTCTCGCGGACTGGGCTCCCGTTTCCCCCGCCGGACGTCGCCATCGACACGCTGCTCCTGTGCCGGCGCCTGTTCAGCTTCCCGAAGAACAACCTCGCGGAGGTGTGCACCCGCCTCGGCATCGACGTGCCGGGTCACCGGGCGCTCGCCGACGCGCGGGCCACGGCCGCGGTGCTCCGCAGGATCCTCGCGATCCTCGACCCGGACGGGTCGCTCGCGCTCGACGATATCGTCACGCTGGTCGACGCGCTGGCGCCGAACAGCCCGCTCCGGCTCCGCCAGCAGCAGGTGATCTCGGACGCGTGGCGCCACAAGCGGACCGTCGTGATCGACTACCTGTCCACCACGGATCCGGTGGCAGGCGCCGTCCGCCGCGAGGTCCAGGTCTGGGCCGTGCGGCACCCGCGGTTCCAGGGGTACTGCCTGCTCCGCGGCGACGAGCGAGTCTTTCGCCTGGATCGCGTGACGCAGGTGACGCCGGGGGACGGCACTTTCGACGTGCCGCCGGACTTCAGGTCGCGTGTTTAGGTCAAGTCGCCGGTCTAGTCGACCTTAGCGGCGGTCGGGCGGATCTGCGTCCAGATCCGGATCGTGTCGTTGTTCCACGGCCCGACGTCGGCGGCCTCCATCCGGTGGATGAAGCCGGCGCCCACGTCCACGCCGCGCAGTGCGTCCCGCAGCGTGGCGCCCGCATGGATGATCTGGACGTCTCCCGTGCTCGTCAGCGTCGTGTCATCATCGAAGAAGGCGTACCGACCCCCGATCTCGACGCCCTGGTCCCCCTGGATCGGGACGAAGACCGAGAGCTGGGCCATCCCGCCCATCCGAGTGGTTCCGGCGAGGACGTCCGGCGGCGCGAGCGTGGTGTCGCCCGGCTGGATGCTCTGCGTGCTCCCCTCGACGTGCAGGGTCACCCACTTCACTCGGGCGAGGAGGTCGGCCACGAACGCCTGATTGTTCGATGCCACGTCGTTCGTGTTCCGCGCGGCCACACCCAGGCCGAACGCCGCCTTGCCCTCCGGGTCCCAGGTGCGGTATGCGTTCCCGAGCTCGAACTCCAGGCGTCCGAGCTGCATCATCCCCGGGTTCGGATTCCCGAGGAAGGAGCCGATCTCGCCATTGTAGATGCCGGCGGTCGCCTGGAGCCGGGGACCGCGCTCGCGATCCGTGAACAGGAAGGTCTGGCTCGCCGTGAGGCCGGTGTCGCGGGCCGCGCCCGTCCACTCGCCGCCGACCGCGCGCTCCTGGAACAGAAGGTCCGACGAGGACATGATGCGCTCGCGGTTGAAGTGCACCGTCTGCAGGCCGAGCGTGAGCTGGGACAGGCCGAGGCCGGTGCTGATGTCCCAGCGGCCAAAGGCGTCCACGATCCCGAATCCCGGCGTGGCGCCGTACACGGACGCCCAGGGCGCGTCGTACGCCGGGCCCGTGCCCGCCCACACCCGCCAGTACACGGCGTTGTCGTCCCCGATCCCCTCGGGGCCCCGAATGCGGCCCTCTGCGCCGGCGCGCGCCCGGTACAGCGTGAAGCCCGGATCGGCCTCAGGGTCGCCGTACGTCGCGGGATCCGCCGTCTTCGACACGTCCTGGTCCCATACGGTAGTCCAGATCTGGAGCTGACCGACGGGCCGGATGGCGTCCTGCCACCGCCGGTCCCGCGGATCCTCGGGAGCGATCGTGCCCTGGCGATCGCGATCCACCGCGAGCTCACCGGAGTCCTCGGCGTGGGCGGGCGCCGAAAGTGCCGCCATGATGGCGAGAGCGCAGGTCCAGACGGCACAGCGGGGCATGCGGACTCCAAGTGGCGCGGGCGGGACCGGCCGATGCCGGGTAGGATATCGCTCATGCGCCTCCTGCACCCTCGCGTACTCGTACCGGTCGCCCTGGCGGCCCTCACCACCTCGTGCCAGACCGGCGAGTTCCCGGGGTTCGCCCGGGCCTCCGTGATGGAGACCCTCGCCGACGGCGTGGGCGGTCCGAAGGCGATCGCGCAGCCCGGCGACATCATCCTCGAGAACGAGCACCTGCGCGTCGCGATCCTCGGGCAGCGCAACAGCCTCGGGCCGGGGCTCCGCGGCGGCTCGCTGGTGGACGCCGACCTGAACCGCGCGGCGCCGCAGTTCGCGGGCGGGCAGGGGCGCGACCAGTTCGCGGAGCTCTTCCCGACCCTGAACATGAACGTAACGAACACGGACGCCGAAGTGGGCGGCTCCGTCGCCATCCTCGACGACGGCGCGCAGTCCGGCCGCGCCGTGGTCCGCGTCCAGGGCCCGAGCCTGCCGTTCCTGAGCCTGCTCGACGCCCTGTGGGCGATCGTCGGCGCGCCGGATGTGTACCTGCAGACCGACTACATCGTCGAGCGCGGCAAGCCGTGGGTCGAGCTGCAAACGAAGATCGGGTATGGCACCGCTGAGCTCACGGATGGGGAGCCGCTCGGCTATAGCACGGGTGGAATGCCGCTCATCGACTGGGCCATCGAGTCGGGCGCGGTCGCCGGCGAGTTCTACCTGTCGGGCGGGAGCGTGGACGTGTTCGCGCCCGGCATCGGCTTCGACGAAGACGGCGCCGTCTACCGCGCGATGCAGGCAGGGAAGAACAGCTTCGTCGAGCCCTTCGAGTTCGACTTCATCGCGGGCGTGGCGGACGGCGTGAGCTACGGCCTCGCGGCGAAGGAGGGCAGCCTCT
>CAMCWU010000366.1 GCA_945882675.1 Klebsiella pneumoniae | reverse complement strand
GACGCCGATGGCCTCGGCGCGGGCGACGCGGGTCTCCAGCCCGTCGAGCACGGCCACCAGCTCGGCCGGTCCCGGGGCCACCCAGGCCGCGGCGGCGGCCGTCTCCGGCCCGTCCGTCTCCGGTCGGTCCCCTGCCAGCGCGACCGCGACGAGAAACCACATGAGCTCATCCTATCGTGCCGCGCCCACTTGCGTTACCCTCCCGGCCATGCGGCTCGTGATCGTAGGCAACGGAATCGCCGGGATGGAGGCTGCCGCCGCGGCGCGCGCGTCCGACCCGGCCGCGACCATCACCATCGTGTCGGAGGAGTCCGAGCGCCTGTTCTCGCGCACGGCGCTCATGTACGTCCTCGCGGGCCAGCTCTCGTACCGCGACATCGAGCCCGATCCGCGGGAGCAACGGGACACCCTGCGCGCCGAGCGGGTCCGCGCCCGCGTCGTGCGCGTGGAGCCGGACGCCCACCGGCTGATCCTGGGGGACGGCGGGATCCTCCCGTACGACCGGTTGATCCTCGCCACCGGCTCCGCGCCGCGCGCGGCTCCCTGGGTCGGGTCCGACCTGCGCGGGATCGGGCACTTCGTCACGCTCCAGGATCTGCGCTGGCTCGAGCTGTGCGTTCATGGCCGGTCCGGCGTGGATCTGCCCCACCGGATCGAAGGCCCGGCGGGCGACCGCGAGGGCTCGCCCTATCGGCTCCGGCCGCCGGTTCCCCGCCCGCGGAACCCGGTCGTGATCGGCGGCGGCCTGATCGGGGTAGAGGTCGTCGAGTGCCTGCTCGCGGCAGGTATGAAGCCCACTTTCCTGTGGCGGGACGAGTGGTTCTGGCCCTTGGCGCTCGACCGCCAGGAAGGCGAGTGGATCGCCGCCCGGCTGCGCGCCCACGGCGCCACCGTGGTGGGTGGCGCAGACATCCGCGCCTTCCACGGCACGGATCGCGTGGAGACCGTCGAGCTCGCGGACGGCTCGCGCCCGTGCGACCTGGCGGTCGTCGCGATCGGCGTCGTGCCGAACACGGCGTTCCTCCGGGACACCTTCGCGACCGCTCGCGGCGGAATCGAAGTCGACGACCAGCTCCGCACATCGGCCGCGGACGTGTGGGCCGCCGGCGACTGTGCCGCGGTCCCCGGCGACGACGGCCCGCACATCGAGACGCTCTGGTACACCAGCCGCGACCAGGGTCGGGTGGCCGGGCGGAACACGGCGGGCGCGGCCGATCGCTACCGTCGCGGGCCCTGGTACAACTCCGCGAAGCTGATGGACGACGAGTACACCACCGCCGGCCGCATCGCCGGCAAGGGCGCGGGCCGGGAGTGGCGCTTCGAAGAGGTGGGTCGCGTCCGCTCGAGCCTGCGCATCGCGCTCGCGGAGGACGACCGCGTGCTCGGGTTCAACGCGCTCGGCCGCCGGTGGGACCACACCGTGTTCCTGCGCTGGATCGCCGAAGGTCGCGCGCTCCCGTGGGTCCTCGACCACCTCCGCGACGCGTCCTTCGACACCGAGCTCGTCCCGCCGCTCCAGATCCCGCCGGAGGCCCGATGACCGTGACAGCCGATCCCCATGTAGCCCAGATTCAAGGGCAGGCCGGCCTGCTCGACACCCGGCGCCGTCCCTGGCAGAACCGCGGTCCCGTCGCGTGGCTCGTGAGCGCGGCGCTCATCGGCTTCTACTGCCTGCTGTACTGGACGGAGGTGTTCACGCCCGTCGCGGAAGGCCTGGGGCTCGGCAGCAAGTGGACCCTGTACGGGCTGCTGTACTCCGTCGCGATGACCGGCGGCGCAGTGTGGTATCTGCGGCGTCACGGCAACAGCCGGTACCACCAGATCCGGATCGCGACGAACGTCGCCATCCAGGTCGTCCTCGGCTTCGCTCTCCCGATCGTCATGCGGTTCCTCGACCAACCGGAGTACTACTTCTCGTACTTCTGGCCGTTGAAGTACGATCTCCTCTATCCGCACACGCTGGAGTCGCTTCCCGGCTACCTCGCGGCGTACGCCGTGATCGGCTCGCTGGTGGTCGCGCCGGCGCTCGCGGTCGTGACGGGCAAGCGCTGGTACTGCAGCTGGGTGTGCGGCTGCGGCGCGCTGGCGAACACATTCGGCGATCCGTGGCGCCACCTGACGGCCCGCAGCGAGCGGGCGTGGCGGTTCGAGCAGGTCTCCGTCCACAGTGTGCTCGTGCTCGCCGTGCTCTCGACCGCGCTCATCGCGTTCGGCCAGACCCACGAGCAGACCTGGCCGACCGTCGCCTGGTACGCGAACGAGGTGAAGAGCTGGTACGGGTTCGTCATCGGCGCGATCCTGGCCGGCGTAGTGGGGACCGGGCTCTACCCGCTCCTCGGGCCGCGGGTCTGGTGCCGCAACTTCTGCCCGATGGCGGCCATGCTCGGGCTCGTGCAGAAGGCCGGGGCCTTCCGCATCCGCGTGAAGCCCGACATGTGCATCTCGTGCGGCAACTGCTCGACCTACTGCGAGATGGGCATCGACGTCCGCGCCTATGCCCAGCGCAACGAGAGCTTCACCCGCGCCTCTTGCGTGGGCTGCGGGATGTGCGCGCACATGTGCCCCCGCGGCGTTCTCCGGCTGGAGAATGTCCGTCCCGGCTGAACGGGCTGTCGAGCCGGAGCGCCGCGCAACGTGAACGGCGTTCTCCGGCTGGAGAATGTCCGTCCCGGCTGAACGGGCTGTCGAGCCGGAGCGCTGCGCAACGCGAACGGCGTTCTCCGGCTGGAGAATGTCCGCGCAGGCGCACCGGAGTGACTAGAGCGCGCCTTCCTTGAGGAGGGACACGTCGAAGTTCGGGGTGTCTTCGAGCCACATCGAGAAGCCCTGCGTGTACCCGTGGATCGGGCCGGCGTCCTGGTCGCCGAGCACGTAGGTCAGGTCGTCCAGGTTGACCTGGACCAGGCCGCAGATGTCCACGCCGTCCTCCGTCGGGTAGCCGGAGTCGTCGTAGTAGAAGACCGTGGAGCAGGTGTCGAAGTCGGTCTCGACCAGGAGCGCCGCATTCCAGTCGAAGCCCACGAAGTCCACGCCGCCGTTGCCGTCCGGGTGGTTGATCGCGATGAACTGCGAAACGTACGCCTGCTTGACCGAGTCCCACTCGGGGTCGCCTTCGGCCAGGGTCTCGTCGAGGTACGGGCTGAGCGGGCCGTAGCCGAACCCGAAGCGCATGCCGTCGAGGTACTC
>CAMCWU010000365.1 GCA_945882675.1 Klebsiella pneumoniae | reverse complement strand
CCACGCGGTACTCGCCGGCCGCGAGCGCCACGAGGTACCCCGTGATCTCCTGCTCCAACCGGAACTCCCAGCGCACCGACCCGTCCGGCTGCGGCGTCCGGCCGACCTCCGCGCCGTTGCCGACGGCCACCCACCCGGCCGGCACCGTGTACGCCTGGCGCACGACGAACCGGTCGTTCGGGTAGTCCCACCCCGGGAACCAGTGGCGGTTCTCGATGTCCTCGCCCTGCGACCACACCTCCGCGATCGCGTCCCCCGAGCCCTTGCCGCCACGGAAGTACAGCCCGCCCTCTGGCGTCGCGCGGTACCGGACCACCACCGTCCGTTCGCCGTCCGCGACTCCGATGGGGATGTCCAGCGTGTCCCGGCCGGCCCGCCAGCCCTCCACCACCTTGCCGTCCACCGTGATCTCGCGGATGTCCAGGTCCACCGCGTGCATTCGCAGCCACGGGTCCGGCCTTCCGACCGGGCGCACCACGTGGGTGGCCGACCCCTCCACCGCACGATCCGCCGGGAGGACCCGCAGATCGAGCGACAGCGACACGAAGTCCCAGCGGCGGTCCGGCATCACCTCGCCCGGGAGATCCGGGGAGCGGTCCGAAGCCAGCGCGGCGCAGGACAGCAGCGCGAGAAAGAGTGTGAGCGACCTCACTTTTTCTCGGTCAGCCACTTGCGGCAGGCGACGGCCGCACGGTCATACGACTTCGACACCTCGTCCACGACCGTCTGCTCGATCTTGCCGCCGATGAGCATGACCTTCACGGAGATGTTGCCGTCCACGACCTGCTCGCAGCCGGTCGAGGTGGCGCGCACCGTCATGGTCCCCGCCGCGTCGAGCTTGCCGGGGAGCACGGTCGGGATGACCTTCCAGTGCAGCACGCGGTTCTTGGCGTCCCAGCGGTTCTCCTGCTCGTACACGAGCTTCTTGGTGCCGACCATGGCCGCCACGGCCGCCGGCAGGTCGGCGTCCGGTGTGAGCTTCACGCGCCGCGTGGTGATGTCGCCGTCCTTCTGCTCCGAGAGCAGCGTGCGCGTGACCTTGGCCTCCCGGGTCAGGACCTCGTCGAACTGCGGATCCCAGTACATCGCCCAGAACTCGTCGACCGAACACGGGAAGGGGTTCCGCACGGAGAGCTTCACGTGAATACCTCGGGTAGTGGGGCAGTCTAACACCGGCGGGGATGGGCGGACGCCGTCGCGTAGGCTATACTCGTTCAATCAGTCGACGATGGGGGGCTTCCATGTACCGCAGCTTGTTCCTGGCGCTCGGGCTCCTCGCCGTCACGGGCTGCGGCAACGACACCTCGCTGTCGTCCGTGGTGCCGGAGATCGAAGTCTCCCCGCGCCTCGTCGACTTCCAGACGATCGAGGTCGGGGGCACCGGCGAGATCGCCGTCCAGATCGACCACCTCCAGGGCGATGACGTCAACATCACGAACATCGTGATCACCAACATCGACGGCACGTTCTTCACGTACGACGGGCCGACGAACCACCTGCTCGAGCAGGGCGGCACCTTCCTCGTCCCCATCGCGTACGCCCCCCTCGCGGAAGGCTGGCATCGCGCCACGCTCGAGATCGTCAGCAACGCAGATGTCACGCGCTTCCTGACGGATCTCCGCGGCCACGCCGTCGCGCCGGCCGCCACGGTCACCCCGCTCGCGCTCGACTTCGGCACGGTGGACGTCGGGGAGACCGCGCAGCAGTCCGTCATCGTCAGCAACGACGGCGCGGTGGACCTCTCGCTCTCGGACGCCCGGTTCAGCAACCCGGCCTTCTCGGTGGGGCTCGGCTTCCCGCTGGAGATCGCGTCGGGAGACGACGCTTCGATCCCCGTGATCTTCACGCCCACCAACAAGCTCGCCGCGCTCGGCACCCTCACGCTCAAGGTCGGCCAGCTCGCGCTCCCGAACGTGGCGCTCCGCGGCAACGACTGCGAGAACGGGCTCCCCTCCGCGTACGACGCGGACGGCGACGGCTTCACCGACTGCGCCGGCGACTGCGACGACGACGACGGCGGCATCAACCCCGGCGCGGTGGAGACTCAGGACGGCGTCGACCAGGACTGCGACGGCAAGATCGACGACGGCACGCCCGGCGCGGACGACGACGGCGACGGCTACTGCGACGACTCCGTGTGCACGGACGGCTCGCTCCCGGACGACTGCGCGGACGGCGCGGCGTCGGTCAGCCCCGCGGCGTCGGAGGATCTGACCAACGGCATCGACGACGACTGCGACGGCGTGGTGGACTTCGGCACGTCGGACCTGGATGGTGACGGTTACGCCCCGGACGGCGGCGACTGCGACGACGCGGACCCGAAGCGCTCGCCGGGCCTCACCGAGACCCCGGACGGCGTGGACAACGACTGCGACATCACGGTGGACGAAGGCACGACCGCGTACGACGACGACAACGACGGCTACTGCGAGCTCGGCTGCACGGACGGGTCGCTCGCGGGCGACTGCGACGACGGCGCGGGCGACACGTACCCGGGCGGGATCGAGGCGCAGGCCGGCGACTTCCGCGACAACGACTGCGACTCCGTCGTGGACGAAGGCACCGACCGGTTCGACGACGACGGCGACGGCTTCACCGAGATCGGCGGGGACTGCGACGACGGCGACAACGGCGTGAGCCCGGCGCTCGGGGGCTGTTGATCCGCTTCCCACGCTGAGTGTGGGGGGCTCGAGCCCGTGCCTGGGTGGCCGGGCTCCGGTCCGTCCGCTCGCGGCAGGGCAGCGTGGAGCACCCCCGGTCTCCGGGTGGGCCGTTCCGACGCGCGGCGCCTTCCTCTCAGGAACACAGGAAGGAGGGAACACAGGAACGGGCCCGATTCCTGCCCTCCTTCATTCCTGGCTTCCCGCGTCTGCAGGGTTGGTGCATCGCCGGTGACGGCTCGTGCGCGCGAGACGAGTGCAGCCTCTGCTGCTCGGCGCCTCTGGGGTTTGCGCTCGATCGGATGGCGAACCTACTCGAACGTCTTCTTCTTCGGCGCGCCGATCCGGACCCGGCCCTCGTTCGGGTTCGCGAACACGTCGTCGAGCTTCCCGGATGCGGGGCGCGGCGGCGGGCGCGGCGGGGCGTCCTCGTCGTCTTCGTCCCGGTTGGACGCCGACGGCGGGGGGGGCGCGCGACCCGGGGGAGGGCTCGGGCGGGCCGGCGGAGCGGGAGGGGCCGGACGGGGAG
>CAMCWU010000364.1 GCA_945882675.1 Klebsiella pneumoniae | reverse complement strand
CGTCGATCGTCAGCGTCTCGAGCCCGTTGTTCACCAGGTAGACGTCCGCCGACGTGTCGCACTGCAGGCCGATCGTACCGAAATCGACGGGGTTCGGGTCGATCACCAGGAACGGCACCGCCGACCAGCCGAGGAGGTCCACCGGGATCTCGGGGCTGCCGCCATCGTTCGAGCGGACCAGCGCCTGCCCGCGGTTCTCGCCGTCGAGCAGCGGAGTGAACGCGACGTCCACCTTCAGCGCTTCCTCGGGGTCCAGCAGCTCGTCGGCCACGGGGGTGACGATGGTGAAGGATGCGGGACCGTCCAGCGCGATCTCGCTCAGGGTGACCGGCGCGCCCCCGACGTTCACGACGTCGAACGACAGCACCCGCTCCTCGCCGTCGAGCAGCATCCCGAAGTCGAGGAAAGCCGGCCGAACCTCGATCGCAGCCGGAGGCAGGTCGAGGTCCTCCGGGATGGTCTGGATATTGACTTCGGAGCAGGCCCCGAGGGTCGCTCCGAGCGCGCACAGCGCGGCCGTCCTGGTCATTCGAAGCTCCCGATCGCGAGGATGCCCCGAGTTTACCAGTCGGAGGCGCACTGGGTCAACCTACTCGCAGATCAGCGCGCCGTAGTCGACGGTGATGTGCGCACCCTCGGGCAGCTCCTCGTCGAACACGACCTGGTTCAAGCCGGCGTCGTAGTGCCAGCCGGTCAGCCACTGCTGGCCATCCACCGTCACCACCATCGTGTTCGCATCGCCGGGCTGCGAGAGCTCGAACTGGTCGACCGCGGAGAGCGAGATCGCCGCGAGATCTTCCGTGTAGTTCGCCCAGTCTTCCGTGCAGACGTTGAGGACGAGACCGCCCGTGGCGTTCGCCATATCGTCGTACTCGCCGGGGCCCGAGCCGTCGCCGCAGTTCTTGTTGACGTCGACGATCGACGAGACCTTCAGGAGCGCCGGGTCCGCCACGTAAGTCTCGTAGCCCGCGAGCCACGTCTGCCAGCTCACCCCGCTCTGCTCGATCTCGTCGCTGACGAGGATGATGTGGAGCAGCGCGCCCGCCCGCTGGAAGTTGTTGTTGCACCCGCCCTGGGTGTCCTGCAGCGCGTTGTCGGTGATCTTGAAGAGCTGCTCGGTGAAGTTGTAGTCGGCGCCGATGCCACCGAGCGCGACCGCGTCGCGGAACACCGTCTGGTAGTTCGGCGTGGTCTCCTCGATGAAGCCGCTGTTGAAGCAGCCGCCGTCCTTGGTGACGACGCCGATGCGCCAGCCGTCCGTCACGTCGTCGATGGTGTCGATGAAGGCATCCATCGCGTTGGCGAGCGAGGTCGCGTGCGAGTCCATCGCGCAGGACTGGACGACGGCGAAGAGGAGATCGACCGGGGGATCCACGGCCTTGTCGAACTCGTCCGAGACCATGGCGCCGTACTCGCCACGGCCGGACTGCGTGGCCGACTGCGGGCCGCGCGGGTCGTTCGAGTGGACGACGATCTCCGACGTGGAGTCGCCGACGCCGCCGGGGGTGAAGGTCACGGTGACGATCGCGTTCTCGCCCGGGTCGAGCTGGAGCGGGAGGACGTTCGGGTCCGCGAGCGTCATGGCGCCGTCGGCGCTGCCGAACTCGATGGCGTCGATCTGCAGCATCTCGAGGCCGTTGTTGACGAGGTACACGTCGGCCGCGGTGTCGCAGGAGATGGCGGTGGTGCCGAAGTCGACCGGGTTCGGGTCGATCGTGAGCATGGGGACGGCCGACCAGCCGAGGAGGTCGACCGGGAACTCCGGCTCGCTCGGGTCGTCCGAGTGGATCAGGGCGGCGCCGCTGTTCTCACCGTCGAGCAGCGGCGTGAAGGCCACATCCACCGCGATGGACTGGTCCTGGTCGAGCAGCACGTCCGCGACGTCCGTGAGGATCGTGAACGAAGCCGGCGCGTCGAGGCCGATGTCCGCGACCGTGAGCGGCGCGCCACCGAGGTTCGTGATGGTGAAGGTCTTCGTGGCGGTCTCGCCGTCCATCAGCATGCCGAAGTCGAGGAGCGCAGGCTCGACCTGGATCTTCGCGGTGGGGAGACCTTCGTTTTCCGCGACCTCCGAGAAGTTGTGCTCGGAGCAGGCGGACAGGGCGAGAGCGAGAACGAGGAAGCGGGACATCGGGACCCTCCAGCGGCTTGCCCGATCCTAGAGCAAGGTCCGTACCAGGGTCTCGGGGGTTCGAGCGCCGGAAGCGATCGTGCTTCGCGGCGGATCCCCCGCTGGGCCTGTCCAGAATGTGTCAAGGGGTGCGGCAATTTTGTCGCACCCGGCGTGACCCACCTGGGGCGGCCCCGCCCCAGTCACGTGAACGGGGAGCCGGCGCCCCAGCTACTTCAGGAGGTCGGCGACCGCGGCCCGCTCCTCTTCCAGGTCGGCGATGTTGTCCTGGATGCGGGCCTTCGCGAAGTCGTCGAGCTCGAGGCCGTCCTTCACGGTGATCACGCCGTTCGCGACCTGCACCGGGTACGAGAACACGAGGCCTTCCGGCACGCCGTACTGGCCCTTCGACGGGAGCGCCATGGATACGTAGCCGCCGTTGGTGCCGCGATACCAGTCGCGCATGTGGTCGACCGCCGCCGCCGCAGCGGACGCCGCCGAGGACGCGCCGCGGGCGTTGATGATCGCCTTGCCGCGGGTCGCGACGGTCTTGAGGAAGTCGCCCTGGAGGAACGCCGTGTCCACGAGCTCGTCCGCGCGCCGGCCGCCGATGGTCGCGAGACGCACGTCCGCGTACATCTTGTCCGAGTGGTTGCCCCACACCACGACGTCCTTCACGTCGGAGTAGGCGGAGTTCGTGTGCTTCGCGAGGAGCGCCACCGCGCGGTTCTGGTCCAGGCGCGTCATGGCCGTGAACGTGTTCGGGTCGCGATCCGGGGCGTTGCGCTGGGCGATCAGCGCGTTGGTGTTGCACGGGTTGCCGACCGTGATGACCTTGACGTCGTTCGCGGCGCGGTCGTTGATCGCCTTGCCCTGGCCGACGAAGATCGGGCCGTTGGCGGCGACGAGGTCCGACCGGTTCATATCCTTGGTCCGCGGGCGGCTGCCGACCAGGAAGATGGCGTTGGCGGCTTCGAAAGCCTTGACCGGGTCGTCCGCGGTCTCGATGCCCTTGACGAGGGGGAACGCCGAGTCCTCCAGCTCCATCACGACGCCCGACAGCCGCTCCAGGGCGCCCGGCACCTCCAGC
>CAMCWU010000363.1 GCA_945882675.1 Klebsiella pneumoniae | reverse complement strand
AAGATGCAGGACGCCGACGTTGGCGTGAGCGGGGACTTCGCGTTCGGCGCGTGGCTCGGCTACGTCGACGATCCGCTCGTGTTCCGTCCCACGACCGGCCCGGAGGTCCCGGTCGTCTCGAGCCTCGTCACCGGCTATCTGACGGGATCCTACGGCCTGGGGCGCCTGCGGATCGGCGGCGCGCTCCCGCTCCACGGCGGCGCGGAGACCGACGGCCTGCGCCTCGGCGATGGCCAGCTCACGGCAGAGATCGCGGCGGTCCAGTCGGACGCTTTCGACTTCGGCTTGTGGGGCGACGTGGGCCTGCCGATGGGCGACCCCGGCACCTCCGTCGGCAGCGGCGGCCTGCGTGGGCGCGGCGGACTGATCGGCACGGTCGGCACCGGGCCGCTCCGCTTCGCGCTGAACCTCGGCGTCCAGAGCGGCACGGGGCGCGAGCTGGGCGATCTCGGGGTGAGCCCCGCGCTCATCGGCGCGCTCGGCGTCTCGGTCGGGCTCACCGACGAACTATCGGCGGCGATCGAGGTGGATGGCGAGCAGTGGCTTGGCGCGGGGGGCCTCTCGGGCGCCCGGCCCGCTGAGGTCCTGGCGTCCGGCCAGTACGCCACGGACTTCGGTGCGCTGCGGCTCGGCGCGGGGACCGGCCTCTCGCAGGGGATCGGTGCGCCGGATTTTCGCGTGGTCGGCGGGTTCCTGATCGCGCCGAAGCGCAAGGAGGAGGCGCCGCTTCCCGCGCCCGGTCCGGCTTCCGACGTGGCGCCGGCGCGGGTGGAGGCCGTGGCCCCCGCCAGCGCGAGCCTCGTGGTGCGCGTGATCAGCCCGAACGGCGAGCCCATCCGCGGGGCGAACGTCCGCGTCATGGGCCAGGCAGGCGACGCGCAGAAGGCGGGTCCGGACGGGATCCTCGAGACGACCGTGCCTGTCGGCGCACACGAGGTCGTGGTCTCGGCGGACGGCTGGACGAGCGCGAAGACCATCGTGAACGCGAAGGCGGGCGGCCAGAACGACGTCCAGCTGGTGCTTCAGCCGAACTCGGACATCGTGGTCGACGCCGTCGCGGGGCGCATCTACCTGCAGCGCAAGGTGTTCTTCGAGGTCGATCGCGCAGAGCTGACGAAGGAGTCGTTGGGCGTCCTCGATCGACTGGTGGAGGTCCTGGTCCAGCGGCCGGAGGTCCAGAAGATCCGCGTCGAAGGTCACACGGACAGCACGGGTAACGATCAGCACAACCTCGAGCTGTCGGCCGCGCGCGCGCAGTCGGTGGTCAACTACCTCGTGAAGGCCGGGATCGCGGCGGATCGCCTCGAGTCCGTGGGCTTCGGC
Source organism: Klebsiella pneumoniae (assembly GCA_945882675.1). Taxonomy (GTDB): domain Bacteria; phylum Myxococcota_A; class UBA796; order UBA796; genus CANLGQ01. Next base: position 1,927 of record CAMCWU010000363.1, on the reverse strand, counting down.
GAGACGAAGCCGCTGCAGCTGGGCGACACGCCGGACATCCTCGCCACGAACCGGCGGGTCGAGTTCCACATCCTGAAGATGGGTGGCGAGGCTACTCCGGGCGTTGAGCAGGAGTAGCGGCCTCCGCCCGGAGCGCCGCTTCCCAGTGCGGGGACTGGCGCGCCAGCTCGGCGACGTACCCGCGAACGTCGTCGCGTGAGCTAAGGGGCAACGAGGCGAACTCCGCGATATGCTCTTCCGGGACCCAGCGAAACGTGATGTTCACGCGGCGGGTCTCGAAGCCGGGGTAGGGGACGTCGAGCCGCCTCCCCGTGTGGTCCACGCGCTGGACCCGGTGCAGCACCCGGTCCTTCCAATACGGTCCGCCGAACGTCACCAGCGAGCCGTCCGTGAGCCACACCTGCTTCACCGGCTCACGCCGGCCGCCAGGCGTGACGAACTGGAAGAGCCCGCGTTCACCGAGCGAGATCGACGCGATCGGTCCGGGCTCGTAGTCGCGGTGGTCGCCCACGCGGGCGGTGTCGGTGCGCTTCCCGTCGTCGCCGACCCAGCTCCCGTACAAGTTGACCAGGCAGGTGTTGAGCCGCCAGCGCTTCGGGAGGTCCGGGCCGCGGAACTGGCTCCGGATGCGAGCTTCCGCGCGGTCCACCACGGTCTGCAGCGCGGGCGGATACGGGTCCGCCCGCACCACGCGCCCGAGCGCGCCGTCCGGCGGGTGGTAGTAGTCCAGGCAGGCGAACTGCCAGCCTCCGAGCCAGATCACCGGCCGCAGGAGCGGGCGCTGGTCCTGCCCGCGCGGCGGCGGACGGAGGTCCGAGAACCGCTGCTCGCGGATCGGGTGGCTGGTGGCGAGCCACGCGGCGATCGCGGACCGGTCGCGGGCCGTCAGGAAGCCGGGATCGAAGTGCAGCCCGGGGGGCGGTCGGGCGGGAGGCGCCATGGGCCTTCCGTATCTCGCCGGGGCGCGCGTTACCGGGTGGGGGAGGGATCCATGACCGAACCGCGCCTCGCCACCACGCTGCTCCTGGTCCGCTCGAAGCCGGCGGGTGGACTCGAGATCTTCATGGTCCAGCGTCACCGGAACAGCGGGTTCCTCCCCAACGCGTGGGTGTTCCCGGGCGGCCGCGTGGACCCGGCCGACGCCATCGACGGGCACCCGAACGTGGTGGGCGCGGACGCCGTGGTGGACCGCTGGGCCATCCCGCGGGAGCGCGCGGTGGCGCACCTGGTCGCCGGCGTGCGCGAGACCTTCGAGGAGTGCGGGATCTGGCTCGGGGAGCGGCCGCCCCCGCCGGAGGATCGGGCACGCCTGGCAAACGGCCAGATCCCCATCGGCGCCCTGCTGGACGAGACTGGCGCGACCATGGCGCTGGATCGCCTCCACCCGTGGTCGTGGTGGGTCACTCCCGTCGTGGAGAAGCGCCGGTACGACACGCGGTTCCTCCTCGCCGTGGTGGATGGCGAGGCCGTGGGCACCCACGACGACCAGGAGACCGTGGCGAGCGGCTGGTACGATCCGGCCGTAGTGGTCGAGCAAGCCACGGTGACGAGCTTCCCACTCGCGCCGCCCACGTGGTGGACGCTGCGTGAGCTGGCGTCACACGGGTCGATCGAGTCGCTGGAGGCTGCCGCCCGGGTGCGCCCGGAGATGCCGATCATGCCGATCCTCGAGTTCAGGACGGAAGGGACGATCCTGCTCATGCCGGGGCATCCGGAGCATCCGGAGCCGAAGATCCCGGGGCTCCCGACGCACGTGGTGTACGAGGGGGATCGGTGGGTGGCGAAGGGCTGAACGCGTGATCACCCGCCGTCGGAACTGACGGAAGTCCGACGGACGTCCGTCGGCTGACTTCCGTCACTTGAAGGACCAACGCCGGTAAAATACCGGCACCATCGATGCAATGCACCTCCACGTGGGAGGGAGCGA
>CAMCWU010000362.1 GCA_945882675.1 Klebsiella pneumoniae | reverse complement strand
GGTCTCGTGGTTCGCGGCCTGGATCACCGCCACGTCCGTGCCCGGCGGGAGGTCGGGAACCACGCGGCCGTCCCGCTGCACGGGCAGCTCGTGGACGGTGGCGCCCTGGGCGCGCAGCGCGTCGAGTGCACCCCGCACGCTCGGATGCTCGATGGCAGACGCCGCGAACACGCGAGCACCCTGCGCGAACGCGCCGCGCAGGCCGAGGTGGTTCGCCTCCGTGGCGCCCGACGTGAACACCACGCCGGCGGGGTTGGCGCCCACGAGCGCCGCGACGTCCGCCCGCGCGCGCTCGAGGGCCGCGGACGCCGCCTGCCCGAAGCGGTGGGCGGAGCTCGGGTTTGCGGGCGTCCCGAGCCACGGGATCATCGCATCCACGACGTCCGGCAGGCACGGGCTGGTCGCGTTGTGGTCGAGGTAGATCACCGGCCCACCCGCACCCGGCCGCGGAGCCGCGCGAGGATCGCCGGGCCGATCCCCTTCACCCGGTCGAGATCCGCGAGCCGCCGGTAACGCCCGTTCCGTCGCCGGTCGTCGAGGATCCGCTTCGCGAGCGCCGGACCGATTCCCGGGAGCTCCTCGAGCGCGGCAGCCGACGCCGTGTTCAGGTCCAGGAGCGGCGGCGGGGCCGGCGGCCCGAAGAACGTGCAGACGAGGTGGGGCCGGAGCGCCGCGACGCCCTTCGGACCGATGCCCTTCACGCGATCCAGGGCTTCGATCGAGCCGAACGGTCCCCTCTCCTCCCGGTCGGCGACGATGGCCGCGGCGAGCTTCGGATTCAGGCCCGGGAGCACTGCGAGCGACTCCACGGGCGCGGTCTCGAAGTCCACGCGGCGGCCGAACAGCAGAGCGTCCACCGGCGGGAGTACCGAGAGCTGGCCGTCCTCCCACAGGATCCGGTCGCCGTCGCGTATCAGCGCCGACGTTTCGTGCGCGACCCCGGCCACCGCGAGGGCCGCCCGGGCGGTCGGCGGATCCACGCGCCACAGTCCGGGGCGCGGGACGTCTCCCAGGACCTCCACGACCACGCCCGGCGCCGGAGCGGCCTCGGCGCGCGGCCATGCCGTGATGGCCCCCGCAACCGCCAGGAGGGCCACCAGCCACGCGCCCGCGCGGGCGCCACGATCCTCCGGCGTGCGGTCAGCCATCGAGGCCGTCCACGAGGCGCTGGTGGCGCGGGCCTGTCGCCGTGACGGTGGCCACCCGGACGGCGGGGGTGGGTGCTTCGAGGCGGATCTCGAGCCGGTCGGCGGGCAGCGCATCCGGGAACCTCCCGGCCCACTCCACCACGGCCGCCGCGCCCTCCGCGATCAGATCGTCCAGCCCGAGATCATCGAGCTCTGCCGCCGATCCCAACCGGTACAGGTCCATGTGCGCGAGCGGCAGCCGGCCGGTCTCGTGGAGGTGCAGCAGGCCGAACGTCGGGCTCGCCACCCGCCCCCGGATACCCAGGCCGCGCGCGATGCCGCGGGCGAGCACCGTCTTCCCCGCGCCCAGGTCCCCGTCCAGCGCGACGACGTCGCCCGGCGCGAGCGCGGCGCCGATGCGGGCTCCGAGCGCCAGCGTGGCGGATTCGTCGTGGAGGTGGAGGATGGGCATGCCCGCGTTGTCTCCCGTCCCAGCCCTGGCGGCAAGGAAATCCGGAGGGGGTCACCGATCCTTTCGTGCCGACGCCAGGAAGCGCGCGATGGCAACCGGGAGGTCGGAAGCGCGGGGCTCGTCGGCGCCCGCGTCCCGCAGGAGATCCGCCGCGGCGCCGTGCGCCCACGCGCCGACCCGCGCAGCGTCCCACGCCGACAACCCGCGGGCGAGCAGGCCGCCGATCACGCCGGAGAGGACGTCGCCGGTGCCCCCGGTCGCGAGGCCGGCGTTCCCCGTGCGGTTCACGTGGATCCGCGCTCCGTCGGAGATCAGCGTGTTCGGGCCCTTGAGGAGCGCGACGGTTCCGAGCGCGCGCACGGCCCGGAACCGGTCGGTCGTGGCGTCCCACCCCAGGATCCGCGACGCCTCGCCGGGGTGCGGAGTGAGGACGCGCTCGCCGGCTCCGCCCAGGGCACACGGGAGCGCGTCCGCGTCGAAGACCACGGGGCACGCCCACTCCCGCCAGCCGGCGCGCAGCTCCGCGGCGAGCGCGGGGTCGAGCGGGCGCCCGCCCCCGAGCCCGGGGCCGGCCACGACCCCCGAGTACCGCGCGGTGTCCGGGAGCGCGCCGTCCCGCGGGATCACCATCACCTCGGGCGGGAGGCGGCCCAGCCGGGCCACGGCCGCCGCGGGGATCGACAGCGACAGGAGCCCGACGCCGGCCGCGAGCGCGCCTTCGCAGCACAGGATCGCGGCCCCCGCCATCTCCAGGGATCCGGCGACGACCAGCAGGTGGCCGCTGGTGCGCTTGTGGCTGGTGATCGCGCGGGACGGCACCTTCGCGGCAAGCTCCGCGGGATCTGCGAGCTCCGCGACGTGGTCGGTGCCGCCCAGCTCGAGCCCCAGGTCGATGACGGTCACGTCACCCGCGAGCTCCGGACCCCGCCCTGCGAGCAAGCCCGGCTTCCAGCGCGCGAACGTCGCGGTCGCCTCGGAGCGGGGCGCGACGCCCAGGACCATCCCCGTGTCGGCGTGGAGCCCGCTCGGCAGGTCCACGGCGACCACGCGGCGCCCGGCCAGGGCCGCCACAGCAGCCGCGGCGTCCCCTGCCAGCGGGCGCGCCAGCCCGGTCCCGAACAAGGCGTCCACCCACAGATCCGCCGCGGGGAGCGCGCCGGACCACGGCTCCTCCGGGATCCGCATCCGCCCGGTGATCTCGCGCATGGTGCGCGCATCTCCGGGGCCGGGCTCGCCCAGGTGGACCACGCGGACCGGGATCCCCCACGTCGCCAGCCACCGCGCGACCGCCCAGCCGTCCCCGCCGTTGTTCCCGGGGCCCGCCAGGATCCCCACGGATCCGCTCCCCACCCGCGACCGCACCAGGTCCGCCACCCCGCGCGCCGCCAGCTCCATCAGCGACGCCCCGGGGACGCCGAGATCGGCGATCGCGCGCCGATCGAGCTCGCGGATCTGCGCCGCCGTCGAGACCAGGTGGCTCACGCCAGCTCCTCGCGGGCGATGGCCGTCAGCTCGGCGGACACGGCGTCGACGGTACTAGCTTCCGGCCCTTCGACCAGGATCCTCAAGTACGGCTCGGTCCCCGAGTACCGCACCAGGGTGCGGCCCCCTCCCAACCGCGCCACCGCGTCCCGATCCGCCGCCGAGAACCGCGGGAGCTCCGAG
>CAMCWU010000361.1 GCA_945882675.1 Klebsiella pneumoniae | reverse complement strand
GCGGTGCGCGCCGCGGGCGGCGTGGCGCGCCCCGGGGGCGGCGCGGGGCGGGGAGCCGGCGGGCGCTGCGGATCTGGCGTGTGGACCTGGGCCGGAGCGGCCTCGGGCGCCGCCGCCCGGGGGGCGGTGGAGCGCGGCATCGGCGGCGTCGGCTCCGCGCGCGCCATGGGGGCCTGGGGCTTCGTCGGCTGCTGCTTGAGCGGCCCGAGCGCGGACTGCTGGCCGCGGGGGTTCCGCACGTCGCGATCCGCGCGGTCGACGGGGTAGAGGGTGTGCGCCTCGTCCGTGATGCGGCCGTCCGGCGGGCCGGGGAGGAACGGGTCGTCGGCCTCTACCTTGCGCCAGAAACGCCGGGAGTTGCCGGCCGGGCGGCGGGCCACCCGGTTCGACAGCCGCACGATGGTGCGCCACCCGCAGATCCGCCGCTCGCCTACCTTCTTGAAGGGCGGCTCCGCCGGCCGGGGGGCGGGGAGCAGCTGGATCGCCCGCGCGTCCGGCGGGATGTCGTCTGGCATCGGCTGTGGGGTCATGCGGGTCTCTACCGCCAGACTACCACAGGGTTATGGGCGGCGGGGAGGAACGATGGACGTGTTCGAGCGGCTGGTGGCGCGCGGCTTCGTGCAACAGTCGACGGGAGCCGCCGAGCTCCGGGCTGCCCTCGCCGCCGGACCGGTCACGTTCTACATCGGCTTCGACCCGACGGCGGACTCGCTCCACGCTGGCAGCCTGGTGCAGATCCTGGTCATGCGCTGGCTGCAGCAGGCGGGGCACCGGGCGATAGCGCTGGTCGGCGGCGGCACCGCGCAGGTCGGTGATCCTTCCGGCAAGACCGAGCTCCGGCAGATGCTGACGCAGGAGCAGCTCGACCACAACAGCGCGGCGATCGCGGCTCAGCTCGGTCGCTTCCTGGTCCTCGACGGCGAGCGCGGGCAGCTCGCCGACAACGCCGACTGGCTGATGAAGCTGGCGTACATCCCGTTCCTCCGGGACATCGGCCGGCACTTCTCCGTCAACAAGATGCTCTCGGCGGAAGCGTACCGGCAGCGCCTCGAGCGCGGGCTGTCGTTCATCGAGTTCAACTACCAGATCCTGCAAGCGTACGACTTTCTGGAGCTGCACCGCCGGCACGGCTGCACGCTGCAGATCGGCGGCGACGACCAGTGGGGGAATATCCTCGCGGGCGTAGACCTGGTTCGCCGGTGTGAATCCGCCGGAACGCACGCGATGACCACGCCGCTCATCACCACCGCGAGCGGCGCGAAGATGGGCAAGACGGCGAGCGGCGCCGTGTGGCTCGACGCCGCCCGGACGAGCCCGTTCGACTGGTACCAGTACTGGCTCAACGTCGAGGATCGCGACGTCGGCCGCTTCCTCAAGCTGTACACCTGGCTCGAGATCGACGAGTGCGACCGGCTCGGCAGCCTGCCCGGCGCCGAGATCCGCGAGGCCAAGCGGATCCTGGCGTTCGAGACCACGTCCATGGTCCACGGCCGGGAAGCCGCGGAGCAGGCGGAGAAAGCGGCTCGCGCCATGGTCGCGAACGAGGCGTCGGAGGATCTCCCCACGATCGAGCTCACGGACGCCACGGGCGACGACGGGCGGCTAGCGGTCGTCCTCGTCACCGCTGGGATCGCGAAGTCCCGCTCCGAAGCCCGGCGGTTGATCCAGGGCGGCGGCGTGACCGTGGACAACGAGAAGATCGCGGACGTGGATCACCACGTCGGCGCGGCGCTGCAGGCGGGACCGGTGATCGTGCGGGTCGGCAAGAAGCGCGCGGTGCGTGTCGTCAAACGTCACGAGTGACGGTTCCTTGACGCGGTCGGTGGCACGAGTGAGGCATAATACGGGCGCGCGGGGCCCGTGTCCCGCCTCCGCCTTGGAGGGCACGATGTCGATCCGTACCTGGCCGTTCCTGCTGGCTTCTATCGTCGCTCTCGGGGCCTGCAACGCCGACGCCGACGACGACGGCCTCACCAACAAGGAGGAGGAGGAGCTCGGCCTCGATCCGCAGAACGCCGACTTCGACGGCGACGGCCTCGAAGACGGGGCGGAAGCCGCGGCTGGCGGGGACCCGAAGGTCGCGGACACGGACCTCGACGGCTTGACGGACGGCGAGGAGGTTGCGGCCGGAACCGACCCCGCACTGGCCGACACGGACGGCGACACCTACCGCGACGGCGACGAGGTGATCGAGGGCAAGGATCCCCTCGACCCCGAGAGCGTCATCTACCTGGGCGGCTGGCCGTACTACGTCGGGAAGGAGGACCTGGCCCAGAACCCGGTGGAAGGCGCGACCTACGTGCTGAACAAGCAGATCGGGCGCATCCAGGCGACCGACCAGTTCGGAGAGACCCTGGATCTCTACGACTTCTACAACCTCGACGGCAAGCCCGTCATCGTCGACGAGTCGGCCGAGTGGTGCCCGCCGTGCAACGACCTCGCGGACTGGCTCGACGGTGACGACCTGCTCTTCGGCGCGTCGGAAGACGAGATCGACCCCGCCCTCATCCAGCTGCGGAAGGCGATCAACCAGGGCGATGCGTACTGGGTCACCGTGATCGGCGAGTCGGACGAGATCAACCCGGCGACCGGCGGGTACTTCCCGGCGGACGAAGCTACGATCGGTCGCTGGCACGACCAGTACCCCAAGAAGCAGATCCCGGTCCTCGTCGACTTCGACTACTCGATCGCGAGCCACCTGGATCTCGGGTTCTGGCCCACGCTCGTCACGCTCGACGGCGAGCTGAAGGCGAAGACCAGCGGCGGGGACTCCCTCGAGGCCATGTGCAAGGCGGCCAAGCTCCTCGACTTCGAGACCAGCCCCGAGATGGGCTGGTGCGCCGAATAGCGGAGCGACCACCGGTGTCGTGAAGGGGGCGCCCCGGCGAGAGCCGAGGCGCCCTTTCCCTTTTGTGGGTACCCGATGCGGGCCGAGCATCGTCGCTCGGTCGTCTCGCCGTCAGCCCCCGTCCGGGGGCTGACGCCGTTCCTGGCTCAGCTGGAGTCGTCGGACGTCTCGATGCCCTCGATCTGATCGAGGCGCTTGCGGAGCGCGCGACGCTCGTCCTTCATGTCGGCGTTCTTCGCGATCTGGATCGCTTCGGACAGGAGCTTCTTCGCGCCGTCCTGGTTGCCGCCGCGGCTCTCGATCGCCGCGAGGTTGTCGAGCGTCGAGACGAGCTTGCGCCAGTCCTTGGCGGCCTGGAGCATGCGCGCGGCTTCCCGCAGGGACTTCCGGCCTTCGTCGAGCTGGCCCGCCTGCACGTGGGCGAGGCCCTTGAAGTAGTAGAGCTCCTTGT
>CAMCWU010000360.1 GCA_945882675.1 Klebsiella pneumoniae | reverse complement strand
GAGGACGACGTCCACCGTGCCCTCGATCTTGCCGTCGATGACCTCCTGCGGGATGGTGATCGTGGGCTTGTACTTGAGCTTCGGCGGGTCCGTGACCGACGCGTACGCCACGGGTGCGAAGTCGCCGGCCTCCCCGATGCCCACGGTCTTCGGGGTCGCGGCGACGGACGTGGTGTTCCCGGCGCGCGCGGTGGTGTTCGTTCCGGCGCCGGGGAGGAAGCTGTCGTTCCCGAGGCCCTGGATCGGGACGGGCACGGGCTTCGAGGTCGGGGGTGGTGGCGGCGCAGGAGTCGGCGGCGGAGGGGTGTAGTCGACGACCTCCGGCTCGGTTTTCACGGGCTCCGGCTCCGGCTCCGGCTCCGGCTCCGGAGGCGGCGGGGGCTCGGGAGCGGGCGGGGGAGGGGGCGTGACGACCGCCATCTCCATCCACACGGGCTCGGACTTCTCGCGGGGCGGGATCCGCGCTGCGCCGCCCGCCACGACGGCGTGCGTGCCGACCGACAGCACCACCGCCAGCAGGAGGAGGGCGAGCTCGCGCCGCGGCCGGGGATCGAGGACGTCCGCGTGCATCAGCCCGGGTCCGGCGGGATGGTCGCCGCCTTGTCGATGTTGATCGCGAACTTCCCGACGCCCTCCGATCGTACGAGATCGAGGATCCACACCACGCGCCCGTGGTCCACCGTCTTGTCCGCGGACACCAGGCAGACTACGTCCGCGCCAGGTACGGCCTTCGCGGCCCGGATCGCGGCGCGAACACCATCGGCGTCCGTCGGCTTGCCGTCCAGCAGGAGCTTGCCGTCCGCGAGCAGCGTCAGGCCGAGGCTCGTGGCCTCCGTCGCCTCTCCCGTCGCGGCTTCCGGAAGCGTGAGCTTGATGCTCTGCTTCGCGATGGTCGTCGCGGTCACCATGAAGATGATGAGCACGACCAGGATGATGTCGACGAACGGCGTGATGTTGATGTCCGCGATCACGTCGTCGTCGCCGCCGCCCGACAGTCGGCTACCCATGGGACGGGTTCCCGGGGATCCGCGCCAGCAGCAGGTTCGCCAGGGACTCCGACCGGGCGAGCCGTCCGCGCACCCACCGCGCGAACACATTGTACAGGACGACCGCCGGGATCGCCACGAGCAGCCCGACGGCGGTGGCCACCAGCGACTCGGAGATCCCGGACATGACGGCTTCCGACGCCTGGCTCGCGTCCTGCGCGAGATCGTGGAACGCCTGGATGATGCCGAGCACCGTGCCGAAGAGACCGACGAACGGCGCGTTGGACCCGATCGTCGCCAGCACCGTCAGGCCGCGCTCCATGCGCATGCGCTCGGCGACGGTCACGCCGGTCATGGCCTTCTCCGCCGCGGACGGACCGAGCGGCGCGACCTCCAGCCCCGCCGAGAGGATCCGGGCTTCGTACCCTGGGAGCGACCGCACCGCGCCGCCGAGCGACGCGGCGTCCCCGCCCTTCAGGTACGCGTCCATCGCCGCCTGGAGGCGCGTCCGGTCCGCGCCGTCCCGCAGCAGGTACACCGCCCGCTCGATGGAGACGGCGATCGTCGCGACCGACATGGCGACGAGGAGCCACAACACCCAGCCCGCACCGAGCAGCGCGAACTGCATCATCCCGCGTTCGAGCAATCGTCCTCCGAGTCACCCATCTCTAGCCGTTGCGGGGCGAGGGGTCAAAGACGTAGGAGGAGGGAGGCGCCACCCGGACTCGAACCGGGGAATGGAGGTTTTGCAAACCTCTCCCTTAACCACTTGGGCATGGCGCCAGCAGTTCGTCACCGGAGTGACGCACCGTGCCCACCGACTTAATGCAGCGGTGCCGGTCGTCAAGCGCTGGTCGATGTCGAGGAGGCCGGGTTGGCGCTGTCGCTCGTCGTGATCGCGAAGAACGAGGCCGATCGGATCGCGGCGTGCCTCGCGTCGGTGGCGTTCGCGGACGAGCTCCTGGTCCTCGACTCGGGGTCGACGGACGGGACGCCGGAGGTGGCGGAGGCGGCTGGCGCGCGCGTGATCCGGACGGACTGGCCCGGCCACGTCGCGCAGAAGAACCGGGCGCTGGCCCACGCCCGCGGTGACTGGGCGCTCTCGCTCGACGCGGACGAGCGGCTCTCGCCGGACGCCCAGGCGGAGGTGCGGGCGGCCGTGGCGGATCCGGGGGACGCGGCGGGGTTCAGCTTCCCCCGGTGCTCGCACTGGCTCGGGCGGCCGATCCGGCACGGGCGGTGGTACCCCGACCGCAAGCTGCGCCTGGTGCGGCGCGGGCGCGCGCGCTGGGGCGGGCTCGACCCCCACGATCTCCTGGCGGCGGACGGGCCGGTGACGCGGTTGTCCGGGGATATCCTTCACTTCCCGTACAGGGATCTCGGCGAGCATCTGTCGACGATCGACCGTTACAGCCGGATCTCGGCGGACGGGATGCGGGCGCGGGGCCAGCGCGCGCACCTGTGGGACGTGGCGCTCCGGCCGCCGGCGCACCTGGTGGACGCGCTGGTGCTGCGGCGCGGGCTGCTCGACGGGCCGCGCGGGGTGGCGATCGCGGGCCTCGGGGCGGCGCACACGCTGCTCAAGTGGGGCCGGTTGTACGCCGGATGAGGCTCGGGTTCGTGGTGGCGCGGTGGGGCGCGGCGGCGGGGACGTCGGGGCAGGCGCTCGGGCTGGCGCGCGGGCTGGTGGAGCTCGGGCACACGGTGCGGGTGTGGGCGGGTCGCGCCGAGATGGCGTCAGAGGCCGGGATCGACGTGGCGGACCTGGGCGTGCGGGCCGGCGGGCTGCGCGGGCGGCTGGCGTTCCGGCGGGCTGCGATCGATCGCGCGGCCGTGGACGTGGTGGTCGGGTTCGATCGGACGCCGGGGTGCGACGTGCTGCGGGCCGGGGGCGGCGTGCACGCCACATGGCTCGGGGCCGCCGGGTGGCGGGGATGGTCGCCGTTGGAGCGCTGGGAGGCGCTGGAGGACCTCGCGGCGCTGGCGTCGGCGCGGGTGGTGGTGTGCAACTCGGAGATGGTGGCTCGGGATCTGGCGCGACGAGGCATCGTAGGTCGCGTGTTGCGCAACGGGGTTGATGCGCAACGATTCACGAATGACACGAATCGTAGATCCGCGGCGCGGATGGCGTGGGGTGTCGGGGAAGGGCGGGTGGCGCTGTTCCTCGGGAGCGGGCTGCGCCGCAAGAACCTGGACGTCGCGGCGGCGGCGTTCGCGCGGGTCGCGGGTCCTGCGGACCGGCTCGTGGTGGTCGGGGGCGAGCGGGAGATCGCGCGGGTGGAGCGGGCGCGACAGGTGGTGGGCGGGCGCCTGGTCGCGATG
>CAMCWU010000359.1 GCA_945882675.1 Klebsiella pneumoniae | reverse complement strand
GCCGGAACGGCGGATGACGCCCCCGGAACTCGCCGCGGACCGGGTGATCGCCGGCCGCTGGCGCCTGCTCGCGGAAGCGCCAGGGGATCGCCACGTCGCGCGCTGGCGGGCCTCGGACGTCTCGACCGGCGAGCCGGTCGAGATCCTCGCGTGCCGCCCCGGGGGCGCGGACCGGATCGCGGCGTTCGTGGAGCTCCATCGCGGGCTCCTCGCCGCCCGCGCGCCCGCCCTCGCGGCGGTGCGCGAGCTCGTGGACGACGGCGGCGGGCTCCTCGTCGTGCGGGATCCGCTGGACGACGCCACGCTCGCGGACCTCCGGCTCCCGTTGGATCCGGCCACCGCGGCCTGGATCGCGGCGCGGATCGGCCCCGCGGTCCTCGCGGCGGGTTCCGCTACCGGCGGTGCGCTCGATCCGCGTGACGTCGGGCTGGACGCCGCGGGCGCACCGGTCCTCGCGCCGGTCGGCCGCGTGATCACCCGCGTGGACCTGGGGATGGGCCGGAACGTCGCGCCCGAGACCTTCGCGGGGCGGCCCCCGGACGGGCGCGCCGGGCTGTACGGCCTCGGCGCGTGGCTGTACCGCGCGATCACGGGGATCGAGCCGCTGAACCCGGGTCCGAGCGGGGTCCTCCGGCCGCCGGGCGCGCTGCGGAGCGGCGTGCCGCCCGCCCTCGACCGCGCGATCCTGCTGCTCCTCGACGCGGATCCGGCCCGCCGCCCGGGCGCCCTGCCACTCCTCGACGAGGTCGCGGGGCCGCCCGTCGATCTCCGCGCCCAACGGGTCCCGCCGGCCCAGGAAGCCCGTCCGACCGCCGCGATCGCCCCTGCGCCAGAGGGCGCGCACCACGTGTGGATCGCGCCCGACGCGCTCCGCGGGCTCACCCCGGACCAGCGAAGCCGCGCCGCCGGCCTGGCGGGCGTGCCGACCGAGCTCCTCGACCGCCTGGCGGGCGCTGGGCTCCCGCTCGTGGTCGGGTCCTGGCGCGAGGAGCGGGCTGCCGCCCGCGCCGCGAAAGACGCCGCAGACGCCGGACTCCCCGTGGCACAGGTCGGGCCGGCGCCGTGGTGGCCGTGGCTGCTCACCGTCGGCGGCTGGGCCGTGGCCGCGGTGATCCTGGCGCTCGCAGCGCTGCTCTACGTGGTCGGGCTGACCACGGTGGCGGCGGTTGCCGGCATGGCGGGCGTTGCAGCCGGCGCGACCGCGGTGGCCGGTACGCTGATGGCGCGCGGCACGTCGTCCCGGACGCGCCTCGTCACCGCCGCCCGCCAGCAGATCGCCGCGGACCATGGTTCTCGCCCGTCCGACGGCCCGCTCGCCCGCGTGTGGGAGCGCCTCGGCCGCGCGCGCCGGGCCCTGCGCGAGGACACCCTGCCCGAGGCCGCCGCCGTGGATCTGCGGAGCGCGCTCAAGGAGGTCGAACGCCGGCTCGAGGGTCTCGCCGAGATCGTGGCGACCGCCGACGCCGCCCTGCGCGACGTGGACCTCCCGCGCCTGCGGACGCGCGCCGCGACCGCGCCGGATCCCGCCGAGCGCGCCGCGCTGGCCCGCACCCTCGCCGACGTCGACGCGATCTCCGCCGGCCGGCGCGACGCCCTGCACGAAGCCGAGGCCCTCGAGGACGCCCTCGACGGTGTGCTCGCCTCCGTCGGACGTGTGGGCGTCGCGGACGCCACGGGCGGGCCGGAGGAGCTCCAGCGCACCACCGACCTCGTCCGCCGCACGTCGGAGGCCCTGCGCCGCACCGTCGCGGAGAAGCAGAGCCAGTGACCCGGTTCGAAGCGATCGCGGCACTCGTGCCGCCCGGCTTCGCGCCCGTCGTGGACGTGGGCGCGGATCACGGCCGCGTCGCGGCGCGCCTCGGGGCGATCGCTACGGAGCGCCGCCCGCACCGACGCTCGAACCTCGACGTCCGCTGGGTCGTCGCTGACGGCCTCGCGCCGTTCCGCCACGTCGGCACCGCCGTCATCGCCGGCATGGGCTGGGCCACCATCGCTCGGATCCTGTCCGGCCCCACGCCCGTCCGCGCCGCCGTGCTCCACGCCGACGACGATCCGCCCGCGCTCCGCCTGTGGCTGGCAGCGAACGGCTGGCGGATCGACGCGGAGGTCCTCGCGCCCGTCTCGCGCCGCGCCGGCGCTGGGATCGCCGAGATCGTGCGCGCCTTCCCCGGACACGAGCCGGCCATCGGCCTCGAACTGCACTACGGCCCGCGCCTGCTCGAGAGCGCGGATCCCCGCCTCGGAGCGCATCTCGCGACCGCGCGCCGCCGTTGGGAGCGCGTCATCGTCGCGTGCGGTCCGACGGCGCTGGCCGTCGCCGCGGACGCCGAACGCCACGTCGCCTTCTTGCGCGAGCGGGAGCGGTTGTGGAACGCCACCGCGTCGGGTAAGTTAGAAGCCTGAACTGGAGATCGGCACATGCTGGTGTGGGTCCTCGCCTCGCCCGCCCTCGCGGACTGGCCGCTCGGCGCAGAGATCCCGTCCGCCGTGATCGCGGACGTCACGCCCGCGGGCCTCGACGCCCTCGTCGGCGTCATCCCCGGCCTCATCCCCTCCTCGGTCGCCATCCCGCCCATCGCCGATAGCGACGAAGGGGGGTGCGTTTTCGGGTTCTGCGCTTACGCGTACGAGTACTCGGTCACGAACGGGAGCGCGTCCCTGCTGGTCCAAAGCCTGGAGCTCGTGCCCGGCACCGGGACACTGACCCTCGACGGGTCCCTGCTGCTGACGATCAACTCGCGCCAGAACCCAATCGACATCTACCTTTACGGCGAAGCGATCGGGATCGGCATCTCGGACAGCTGCGATGCGTGGGTCGACCCCGTCGCCGTGGACATCAGCGTCGCGGTGCAGCTGACGCTCCTGGCAGACGGCACGGTGGACGCCTATGTTCCGCCGGTCGGCTGGGGTTGGACGCTGTCAGAGGACGACATCCAGCTCGACGGCTGCACGGCAGACGACATCGAGAGCGTCCTCTCGTTCTTCGGGATCGAGCTCTTCGATTACCTGATCGACGCCATCGAGCCCCAGGTGGACGCGATCGTCGCCGACCTCGCCCCCACGCTCGAGGGCCTGATCGAAGACGCTTTCGCGCCAGTCTCGGTGATCGAGGGCTCGGTGGATCTGGTCGGCGTGCCGCTCGACTACACCATCCGACCGTCGGAGATCACGATCGATCCCGCGGGCGTCCGCATCGGCCTGTCCGGCGCGTTCTCGACCGAGCCGGACCCCTGCGTCGCGCAATACGGCATCACGGAGTCGCGGGCGACCGTGGACCTCGTCCCCGCCATCGGCGAATTCCCGACCGTCCTCGGCTACGATCCGCACCTCGGCCTCGCCGTGGACGACGA
>CAMCWU010000358.1 GCA_945882675.1 Klebsiella pneumoniae | reverse complement strand
CGGGTGGCGGAGGGCGGCGGCACGAACCTGGCGGACGGGATCGCGTCGGGGGCACAGGAGCTCGGGCGCGCCCCGGCCGGCGATCTGCGGCGCCTCGTGCTCCTCTCGGACGGCCAGGCGAACGTCGGCGTCACGGATCCGGACGTGCTCGCGCGCAACGCCGCGCGGCTGGCGGCCCAGGGCGTCACGATCTCCACGGTCGGGCTCGGGCTCGACTACAATGAGGACCTGCTCGCCCGGATCGCGGACCTCGGGGGTGGAAGCTACGATTTCGTCGACACCCCGGGTGAGCTCCACGCAGCGCTCGCCGGTGAGCTGGACCGCCAGCGCGCCACCGCGGCCCGGTCCGCGCGCGTCAGCGTCCACCTCCCGGACGGCGTGCAGCTGATCGAGGTGCTTGGCTGGGAGTCCACGCCGTCGGTAGACGGGTTCGACGTGTTCGTCGGCGACGTCCAGGCCCGCGCGACGCGCAAGATCGTCGCCCGCGTCCGCGTCACCGGTGAGGGCGATCGGATCCCCGTCGCGACCGTCCACGCGCGCTGGGACGACGTCGTCCTCGACCGCCCCGCGGCCGAGACCGTCGTGGCCACCGCCTCCGTCACGGATGATCCGGGTGTCGCGGAGCGGTCGGCCATCCCCGAGCGCTCGATCGCAGCCTCCCAGGCGTGGGGAAACACCCGGATCGAGCAGTCGAACCAGGCGTACAAGGCCGGCCGCCGGCAAGAGGCCAAGGATCTCATCGCGGAGGCCCAGCAGGTCCTCGACGTGGCGTCGCGCACGTATGCGGCCCCGGCGCTGGCCGCGGACGCCCGCCGCGCCGCTGAGCAGTCGACCACCATCGACCGGTACGATGCCGACACCGAGCAGGGGAAGCGCGCCGTGAAGCAATCGCAGGAGCTGAACCGTGCCGGCGCGAAGTGACGCCGGCGCTATCGCGGCGCTGCCGGGCCAGCAGGGCCGGTGGGTGCTCGCCCAGCTGGTGACCGGCGGCCTCCTTGCGGCCACCACCGTGTGGATCGTGGCTCCGGAGCTCGCGTTGAGCGCGGTGCTCGGTGTGGGCGCAGCGTCGGCGAGCCCTGTCCGCCGCTGGTCGGTGCCCGTGGTGTTCACGGGGACCGTGGCCGCGGGGCTCCTGTTTCACGCGCTGGGGTGGCCCGCGGTGATCGGCTCGGGCGCGGCCGCCGGCGCCCTCGCCACGTGGACGCTCCCGCACCGCACGGACGCGCTCGACGTGGTGCACGGCGCGCTGGGCACGCTCATCGGCTCGAGCGTGGGTCTGTGGGCGGCAGAGGGAGTGCCGCTCGGAGCGGGCGTTCCAGCATGGGTTCCGGCGTTAATCATTAGCGGCCTGACGGGCCTCCTCGCCGCCCAGGGCATCGTGCCGGCGGCGGTGCGGTTCGACCACTACCCCGACGTGCCGACACGTCGCGAGATCTTCGCTACGTTGAGGGAGGCTTATCGCCCGCCGGCGCTCCGCGCGATCGAGCTGTACCATGGCGCCCGGCGCCCGCCCGAGCCCGCAACGAAGCGCGGCCTGGCAGAAGTCGCGCGCTGGGTGTTCGAGCTGCAGCGCGGCCTGCAGACGCTGGACGCGGACCTCGAGAACATCGATCCGGAGAAGATCGAGGCCCGGATCGCCGAGACGGAGGCGTCCCCGTCCGAGGACACCTTCACCCGCGAGCGCCGGCAGGCCACTGCCCTCCACCTCCGCCGGCTGCTGGAGCACCGCACCACGATCCTCGTGGAGCGCGGCCGCACGGAGGCGCTGGCGGAGTACGCGCTGGCGTTCCTGGAGGAGGCGCGGGCGGGGCTCGCGATAGCACAGGCGATCCCGGGGGAGACGGTGCCGGAGAGGTTGCCGGAGGTGCTGGGTCGCCTCAGGGGGCAGGCTCAGTCGGGGCTGGCTCGCAGGGCTACGGCGAGGGAGATCCAGCCCCTCTGAATGAACGATTCAACGCGGAGACGCGGAGGTTCGGGCAGAGGGGGCGCGGAGGAGATGGTTCGAGGGGTGCTGCAGAGGAACGAAGAACGACCCTGCATTCACCACGAAGACACGAAGGATCGAAGGATCGAAGGTTGCACGAAAGCGCCGTCCGCGGAGACGTGCGGTATTGCCCGTAGTCGCTCGGTTTTTGAGTGCCCTCGCCGCGAGCGGGACCTGTCATGGGGCGCGCGGGCTCCAGCCGTCCCCCACGCCGGTCGAAGGCAGCAGCGGCTTCGTGCCTTCATGCCTTCGTGGCGGGCCCGATCTCTGCCCGGCCTCCGCCCCCTCCTCCGTGCCCCCTCCGCGTCTCCGCGGTGAATTCAGGGCCGCCCCTCGACGATCTCCCCCACGTCGAACCCGTCCCGCACCACCCGCTTCTCGCCGATCCGGATCCGCGTGCGCACACCCCTCACCCCACCCGTGACCGTCACGCGACCGCGAGCCCCCTCGATCGCCCAGCCCGACCACCGCGCCCGGATCGGCCCCCCGAGCCGCTCCGCCACCACCACCAGCTCCGCCCCGTGCTGATCCCAGAGCCAGCGACGCCACAGCCAGCCCTGGCCCCAGACCACCAGCCCCGTCGCGGCGTAGACCGGGATCCCGGTCGCCAGCGTCTGCACGAACTCGGTGCCGATCACGAGCCGACGGCGAGCGTCTCGCCCTCCCGCGCGAGCGTGACCCGCGGGCTCACGGCGGTGCTCCAGGTCACCTCGAGGGCGTCCAGCGCGTCGTCGCTCGCGTCCGGCAGGTGGTGGAACAGGACCAGGTGCCTGACCCCGGCCGCCCTGCACACCGCGTGCGCGTACTCCGGAAAGCTGTGCCCCCACGTCATCTTCTCGAGGTACTCGTCGTGGTCGAACATGGTGTCGTACACCACCACGTCGCAGCCCCGGAGGAACTCGATCATCCGGCGCTCGGCGAGCGGCGACTCCTTGCCGACCATCACGCCCTCGTCAGGGCGCGCGAACGGCGCGGTGTCCGTGACGTACGCCATGGATCGACCGCCGGCCTCTACCCGGTAGGCAACCGAGCCGCCGGGGTGATTCAGCGCGCACGTCCGGACATCCCACCCGCGGCCGACGGTGCACCCCTTCCCCGCCCGGATCGCCTGGAACGAAACGCTGGACGGCAGCTCGCGGAGCCGCGTGGGGTGGTAGACGCCGTTGAGGTACCGGCCGAGCTTTTCATGAGCCTCCTCCTCCGAGAACGCAGGAACGACCACGCGCACCGCGTAGCCGGGCGTGTAGATCGGGGCGAAGAACGGGAACCCGAACACGTGGTCCATATGGAAGTGGCTGAACAGCAGGTCGAGCTCGCGGCCGGGCTCGGTCACCAGCTTGACGCCGAGGAGCCGCGCCCCCGTGCCGCAGTCCAGTACGAGCGGCGCGAGGCCGTCACGGCGCAGCTCGAGGCACGACGAGTTCCCGCCCCAGCGCGCCGTGTCGGGCCCGGGGGTCGGAATGGAGCCGCGGACTCCCCAAAACGTCAGATTCACGCCAGACCCACTCGGGCCGTCCAGCGCAGCCCCGTCG
>CAMCWU010000357.1 GCA_945882675.1 Klebsiella pneumoniae | reverse complement strand
ATGGTCCACGCCTGGTTCGGCACGCTCACGCTGCCCGGCGGCGCGGTCGCCAGCACGCGCGCCGGCCAGGTGCTCAACCTCGCCGACGTGCTGGACGCCGCCCGCGACGCCGCCCGCAAGGTGGTCGACGAGAAGTCCCCGACGCTGCCCGACGACGAGCGCGCCCGGATCGCCGAGTCGGCCGGCATCGGCGCGCTGAAGTACTTCGACCTGTCGCAGAACCGGCAGTCCGACATCGCGTTCGACTGGGAGCGCGCGTTCCAGGTCGAGGGGAACACCGGCCCGTACCTGATGTATGCGCACGCGCGCGCGTGCTCGATCCAGCGCAGGGCGGCAGACGCCGGCGTCACGCCCGGCCCGCTCCGCCTCGAGCACCCCGCCGAGCGCGCCCTGGCGCTCGAGATCGCGCGGCTGCCGGAGGCGATCCAGGCCGCGGCCGCCAACCTCAAGCCGAACCTGCTGTGCGAGCACCTGTTCGGCCTCACGAGCGCGTTCAGCCGGTTCTGGGATCAGTGCCGCGTGCTCGGCGACGACGTGCCGCCCGAGACCGCCGCTTCGCGCCTCACCCTCGTGCGCGCCACGGCCCGCGCCGTGCGCACGGGCCTGGATCTCCTGGGGGTCGACGCGCCCGAGCGGCTCTGATCGCGCGCCGTACCTGGGTTGTCGCGGGGCGATCCGCGAAAGTTCGCGCTGGCGCCCCCGCCGGTGGCAGACTAGAGTTGCCGCCCGCCCCCTCCCTCCCCCGCCGCCCACCATGCCTGCCCACCTCTCCTCCGAGCCCTCGGTCGAGCCGAAGCGCGCGTCGAACCCCCTCCACGTGTCCGACCGCATCGGGCGATATCGCCTGACGAAGCCCCTCTCCAAGGGGGGCATGGCCCTCGTGTACGAAGGGCGCCGCGAGTCCCTCGCCGGCGTCTCCCCGCGCGTGGCGATCAAGTTCATCCTCCCCGAGCACGCGGCGTCCGAGACGTACCGCGAGCTGTTCATCAACGAAGCGCGCCTCGGCGCGTCCATGCACCACCAGAACCTGGTCCAGATCCTGGACTTCGACGCGGACGGCGACCGCTGGTTCCTGGTCATGGAGTACGTGGAGGGCCTGACGCTCAGGCGCCTCATCGCGGCGGCCCAGCGCGTCGGCGAGCGGATCCCGCTGGCCGTGATCGCCGAGATCGGCCGGCAGGCGAGCGACGGCCTGCACTACGCCCACTGCGCGAAGGACGACCGCGGCCGGCACCTCAAGCTCGTGCACCGCGACATCAAGCCTTCGAATCTGATCCTCACGCCGCACGGGATGGTGAAGGTCCTCGACTTCGGCATCTCCAAGGGCCGGCTCCGCCAGGAGAAGGAGGGCTCGGTCAAGGGCACGTGGGGCTACATGGCGCCCGAGCAGGCGCAGGGCCTCCAGGTCGCGCCGACGGCGGACGTCTTCGGCCTCGCGACGGTGCTCTACGAGCTCGCGAGCCTCACGCCCATGTTCGTGGACAAGGGCAAGGACGACATCAAGCGCCTGCTCAAGGACGATCACGCAGCGCGGATGGCGGCCACGCTCGACGGCCCGTATGCGGCCATGGCGCCCATCCTGATCAAGGCGCTCCAGCGCGACGCCCGCGCGCGGTACCAGACGGCAGAGGAGTTCGGACGCGCGCTCTCGACGCTGCTCCCCGACCAGGTCACCGTCCGGGAAGAGGTCCGGAAGCGCACCGAGCGCGCGACCCTCATCGACTCGGGCGTCATCCCCGCGCCGGCCGCGAAGCCGCAGGCGCGCACGCCCATCTCTGCCGTGCCGGACGCCACGGAGATGGCGGCCCCGCCGCAGGTCCGGTGGCTGCGCCGGATCGTCGTCGGCACCGCGCTGACGGGGGCGATGATCCTCGGTGGCGTGGGGCTGTGGCAGGTCGTGCCGCACCCGCTCGGGCCGGAGGTCGCGGCGCCGTCGGGCGCCCGCCAGGCCCCGGGCGCGCGCCAGGCGTTCGAGCAGTCCACCGCCGGCGCCGTGGCAGAGCACCTGCCGGAAGCGCCGCCGCCGGAGCCGGAGATCCCATCCGCCATCGTGCGCATCGACCGCACGGGGACCGACGTCCAGGTCTACCTCCCGGGCGAGGAGCCCAAGCCCGATCCCGCCGTCGAAGTCGCCGCAGCGCCCGTGGAAGAGGTCCGTCCTCCGCCGGTTCCCGTCGACCCCGCGGACATGGGCACCGTCGTCCTCGGCTCCCCCCAGGGCGCAGAGGTGTACGTGGACGGCAAGTTCGTGGGTCGCTCGCCGATCGAGCGCCAGCTGGCCCCCGGACGGTACCCGATCTCGATCGTGACGGTGGACGGCCGCCGCCGCAGCTTCGAGGTCGACGTCCCCAAGGCCGGAAAGGTCCGCAAAGTGTGGGACTTCGAGCGGCAGGAGTGGCGATGAGCGAAGAGGGGGCCACGGGCATCCTCTTCGTGGACGACGAGCCCGAGAACGTCTCGCTGGCCGTCTCGATCCTGCGGGACTCGCTGTTGGCGCCCGTCATGGCCGTCGAGACCGTCGAGCAGGCGGTCCGCGAGCTCCACGCCCGGAAGTGGGCGATGGTCGTGATGGATCTGTTCATCCCCCTCGGCGACCACCCGCAGCGCGTCCTCGGCGCACGCGCGTTCAAGTACCAGGAGCACGTCGAGCACCTGGGCGGCCTGGTGCTGCTCGAGGAGATCGAGCGTCTCCCCGCTCCGCGGCCGATCGTCGTGAGCCACACGGCGTGCACGGACCACGTCCTGCTCGAGCTGTTCGGCGAGGTCGTCGCCCGCCGCATCCCCAAGCCCGTCCCGCTGGATACACTGCTCCAGAACCTGTTCGAGGTCCTCGGCGCCGAGCGCTGAGGCGGGAGTCCGGGATGCTCTGGTGGATGGTCGGTGCGGCCCTGGCGGCGGGCGGCGGGTTCTACCACCCGACGGATGTGGCGGCGGAGAGCAAGGTCTACGCGTCCGCGTCCGAGCGGATGGGCGCGCCGGTGGAGGAGCTGCAGTCGGAGGTCGACCGGCTCGGCCCGGCGCTGCTGCAGTACCGGGAGGCCCTCGATCTCCTGGGCGCGCGGGCCCCGGCGGCGGAGCGGGACCGCCTGCTCGCGCTCGAGTCGCTGTACAACCGCCAGTATGCGGCGGCGCAGACGTTCGTGGACGCCCTGGTCGGCGGCTTCGACGACAGTTTCGTCCAGGCCAAGGACCGGGCCGTCGCGGGCCTGGGCGCGCCGGCGGTCGAGTGCGAGCGCGAGGTCGCGAGCGGCATGTCCATGCCCGGCATGCCCCAGCGCCGCACCGCGAACCCCGCCTGCACCGGCGACGACCTGAACGCCCGCATCGCGGCCGCCATGGACGCGGACCCCCAGCTCGGGCGGGCGATGGAAGAGCTCCTCGCGCGGCCGTTCCCGCACGTCGAGCTCGACGTCGACGCCCAGCCCGTCATTGGCACGGGTGACCGGTGGATCTCGGTGTCGAGCTTCGTGCGCCTGGCCGCGCGGAAGCAGCTCACCGCCATCGACAACCAGGACGACGAAGCGCGCTCCGAGATCGACGCCCTCCTC
>CAMCWU010000356.1 GCA_945882675.1 Klebsiella pneumoniae | reverse complement strand
GGGCAAACCCCGATTCTTCGCTGGCACGCCCTGTGCATGGCCGGCGCCGCGTGGAGATCGAGCGCCGCGGCACGCACGGAGATCAGCTGCACCGGAGCGTCCGGGACGGCCTCCCCGAGCTGCGCGCCGCCCTCGACGCGGTGGACCGGCGGCTGCCGGCATGGGTCACCGACGAGCTCGAGGCGTTCGTCGCCTGCGGAGATCCCGGCCGCGGCTTCGCCTGGCTCGAGTGCGCGCCGTGCCACAGCGCGGTCCTCGTGCCGTTCTCGTGCAAGGGCCGCGCCTTCTGCCCCGCCTGCTGCGGTCGCCGGATGGCCGAGCGGTCCGCGTGGCTCGTCGGGCGCGTCATCCCGCCCGTCGCCACACGCCAATGGGTGCTCACCGTCCCGTGGAAGCGCCGCTGGCTCCTCGCCCGCAACCCGGACGTCGCGCTCGGCGTCCTCCGCATCGCGATCGGCCGCATGGAGCTCTGGTATCGCCGGGCGACGCGCTGCCACGCGGGCCAGGGCGGCGCGGTCACGGTGATCCAGCGGTTCGGGTCGTCGCTCGCGCTGAACCTGCACTTCCACATCGTGGCGCTCGACGGGGTGTACGTGACGGGCGGGGACGGCCGGCCCTCGTTCCGCCAGGCCACCCCGCACCAGCCCGACGTCGAGGCGCTCGTGGAGGAGATCTGGCGCGCGTCGGAGCGCTGGCTCCGGCGGCAGTGCCACCCGGCCGACGACGACACCGAGCCGGACGCGGAGGACGCGAGCGCGCTGCTGCACGGGGCGGCTCTCGAGGGGCTGGAGGCGGTGGGCCCGCGGGCAGGCCGGCGGGTTCGGCGCACGCAGCGGCTGGGCGGTCGCGAGGTCACGCTTCCGCCGCGTTGTGCGTGGTGCGAAGGCTACAACTTGCACGCCGGCGTGTCGGTGCGCGGGACGGACCGGGACGCGCTCGAGCGGCTGCTCCGGTACACCTTGCGCCCGCCGCTCGCGAAGGGCCGGCTGTCGGAGGCGCCCGACGGAACCGTGGTGCTCGAGCTGAAGCGGGCGTGGAGCGACGGGACTTCGCAGGTGTCGTTCAGCCGGGCGGACTTCGTTGGCAAGCTGGCGGCGCTGGTGCCGCCGCCACGGAGCAACCAGACGGTCTACCACGGCGTCCTGGCGGGGAACACCGGCATGCGCGAGGCGGTGGTCCCGCCGAGGCCCGAGCGGACCGAGCCCGAGCAAGCAACGAGGAAAGCCCGCAAGCTCACGCGCGAGCCGACCCGGACACGCCAGGGTGGGCGGACCTGCTGCTGCGCGTGTTCGGGGAGGACGTGCTGGTGTGCCGGCATTGCCGAGGGCCGCTCAACCTCCGCGCGGTGGTGGTCCACCCGCCGGCCACGACGCGGATCCTCGACGGCCTGGCGCGGGCGCGGCCGCCGCCGCTGTTCACAGGGGCGTGACGCGGACCGGGACGCACACAGCGCGGGCCGGAGCGGAGAAGTGCGCACGGTCCAGCGGACCCCCGGATCTCGGGGTACGATGACGCCACGGAGGGGCCTCGCGATGCACGCGACCCGAGCGATCCGGGGACACCGGCCCTGGGAGGAGGCAGGGCGATGCGGTTCATGCTTCCTCTCCTCGGCCAGGTCCTCGTCACTCGAGCAGAAGTCTCGTCCGAAGCGCCCGATGAGCGAGTACCGCCCCCGGCCGTCGTAGATCCTGCCGACCGGCATGCCCCCGAGCCCGAGATCGACGGCGTCGAGCGCGGCGTCCACCACGGCGCCGTACCGCAGGAGCGCGTCGCGGCGCGGGACGATCTCCACCATCACCGCTGCGAGCTGGCGTTCCGCGTACACACTTCGCGTGCCCGGCACGGTGCGCAGCGACATCTCGATCTGCTGGGCGGCGGCGTCGATGGCGGCGAGGTCCTTGCCGAGGACCTTCACGCCCACCGGGGTCCGGATCCCGGTCGTGAGCATGTCCACGCGCGCGTTGATCGGCATCCTGAACGCGTTATCCTCCCGAATCGTGTTCGTCGTCTGGAGCCGGTGGCTCGACGGCTCGCAGCCTCGACGGTTCGACGGCTCGACGGCTCGACGGCTCGACGGCTCGACGGCTCGGCGCCTCGGCGGTGCTGCTGCGGCGCGCCATGCTACCCAAAGAGGACCACTTCTCGCGGGTACAGGCAAGCGCCGTAAACCTTCGTGGGGGCCTTGCGCTCATCCGCCCCTCCCAATACCATTTCGTGGGGGTGGAGATGATGCGTCGTGGATCGTTGGTGTTGCTGCTTCTGGCCGGCGACGCCTGGGCACAGGACTTCACGCCCGAGGACCTCGCCGGGATGGCGGCCATGCGCGAGGCCAGCCTCGGCCTGCAGCGGATGTACGTCGACGAGACCCACTACTACTTTCATCTCCCCGACCACGTTGTTACCGAGGAGTGGGAATGGCGCGGGGCCCTGCTCTGGCGCTTCGACGGAATGGAGCTGTTCAGCGACGTCCCGGACACCCTCGTCCCGCAGACGTTCATCGAGCAGGACTACGTGCTCACCGGCCTTGAGTACGACCCGGATGGGTACCTCGGGGTCGGGACGGCCGAGCGGTCCGACCGGTACGGGCGGCGGTGGGTCCTCGAGGCCGTGGACGTAGATGCCGCACGCGCGATCGTCGAGGCCGACGAGAAGGCGGCGGCCGCTTGGAATGGCGAAGAGGCCGGCGTGGAGCCGAACCCGGGCGTCGAGCTCAACCCGGACGGCGGCACCGAGCACACGGTCCTGCCCACGTCCTGGGACGTCGTGACGTGCAGCGGGACGAACCGGTTCTACGACCACTCCGGCAACGGAGACATGACGCAGGCGAACCCAGTCCCCATGAACGAGCGCCAGCGCAAGATCGTGCTTATCTGGGGCTCGGAGAGCTGCACGGGTACGATGATCGACGCTAACACGCTGCTGACCGCTGCCCACTGCGTGACCAACAGCTCGGGTGTGGACTACCCCGCGTCGACGTTCACTGTCTGCACGATGGAGAACCTGGACGAGAACATCTCGGGCCTCGCCGCGGCCGACTGCTTCGGCGTGACCGACGTGGACACGGCACCAAGCTGGGTGGACGACACCCCGTTCGTCACAGAGTACGACTACGCCCTCCTCCACCTCGACGGAACGCCCGGTAACGGCTGGTTCGAGCTGAGCTCCGCGTCGGACGCGACGATCAACGGCCCCACCGACTTCCTCCGCGGCTACCCCATCGTCGAGCGGGACTGCGACACCAACACCGTCACCAACGAAGCCCTCACCACCGTGAACACGTGGAACGGGCGTCAGATGTACGCCGCAGACGGCGAGGTGCAGTCCACCCCGGTAGGGTACGTGAAGTGGGACACGTCGGTGGCGCTGGGCGTCTCGGGTGGCCCGCACTTCTACTGCCCGACGGGGGACTGCGCCAACGGCCACTACCAGACCGGCGTGCAGTCGGTCGTCTGGATCTCGTGCGCGAACCCGCCGTGCAGCAGCGGCTACATCGCCGGGCCGAAGGCGCGCGACATCGAGTCGTGGGTCGATCTCAACAAGTAGGGGGAACCATGCGAATCATCTGGA
>CAMCWU010000355.1 GCA_945882675.1 Klebsiella pneumoniae | reverse complement strand
CGTTCCACCCCGTGGACCTGCTGTTCCTCGGGGCCAGCGTGTCCGCGATGGAGCTGGGCGCGCGGGTGGCGGGCCTGGGCCGGCCGGGGTGGACGGACGGTCCCCGGCTGGCGCGGTGGGCGCGGCTCACGCTGGGGATCGGGCTCGGGAACCTGGGGGTCACCGCCGCCGGGATGGTGGTGGGCGCGGCGTTCTACC
Source organism: Klebsiella pneumoniae (assembly GCA_945882675.1). Taxonomy (GTDB): domain Bacteria; phylum Myxococcota_A; class UBA796; order UBA796; genus CANLGQ01. Next base: position 3,403 of record CAMCWU010000355.1, on the reverse strand, counting down.
GGCTGTACTACGCGCCGTGGTATGTCGCGGCGATTCTGCTCCTCCCCGGGTTCCTGTACGTCGCGGCGGGGAGCGCGCTCGCGGTGGGCTTCGCGGACTCGCTGCGCCGGGTCGCGCCTTGATCTCGGCGTCGGGAGCTACGATCCGCTATCCCGACGGCGAGGTGGGGCCGTTCGATCTCTCGATCGGCCCCGGCGAGCGAGTCCTCGTGTCGGGCCCGTCGGGCGGCGGGAAGTCGAGCTTGGTGCGGCGGCTCGCTGGCCTCGAGAGTGGAGGTGGGACCGTGCGGATCGACGGCCGAGCCGTGGACGCGCTCGGTCCGGCGGAGCGGCGGCGGGCGCTCGCCTTCGTGGCCCAGGAGCCCGTGGACCAGGTGCTCGCCGCGACAGCGCTCGGCGAGCTCTTGGCGGGCGGTTGTCAGCATCCGGATCAGATTCTGGCGCAGCACGGGCTCCCGGGCGCGCTCGATCTCACGGTCGCGTCGGGTGGCACGATCCAGCGCGTGGTGATCGCGGCAGCGCTGGCTGGGGACGCCGGGATCCTGCTGCTGGACGAGCCGCTCGCCTGGCTCGACGCGGAGGCGGCCACGGCGTTGCTGGACCTGCTGCAAACGCTCGCGGACGGCGGCGTGACCGTGGTGTTGGTCGAGCACCGCGTGGACGCGGCGCGCCGTTGGGCGACCCGCGAGATCGAGGTGGTCGGAGGCCGGATCAGCCGGGATGGACCTCCTCTCCCGACGACGGTGGTGCCGCCGCCATTACCGACCGTGGGCGCATTGGTCAGGCGGTGGGATGTACCGGAGATCATCCTGGACGGACGCCGGATCCTTTCACCGGTCAAGCTGGCCGTGCACGCGGGTGAGCGCGTCGCGGTGATGGGGAGGAACGCCGCGGGAAAGTCGAGCCTGCTCCGGGCGCTTGCCGGGGACGGTGCGATCCTGGTGCCCCAGGATCCGGATCTGAGCTTGTTCTGCCGCACCGTGGCGGACGAGCTCGACTACGCGGAGCTGGAAGCCCGCCGACCCACAACGGGACGTGAGCGCGCCTCACACCTTGATCTTCCGCCAGACCGGTCTCCGCAGGCGCTCTCGCGTGGCCAGCGTCTGCGCCTCGCGATCGGAGCGGTCCTTGCGGCGGAGCCGGTCGTGCTCCTGCTGGACGAGCCGACGGCGGGGCAGGATGCGGCGTCCGTCGTGCGCCTCTTCGACGCGATGGGCGACCGGGCGGTGGTGTTCGCGACCCACGACGCGGCCCTGGCAGCCGCGGCGCACCGCATATGGTGGGTAGACGGGGGGCGCGTGATGGATGGCGCGCCGGGCGCGGGTACGGCAGCGGTTCAGCCGTTACGCTCTCCGGGAGCCGATCCTCGGCGAGACGTCGGTCTTGTTTTCGCGGTGGGCTGCCTCGCCGTGCTGCTGGAGCGCCCGCTCGCCCTCCTGGTGCTCGCGGCGGTCCCCCTCGGCGCGGTGGTGGTGGCGGCGCCGCGCTGGCGACGGGTGGCGCTCCTGACGGCGCTCGCATTCGCCTGGTCTGCCGCGCTCTCCCAGGGCCTGTTCTACGCCGGCGTTCCGCGGACCCCGCTGGTGACTGCCGGACCCGTGGTGATCTGGGCGGAGGGCGTGGGGTGGGGGCTCGCGCAGGGGCTCCGCGCGATCGCGACCACCGCGGCGGGGATGGCGCTCGTTGCGCGGCACCCCGGCGACCGGATCGGCGCCGCGCTCGCGCGGCTCGGCGTGCCGGCAGGGCTCGCGTTCCTGGCGATGGTGAGCCTGCGGGCGCTCCCGGGGTTCGGTGCTGAGATCGCGCAGGTGCGGGAGGCCCGCGCGCGCCGGGGCCGGCCGATCGGAGACCGTGGGCCGCTCGCCCGGCTCGCCCTCGAGGTGGACCTGCTCCGGCCGATAGTGGCTCGGACTCTGAGGCGCGCGCGGACGCTGGGGGACTCGCTGTTGGTGCGTGGCATCGATCCTGCGGATCCTCCGCAGCTGCCGCCCGGTCCCCGACTCCCGGCGAAGGACCGCGCAGTGCTCGCCGGCGTCGCGGCTTTCGTCCTCGGCGTCGCGGCCCTGAAGGCGATCACGGCCGTCTATCTCGCGGACGTCGCCTACGTGCCCGCGTGGCGCGGACTGTACGCGTGGACGCGCGCCTGGCTCTGACCGGTTAGACGCGCGGCATGCAGCCGTCGGCCGAGCCCGCCCCGTACGAGGTCGAGGTCGAGGTCGACGCCTCCGACGTCGCCGACCCGACGCGCGAGTCGGCCGCCGTCACCATCATCCCCGTGGATGATCGGCTCCCGCCCGGCGCGGACGTCGGGACGGCGCTGGCCGGCGTGCCGGGCGCGGTGGTCCGGCGGCTGGGCGGGCTCGGCGCGTTCACGTCCGTGGCGATCCGAGGCTCGACGGCGCGCCAGGTGGAGGTGCAACTCGACGGCCTCACGCTCAACCCGGACGGCGGGAGCGCCGTGGACCTCGCGGAGCTGCCGCTGTGGGCGTTCGACCGGGTGGAGGTGTGGCGCAGCGATCCGCCCCCGGAGCACGGAATCGGTGGGATCGGCGGCGTCGTGGACCTTGTGACCGGGCGGTCACATGGGGCGTCGTCCACGATCCAGGGCGGCAGCTACGGGACGGGCGCGAGCCGCGCTCTGTGGGCGGGGCCCGCCGGCCTGATCGCGGTGGACGCGTTCGCGACGACCGGCGACTTCACGTACTTCTCCGACAAGGGCACGGTGTACGCGACATCGGACGACGAGCTCCTCGATAGGGTGAACGCGGACAAGCGGCGGGTGTCCGCGATCGCGACCGCGCGCGGTGGCAACGCGGTCGAGTGGCGCGCGCTAACGTCCGTCCTCGGGCGGGAGGAGGGCGTCCCCGGCTTCACTTGGGGGCGGACGGAGGAGGTCCGGTACGCCGCCTTCCGCGATCTGACGGCGTTCGAGCTCACTGGCACCCGGGGCGCAGCCCGCTGGACGGGGCGGGCGTGGGGCCTCGGGCGGCTCGAGACGTTCGAGGATCCCGCGGCGGAGATCGGCGTCGGACCACAAGATCTCACGACCCGAACGGGATCCCTCGGCGCGCGCGGCTCGGTCCGCGCCGTGCCATCGGATGTCCTCTCCTGGACGGCAGTGGGGGAGTACAGGTCGGACGCCTGGTCCGCGACGAACGAGCTCTCGGGGGTCACCGAGCCCGCCCGCGTGCGGCACATCGGCCGGGCCGCGGCGGGCGCGGGCTTGAACGCCGGAGCGTGGACCGTGACCCCGACCGTGTGGGCCCTCCTACTGGGCGACGCCGGCGCCACGACGTTCACGGTACTCCCGCGCCTCGGCGGTCGGCGCGCCATCGGCGAGGACGCTGCGGTCAAGGCCAATATCGGGCGGTACGTGCGCCCGCCCGACGTGGACGAGCTCTTCG
>CAMCWU010000354.1 GCA_945882675.1 Klebsiella pneumoniae | reverse complement strand
CGATGACCTGTCCATCGGTGTCGGCGGCTCGGTGCTCGATTCCGTGAGCTGGGACAACGGGGCGACCTTCCCCGACCCCGACGGCGCCTCGATGTCGCTCGACGCCGGGACCTTCGACAGCACCGGCAACGACGTCGGCACGAGCTGGTGCGAAGCCGTCACGCCGTTCGGCGCCGGCGATCTCGGCACGCCGGGCGCGGCGAACCCGTCCTGCGCGGGCGTCCCGGTGGACGTCGATGGCGACGGCTCGGCGCTCCCCGCCGACTGCGACGATGGCGACGCTGCGATCTTCCCAGGTGCGACCGAGATCGCGGATGATGGCATCGACCAGGACTGCGACGGCGTGGACCTCGTCACCGGGGGGCTCGCGGTCGACGCGCTCCTCGCCGGCGACCTGGTGGTCACCGAGATCATGCAGAACCCGTCCGCCGTCCTCGACGACGCCGGGGAGTGGTTCGAGGTGTACAACGCCGCGGGGATCGCCGTGGACCTGGTCGGCCTCGTCGTGTCTAATGCAGCTTCGACCGACACGTTCACCGTCTCCACCTCGTACGTGGCCGCGCCCGGCAGCCTGACGGTCTTTTCCTTGAACGCCGATCTCTTGACGAACGGCGGCGTCACGGTGGACATCGCGTACACGGCCGGGGATTTCACGCTCGGCAACGGCATCGACGAGGTCGAGCTGCGCAACGCCGGCGGCCTGATCGACGGCGTCGCCTGGGACAACGGGGCGACGTTCCCCGACCCCACGGGCGCGTCGATGTCGCTCGACCCCGCCTCGCGCGACGCCGTGTCGAACGACACAGGCGCGAACTGGTGCGAGGCGATCGATACGTTCGGAGCCGGTGATTTCGGCACCCCGGGCACGGACAACCGCTGCTGAGCCGTCAGGTCGTGCCACGCATGACCTGCGCGAGGATCCGCACCGGTCGCACCGCTTCGCGGCGACCGAGTGCGCGCAGCGCGTTGCACGCGACCCCCGCGGGGCGCTGCGCCAGGCCGAGAGCCATCCCGGCGCGTCGCGCGAAGCCGCTGTGGACGGGTCCGGCGCGCACGCTAGGACATCGACGCGCGGCGGCGCGAGCTCCAGGGTGGTCCCCGGCACGTCATGTCGATCATCGGCGGTGGTCCTCCCACCCCCACGACGCGGATCCTCGACGGCGTCACCCGAGCGCCGGCCGGGGAGCGGAAGTGCGCGCGGGGGCCTGCCGCCCCCCGGATCGCGGGGTACGATGACGCCACGGAGGGGCCTCGCGATGCACATAACCCGAGCGATCCGGGGATCCTGTCGATGAGGGCACCGTGAACGCGCGCCCGCTCGTCTGCTGCCGCTGCGGTGGACCCCTCGCGAACCCAGATTCCCTGCCGGCGCTCATCGACTGCCTCTTCTGTGGAACGGTCAACTCGGCGACGCGCGAAGCCACGAACGTGGCCGGCGAAGTCGTCCCGTGGGAGGTTCGCAAGGCCGCGATCGCGAAGTTCACCGACGCGCTCGTCGTGGCCCTGCAAGCGGGGCAAGCGCCATTCGATGCGCTCCGCGTTTGTTCGGCGGCGCACCTCGGCATCGCCGGACGCGCGGACACGGTCGCCCGGATCGCGCTCGCGCTCGCGCGAGACTTCGAGCGGGAGACGGGGGCCTCGGTCCTGCGCGACGCGGTGGTCTTCTCCCGAATTACGCAGGCGTACCTGCTCGCGCTCGACGAGCTGCGTACGAGCGACACCTACGACCTCACTCTTCCTTTTCTGACTGCAACCGCGAGCGGCCCCGTCCATCTTCATCGCCGGCTGACCGCACAGGTGCTGGCCGAGCTCGCGGCGCGGGACCCGCATGTCGCGGCAGCGCCCCCGCCAGCTGCGCCCGCTGCCCCAGCGGCTCCGGCGAAGAAGAAGGGGTGGTGGCCGTTTTGACGACCTCGGTTGGCTGGGGCAAGTCCATGATGGTTGACTGGGTCAAGGGGTTGCCGGCATGATTCGCGGTGCAGCTCTGGTGTGCTGGCTGCTGCTGATCGCTCTCGGCTGCGGCCTCCCGCCGCCGACGCGCCCGGACGTGGGAGCGTGGGTCGCCGACCTCCTCATGGGCCGGTGGGATGGGACATCGCCCTGGGTCGTGGCCGAGTTCCAGTGGATGGGCCTGTGGCCGGCGCTCGTGGGGTTGCTGATCCGCTCGGACTGGAGAGCCCGGGTGCCTGCGTGGCCGTTCGTCCTCGCGTCCTTCGGGCTCGGGTGCTACGCGCTCCTCCCGTGGTTCGTGCTCCGGCAGGATCCCCGTGGCGTATCCACGGGTGGGTGGCTGGGGCGCCCGGTGTGGCCCGTGACCCTCACGGCCATCGCGGTGGCGCTGCTCGTGTGGGCGGCGGCCACGGGCGATATCCGTGAGCTGGGGTATGCAGTCGCCCACGAAGGGTTCGTCTGGACGATGACATTCGATTTCGTGGCCTTCTGGCTCCTCTCCATCGCCGAATCCCGCGCGCGCACCCGCGGGACGCCGTGGCAGTGGACGCTGGTGCCGCTCGTGGGGCTCGGGGTGTTCCTGGCGCTCGAGAGCCGGATTGGAGATTCAGCGGGGACGAATACCCGCTGATTCGCTCCAACGCCAGGTGCTCCGGTGAGGCTCGTTCGACATGGCGGGACAGCCCTCGCCGGAGAGATCGCAGTTGGAAGTGAGCAGCAGGTCGGGCCCGTCGGCGCGCCATTCGACGGCGCCCTCCACGCAACCCAGGCTCCGGGTGAGCAACGTGTGCTGACCCTCGGCGTCCCAGCTGATGATCTGGAAGGCGGCGCACCCCTCCGCGTACGAGCGGGCCACCACCAGCCCGGGCCGCACCGGCTCGAGGGACACCGCGAAGAACTCCGCCTCCAGGCAGGCGCTCGGCTGTGTGGCTCCCGCGTGAATCCGGCGGCATTCGACCCCGAGCTCGACGCTGCGCTGGTCGACGTACAGATCGCCGTTCTCGAGCTCCATCCATTGGACGCCCACCTCCCACTCGTCGGGCTCCTGACCCGCTGCGGGCGTGACGAGCCACATGGGGAGGGTGACGGGTTCGGAGAGGACGCCGCCGGCGAGCGTGGCGAGCGGAGCGCCGGTAACCGGCGACGCCTGCGGGCTTCCCGCCACGATGTGGACGGGCGACGGACCCTGCGCGACCGGCGCCGGGTGCAGGCAGGCGGCCAGGAGCAGGCCCATGGGCGTGAGATGGAATGCGTTGGGCATCTGCATGGGTAACTCGGGCTCCGGGTCCGGTCCTGGGGGGCTGCACGCCAGGCCCGCCTGGCAGGGCTCCGACCAGGGCCGGGCTCCGAGCCACAAGGAGCGACCGCCCGAAGGGCGGAACGAGCGAGGACTGAGCGAGGACGCTCGTGCGGAGCGCGAAGGCCCGGTAACGTGATCCGTGCGCTCGCGGCACGACGGGCACGATCTCGCACTGCCCGGTCGCCGCGCCGTCCGGTCCGCGCGTCGTGTCAGCGTTGACACAACGCGTCTATGCGCGTTCCGAGCGGGTAAACCCAGATCGGTCCTCGAGATGAGGAATCGGCCCGTCCGGGTTCGGCAGGCACGCGCGCCTGTCCCGTCCCGCCGATCTCTCCCATGTCCATCCCAGCCTGACTTCCCGGT
>CAMCWU010000353.1 GCA_945882675.1 Klebsiella pneumoniae | reverse complement strand
GACCAGCTCCGGGCGCACCATCACGGTGTACCCGTCGTCGGAGACGGCGCGGGCGCCGAGCTCGGCCGTCTGCCACGCGAGCATCACGTCCGTGAGTCCCTTGAACGTCTTGCCGACCATCGCGAACCCGCCGTCCGCCTGCCGCGCGCCCAGGTGGAGGTTCGAGAGCGTGCCCTCGCGCCGCCCGTTGCCGCGCTCGACGCCGATGACGACGAGGTCGAGCGTGTGCGCCGGCTTGAGCTTGAGCCAGCGATCCCCGCGGTTCCCCGCCTCGTACAGCGCGTCGGGGTCCTTGACCATCAGGCCCTCGTGGCCGCGGGCGACGACCGTGTCGTAGAACGCGTCGGCCTCTTCCGCTTCGGCGGTGAGGATGCGCTCCACGAAGTTCTCTGGGCGGACGAGCGCTTTCAACGCATCGTGGCGGGCCGAGAGCGGCTCGTCGAGGAGCGCCCGGCCGTCGAGCCACAGGATATCGAAGAACACCGCTGCGAGGGGGATCTTCTGGCGTTGCTCGTCCACGTCCGCCTTGCGGCCGAACCGCCTCATGGTCACCTGGAACGGGAGCGGCGTGCCGTCGGGGCGGAGCGCGATGGCTTCGCCGTCGAGGACGACCTCGTCGCACGGGAGCGCGAGCGCGGCGTCCACGACCTCCGGTAGAGACGCAGTGACCTCGATCTGCCCGCGGGACCACACGCGGACATCCGATCCCCGGCGATGAACCTGGATCCGCGCCCCGTCGAGCTTGACGTCGAAGAACGCGGGCGTCATGGCCGGGTGGATGGTCCGCAGCGCGCTCTCCGGATCCGTCGCGACCTCCGCCAGCATCGGGCCGACCGGCCGGAACAGCTCGAGCCCGAGCGCGACCAGCGCGTCCTCCCCTTGCCGCGCGAGCACCGCCGCCTGCGCGAGGTCGCCGGACAGCATCCACGCGCGCCGCAGCTTCGGAGCCGAGATCCCGGCAGCGACCGCCGCGGCCTCCGCCACCAGCAGCGCGTTCGCCCCCTGCCGGAGCTCGCCCACCAGCAGCCGGATCAGCAGCTCGTGCTCCCCTGGCGTGCACGCGCCGAGGAGCTCCCGCAGCGCCCGCTCCCGCACCGCGCCCGACCCCGCGCCGGAGATGTCCTTCAGCCGCCCCAACCGCTCGTGAACGTCCAGGATCCCGAGCGACGCGACGTCCGCCGGCGGCTGGTCCGCCACCTGCCGCAGGAGTGACGGGCCGATCCCGAGCTTCCCCTGCGGAATTTCGCCGGACAGCCACGTGACCGCGATCGGCAGCTCGTCGTCCGTGAGAACCTGCAACAGCGCGGAGAGCGCGCGGGTCTTCTCGAGGCGGCTGCGGGTCTTCCGGAGCCGGTCCGACACGTCGACGAGCGCGGCGAGCAGGGTGCCCAGGGTCCCTCCGACCGCGTAAATGCACGCGATGCTGGAGTCTAGTCCCCATGAGCGTCGAGGCAACACGGGTGGTGGGCGGCGCGGTGGTCGCGGACGGGCGGGTCCTGGTGGCCTGCCGCGGGCCGGGGCGGAGCCTGGCCGGGCACTGGGAGTTCCCCGGGGGGAAGCTCGAAGAGGGCGAGGACGACCGCGCGGCGCTGGTGCGTGAGCTTCGTGAGGAGCTCGGGCTCACGGTCGTGGTCGGGGATGTCGTGGGGAGCCACGTCCACACGTACCCGGGCGGCGCCATCGAGCTGGTCGTCTACCGCTGCGAGAGCAGCGGATCGGAGCCGGTTCCAACCGAGCACGAAGCGATCCGGTGGTGCCGTCCGCACGAGCTCCACGACCTGAAGTGGGCGCCCGCGGACATCCCCCTGGTCGAACCGGTGGCCCGCCTGCTCGGCTGATCACCTGCCGGCGAAGTCGACCACGATCGAGTAAAGACGCCGCGTACCTTCGCGCAGGTTCTCGACGGACACCCGCTCGTCGTTGCCGTGCATGCTGTCGGCCTGGATCGCGTCCACCACGAACGGCACGTACCCGTAGGCGTGGACCCCGAGCGGCCGCGCGTACAGCGAGTCCGTGAACCCCACGGACAGCAGCGGCCCGGCCACGTGCCCCGGGCGGTCCTCCACGGCATAGTGCGCGATCCGCGCGTATAACGGGTCGTCCACGGGCGAGCGGTTGCTCTCGAACCCGTCGAGCAGCTCCACCGTGATGCCGGGCACCTTGCGGACCATCCACTCCATCCGCTCCACCATCTCCGCGGCGGTCGTGCCGGGTAGGAGCCGACAATCGTAGAGCGCCCACACGGCGCCAGGCACCACGTTCGGCATATTCGCGCCCGCCATGCCCGTCAGGTGAACCGTGTCGGTGATCGCCGCGGCCGTGGTGGGCTCGCCCAGCAGCCGCGGCCGCACGAACAGCCCTGTCAGCATGCGTGAGCCGAGGATCATCCTTACGATCCCGCCTCTCTCCCGCCCAGCGTTGCGCAGCAGCTCACGCATCGCAGGATCGATCTGCGGCTTCGCGTGGTATCGCCGATCCACCGCTCCCATCGCCGCGAGGAGCCGCGCCGGCGCCTCCACCGCAGGGTCCGGGACCGACCCGTGCCCCGGCATCCCCGTCGCCGTGACCTTGAGCCACGCGATGCCCTTCTCGGCGACGGAGACGGCGTGGAGCACCTGGCCGTCGAACAGCGCACCGTCGAGGCCGAGCCCGCCCTCGTTGATCAGGTGCGAGCACCCGATCCGCTCCCACTGCGCGACGAGCGCCTGCATCCCGATGCCGTCGACCTCCTCGTCCGCGACCGCGAGCAGCACGACGTCCCGCGCGAGCGGCACCGCGTTGCGCTTGAGCCAGAGCACCGTCTCGAGCTCTACGATCCCCATGCCCTTCATGTCGAGGGCGCCGCGGCCCCACACGTAGCCGTCGACGATGTCGCCCGAGAGCGGCGGGCGCGTCCAGCTGGCGGCCTCCGCCGTGACGACATCCACATGCGACAGCAGGCAGAGCGGATTCCCGGAGCCGTCTCCCGGCAGCCGGGCGATCAGCGACGCCCGATCGTTGCCGTGGTCAACTATCTCGGCAGAGATCCCTTCCGTAGCGAGGACTCCCGCGATCCAGTCCACGCCGCGTCGCTCGTTCCCCGGCGGGTTCGTGGTGTCGACGCGGATATACTCGGACAAGTGCGCCGCCGCCTGCTCGCCCGCCGCGGCCCAGTCGATCGCTTCGCGCGCCGCCGCGACCCGCACCGGCGTCTCCATCGCGGGTTCACCCGCCCACGCCGCCACACACCACCACACGCCGACCTCCGCGGGTGTACACTATTCCGTCCCCGAGGTCTGCATGCTCCCCATCCTGCTCACCATCCTGTTCGGCTGCCGGAACATCGAGGAAGCACCGCCCGATCTCGACGGCCTGCTCCAGGGGTTCTGGACGGACTACGCGACCGCGTCGGACGCCGAGCTCCGCGAGATGGCGGACCAGCTCGACGGCGTGATCGGCGGCGCCGCGCTCGAGGACGCCGTGGACGGCACGCTGGCAGATCTGCCGGCAGCCGGTCCGGAAGCCGTGGGGATCGGCGCGGACCCGGCGTTGGCAGCGGGCATGTACCTGGCCGGCCCCATCGGCTGCGGGATGGCCGACCTGCGCGCCATCCTGGTGGAGGCCGATCAGGACGAGCTCTAC
>CAMCWU010000352.1 GCA_945882675.1 Klebsiella pneumoniae | reverse complement strand
ACACCTCCGCACGCCGCTCACCCCGGCCACGCGACGATCTGCGCCCGCAGCCGCACCAGCGCGTCCTCGGCGGCCACGAGCTCGCCGGCGATGCCGAGGCCTGGCTCCGCACCCCCGCCCTCACGGGGTCAGCGAGTAGACGTGCCTGTCGTAGCCTCGGTCGGCGGCGGGGGCGGGGGCGGCGTGCCAGTGTCGGAGCGCGCGGGGGACGGACGGGTGAGGCAGGCGACGAGCAGCAGCAGGGTCAGCATGGGGCGCTCCGGATCAGAGATTGGGGTAAGCGGCCGCGGCGGCGAGGATGTCGGTGGCGTACCAGATGAGAACGGAGCCGTCTCCGGCGCTGTTGCTCCGGACAATGTCCGCCAGGCCGTCGCCATCCAGGTCTGCGCCCTGGTAGTCGCGAGCGGTCCCGGTGGAACCAGTGGCGAACTGGACCCCCCGGGTCATGTCCACGACATCGCCGAACGGCGACAGCAGGACGACCAGGCCGCTCACGGGGAAGTCCTCGGGCCTCGGCCCTTCGTTGAGGTCCCAGCCGCCGGCATCCCATAGGCCGAGGAGGTCGATCATCCCGTCGCCGTTGACGTCCCCGAGCGCGCGCAGCACGTGGCCGTTGACGGTCTCGAAGACCTCTCGGCCCGCCGTGAACGACGGGTCCTGGTCTGCCGGCCCCGCCATCACCCAGCCGAGGATATCCCCGGCGAAGAGCGCGTCGCCCACGCCGTCGCCGTCCACGTCCCCGACGCTCTGGAACGCGTTGACGCCGTTGTGGTACGCCGCGGTGACGCGGTCGGCATCGCGTACGAGGGTGCCACGTGGCTGGTTCAAATCCCAGACCTCGGCGACCGGCTCGCAGTCGCCGGCTCCGCCCCAGGCGCCCGCGCCGAGGGACACCGCGTCGTGACCGGGGCCGAGGGCATCGGGGAGCACGGCGCCCGCCAGGGTGGAGTTGAAGCACGCGCCCTGACCGAACTGCGTGTAGTTCGGGGAGGGCGTCCTCTTCTTCTCGACCGTGCCCGCGAACGGTCCGTGGTAGACCCACCCCATCATCAGGCCCGGGCTCGTGAGGACGTCGAGCTCTCCGTCGCCGTCCGCGTCGAAGTCCCCGGCCAGCGGTGAGCCCTGATCCTGACCGAGCACCGCGACGCCCGTCCCCGCGACGAGCGAGCGGCCCAGGAACGGCCCGTGGAACAGATCCTCGCTCACCCATGCGTCCAGATGACCATCCCGGTTCACGTCCCCGGCGCTCGCGAAGGGCGTGAAGGGCTCGTCGATGCTTGAGACACCATCCCAGAGATCCGTGATTGGATGCACGCCCCGGGGGAGATCCCCAGGAAGGATGAAGGTGCCGGGCAGGCCCTGCTCTACGGAGTCCTCTGCCGCGACGAAGATCACGGCGGGCTCGCTTCCGTGGGCTGGCACGATGCCCAGCGAGCTGGCGACGTCGAGCCCGACACCCTGGACGGTGACGGATGCCGGGATGGAGCGCGTCATGCCCAGCACGGGAGTAGTGGAGGTCCCCGTTGACTCTTCCTCGGGCGACCCGACGTCGGGGGGGCTGGTGTCTCGGTCCTCGGGTGGCTCGCTCTTCGGCGTCGGCGCGTGGGCGCAACCGCCGAGCAGAACCATCGCGCACAGGGCTACTCGCCGCATGGCGTGTAGCCCTTCCGGTACCAGTACAGGCCGCCGTCCTGCGCGTTCCCGAAATCGAACCCATGCTGATAATCGTCGAGCTCGACGAACACGACCTGGACGTAATGTTCGTCAGCGTTCACGACGATACTGGGACGCCCGAAGGCGATGGACTGGTCCCACTCCAGATCGTCCGGCGTGCGAACCTGCTCGACGGTCCAGCCGTCCCCTTCACACCGGGAGGCGACCATCACCCGGGTCTTGAACCCGCCCGCGGTGTCCGTGTCGATCTGGTACACCACGAACTGGTTCTCACCGTCGACGGCGAGCTGGGGGAACTTGGCAGCGCTGTTCGCGGGTCCGACATACGACCCGATGTCGTCCGGGTCGATGGCGGTCGTCATCGTGTTGTCCGCTACCGAAGACATCACGGTCCAGTCCGACGCGGTCTCGCACGTCACGGCACCGGCACGCACGCAGTCCCGGTAGACGATGCCTGCGGACGCGCCCGAACCACGTGCCCACACCGCGTGGAGGTGGTTGGCCGCCTCGACGATGTCCGGGTTGTTCATGTCGGTGGACGCCGAGTCGAGGTCGGAGATCGCTTCGGTCGCGCCGAGGACGTGCAGGCGGATCTTCTCGGTCGGTCCATTCTTCCAGTGTCCGAGGACGGCGCGGGTGGACCCGCCCACGAAGTCGAAGCTCGGGTGGTCCTCGTCGCGAACGGTAGCGCCGGCGGCGTTCGACAGGTCGACGTGGTTGGCCCAGCCAGTCGAGATGCTGGTGCCACTGTTGTTGTTGCACGCGAGCTTCTGTGTGTTGATGCCGGTCACGGGGTCGGTGTCGAAGGTGAAGCACGTGTGGATTACCCCGCTGAGGGTCCGGGCACGACTGTACCCGTGGTTCTCGCACACGCCCGCCGTCCCGCTGTCGGCGAGCCGCGCGTCGGTCAGGGAATTATATCCGGCGAAGCTGTCGTAGCTGAACGCCCAGAGGTCGAGCCCCTGGCGCTCCGGCTCGCTGTCGAGAAGGTCGAACGCGTCGTCTCCGTCGTTATCGCAGTCCCCGGCGTCCTGGCGCGCCAGCAGCCGGGCCTTGATGGAGGATGTGGCCGACGCCCGCGAGATCCCAAGGGCGGGGTGCACCGCGTTCTGGAAGTAGATGTACTCGCCCATCTGGTTGAGAGACAGGGTCGAGGGGGTGTGACAGACATCGTTGTCGCTGCAGAAGTAGTGCAGCAGGAACGGGACGTCACCAGTGAGCTCCGGCCCCGCGAGGCCCCAGATGTGCCAGTCGAACGCGATGAACGCCTCATCGCCGGCCCCCCAGTTGCGGATGGCGGCGGCGATCGGCAACGCGCCAAATTCGGGCCCTTCCATCAGCGGGTCGCTATCTTCCAAGACGCTCTCTACGGCCTTCGTCCATTCCGGCCAGTCAGCGCGAGCGTCAGGCGTTCGGAAGATTATCGCCCCCGCGACAAGCGTGAAGCGTGAAGCGTGAAGCGTGAAGCGTGAAGCGTGAAGCGTGAAGCGTGAAGCGCATCATTCATCCCCGTGCGGCCATTATCATGCGACTCTCCGCAAGCCGCAAGCTCACACCTGCGCCATGCATGCCGACACGCTCGAAACCCGGTGTTCGAGGCCCGGAGGATCGTGCGGATCTCCATGCGCCGATACGTCGTCCCGGTCGGCTCCACGTGCGCGCCGGGAGTCACCACCCCAACCCGTCCAGCGCCTCCGCGACCACCTGGTCCCACGTCCGCACCCGCCGCACCCGCGGCATCCCCACGGCCGCCTCCAGCGCCGCCGCCCACTCCGCCGGCCCGCCGCGCACGACCACGCCCGCCCCGTCCGCCAGCGCGCCCGCGTCGCCGACGTCCGCCGTCACGAACGGCACCCCCTGCGCGCGGTAATCGAGCAGCTTCAGCGGGCAGAACCACCCGGGCGCGTCGTCCGGGTACGGCGCGAGGCCCACGTCCAGCGCGGCCACCAGA
>CAMCWU010000351.1 GCA_945882675.1 Klebsiella pneumoniae | reverse complement strand
GGGGAACGAACGTTCCTCCAAACCCTTCCGCACGCAGACGCCCGTCGTCACATCGTGCCAGCGGCCCTCGAGCGCGAGCAGGTGCGCGCGTGCGTCCGCCCGGTCGGCGGAGCGGTCGAAGATCCGCGCGGCGTCCCCGGCTCCCAGGTGCACCACCGTGTCCGCGGCGACCACGATCCGGTCCGCGGGCCCCGTCGCCGCCTTGGACCGCGCCAGGCGCACCGCGTGGGCCACCGGGCCGTCCGCGCGATCCCAGCTCTCGTCCACGTCCGCGGGCCGCACGTCCACCGCGAGCCCCGCGGCCTCCAGGAGCTGGCGCCGCCGCGGCGACCCGCTCGCGAGCCACACCGCCGTCATGCACGCTCCCGCTGCGCCTGGATCCGGTGCCGCGTAGCGAGCCGATCCTCGCGCCGCGTCACGGCTGCGTGCCAGCGCCGCCGCTCCTCGTCGCTCTCCACACGCAGCTTCGGCACGGGCGTCGGCTTCCCGTCGGCGTCCAGGCCCACGAACGTCAGGTATGCCGTCGCCGTGTGGGTGCGGACGCCCGTGTGCGGGTGCTCGCTCTCGACCCGCACCCCGACCTCCATCGACGTGCGACCTGCCCAGTTCACGGCTGCCTGGAGCACCGCGATCTCTCCCTGCCGCACGGGCCGCTCGAACACGAGCTGATCCATGGCCGCCGTGACCACGTTCGTGCGGCAGAACCGCTGCGCCGAGACGGCCGCACAAATATCAATCCAGGCCATGACCTGGCCTCCGAACACGGTTCCGAGCGCGTTCGCCTGCCCGGGCATGACGATCTGCGTCATCTCGCAGCGGGTCGCGGCGACCGGCACCTCGCGCTCCATGAGATCTCCATCACGAAGAACAATCTCCGCTGGCCGAGGCCCACCCCTCACTGCTAACATGGTGGGACCTCCAGGGGTCCCCCATGCGCGCCAGTCGGTCGATCGCCTTCCTCCTCGCGGTCGCCTCGCCGTCCGTCGCCCTGGGCGCATCCGTCGCCTTCGAGGACGACTTCGACTGCGACAACGACGCCACGTTCGGCACGGGCCTCGACCACGGCTGGAAGAACGTCTACGGATTGGATGCGTGGTCCGCGGCCTTCAACGGCGGCGTCTCCCCGCTCACGGACCAGGGGACCGGCTCGTTCGGTGGCGCGGTGGACTACTACGAGAACTTCCTGCTCACCGGTTCCCCGCTGTGGGCCGACATCTCGATCCAGGCGAACCTGACGAACTCCGACGACGACCAGATGGGCCTGGTCGCCCGCTACTCGAGCCCGGACTCGTACTACTCCTGCAGCATGGTCAAGGATCGCGGCACGGACTGCACGGTGGGCGGCGCCGCGCAGACGGACGGCGTCTATCTCAAGCGCGTCGACGGCGGCGCGTGCCTCAGCGACGAGAACGTCGCATCTAACCTTACTTTTAGCTACACGGCGGGGGTGACCTACGCGACGCAGCTGTCGGTCGTGGGCAACCTGGTCACCTGCGTCGTGGACGACGACGGGGACGGGCTCGGCGTCGGCACCGACATCACGCTCACGTACGTCGATCCGTTCCCGCTCCCGTCGGGCCTGGCCGGCCTCTCGTCCTACGACAACGGCGATAGCAACGGCGGCATGAACTTCGACGACGTGCTGATCACGAGCTTCGACCCCGACATGGACGGCGACGGCCTCCCGGACGCCGTGGAGGCCGTGATCGGCTCGAGCCAGAGCCTGGCCGACACCGATGGGGACGGGATCACGGACCGGGACGAGGTCGGCCTCGCCGAGTCTCCCATCGACACGGACGGCGACGGCCTGAAGGACTGGCAGGACCTCGACTCCGACGGAGACGGCAAGCTCGACGCGCTGGAGGCCGGGGCGGACCAGGACTGCGACAGCTTCGAGTCCTACCGCGACACCGACACGGACGGCGACGGCGACCTGGACGGCGTGGACAACTGCCGCACCGTGGCGAACGCGGACCAGCTCGACACCGACGGGGACGGCCTCGGCGACCTGTGCGACGCGGTCTGCGGCGACGGCGGCGTCCTGGCAGGCTTCGAGGAGTGCGACGACGGCAACCTCCTCGCGGGCGACGGCTGCTCGCCGACCTGCACCGAGGAGAACGGGTACGAGTGCAACACGACCGCCGCCCTCAGCCCCACGAGCGTGGAGAGCTACGGGCCTACCAACGGGGTCTGGGTCATCAACACGGCCACCCAGGCCACCCAGACCGGCAACCCCGACCCGAGCATGCTCATCACGGCGCTCGACGCGGTCGCACGCGACATCGTCGTCACCATGAACGCGAACGAGACCGGCGGCGACGACGACTGGATGGGCCTCGCATTCGGTGTTCAGGCCGGAGAATCCGACGATCCGGGCGCGGACTACATCGTCTTCGACTGGAAGCAGGCCGACCAGGTCGCCTTCGGCGCCTCCGCGATCCGCGGCACCGCCCTCTCCCGCGTCGCCGGCGTCCCCACGACCGCCGAGTTCTGGGGTCATACCGGCAAGGTCACGGAGCTCGCGCGCGGCGTCACGAGGGGCACGACCGGGTGGACCGACAAGCAGACCTACACGGTCAGGGTCAGCTACTCGACCACCAACATCAAGCTGTACATCGACGAAGTGCTCGAGTTCGACGTGGACGGCGTGTTCCCGACCGGCAAGGTCGCGCTCTGGAACCACAGCCAGCCCCAGACGATCTACAACTTCACGGACTTCGGAGACTGCGCCAGCACTTGCGGCGACGGCCTCGTCGCGTCGGACGAAGCCTGTGATGACGGCGGGAACGTGGACGGCGACGGCTGCAGCCTCTCGTGCGGCGTCGAAGCCGGCTACATCTGCACCGGTGAGCCGAGCGTCTGCGTGGAAGACGCTGACGGCGACGGCCTCACGAACCTCGAGGAGACGTCGATCCACGGCACGGATCCGGAGGACGCCGACACCGACGACGACGGGATCGACGACGACATCGAGGTCGCCGGCCTGACCGACGCGCTCGACGCGGACACCGACGATGACGGGCTCTCGGACGGCTTCGGCGAGGACGCCGAGAACACCGATCCGCTCGACGCCGACACGGACGGCGACGGCCTCCAGGACGGCCTCGAGTCGTCCGTCACGGTGGGCGTGCCCGCGGGCGTCAGCGATGGCACGGGCGTCGCATATGACGGCACCGACGCCGCGTTCTTCTCGCCCGACACGGACCCGCTCACCTCGACCCCGGCGGACGACGCCGACATGGACAACGACGGCCTCCTCGACGGCGAAGAGGACGCGAACCAGAACGGCAGGTGGGACGGCGACCAGCCGGGCACCGTGAACGACGAGTCGCGGCCGGGCTTCGCGGACACGGACGGCGACGGCCTGAACGACAACGTCGAAGGCGGCTCCGGCGGCCCCGACGCCGACGGCGACGGCACGATCGACGCCCTCGACCCGATCGGCCAGGACCGCGACCTCGACGGCGTGACGGACGTGGCCGAGATCGCGAACGGCACGGACATCGACGACGCCGACACGGACGACGACGGCCTCACGGACGGCGCCGACACCGCCCCGCTCGACGCCGACCGCGACGACGACGGCCTGTCGGACGGCGAAGAGGTCGCCCTCGGCACGAACCCGGGCCTGTTCGACA
>CAMCWU010000350.1 GCA_945882675.1 Klebsiella pneumoniae | reverse complement strand
GCCCGCGCGCACCGACAGCCGCGCGTCCGCGACGAGAACGCGCTCGCCAGCCCGGATCTCGAGGGCGCCGAGCTCGATGCGGGCGTCAGCCATCCACCGGCTCCGCGAACGCGTCCGCGGCCGCGTGGACCGCCACGAGCGCGCCCCATAGCGCCAGCGCCGGCGCGACCGTGGGCACCAGCCCGGTGCGACCCCACTCGAACGCCAGCATATTCCCCCACGACGGCCACGGCTCGCGGACGCCGAACCCCCCCAGATACGAGAGGGTCGCCTCGATCGCGAGGAAGCTCCCGAACGCGAGCAGAGCCGCCCGCGCGATCGCCCGCCCGCCGAGCCCGAGGACGAGGTGGATCCACAACAACCGCGCGCCCCCGACGCCGTGCCCGCGCATGGCGAGGACATACACGGTCGCCCGCGCGTCCGCGAGCCGGCCCGCGACCGCCTCCGCGACGCCCGGCGCGCCCGCGACACCCAGGGCTACTGCCAGGATCCAGGTGTCCGCCCCGAAGATGGCCGCAGCCAGCAGGGCCAGCACGATCGACGGGACGGCCGAGATCACCGACGTCACCCAGCGGACCACCCCGGCCACCACGTCGCCGGACCCGCCGGCCAGCGCGCCCAGCGGGACGCCCACGCCGATGGTCACCAGCGCGCACAGGAGCCCGGGCGCCACGAACGCCCGCGTCGCCCACGCGAGGCGCCACGCCGTGTCCCGCCCAAGGTGGTCGGTCCCGAGCCAGCGCCCCGCGCCGGGCGGCAGGCTCGCCTGAGCGGGGACGACGTCCGCCACCGGGTCGTACCCGCCGAGCGGCGCCACCACGGCCACGACCACCAGGACCGCCAGGGCCGCCCATGCCACGCGCACCGGCCACGGACGCACGTCCGGAGCCAGCGCCGCGCGGAGCTGGCTCGCCACGATCACGCGACCTCCGCGCGGAGTCGGGGATCCCAGCCGATCCGCACGGCGTCCGCGACGAGCCGCGCGCCGCCCACCAACGCTGCGGCGCCGACGGTGATACCCACCACCACGTCGTAGTCGCGGAGCTCCGCCGCGGACCACAGGATCGACCCCGCGCCGTTGAGGAGCAGGAGCTTCTCCACGACCACCACGCCGCCCAGGAGCGCCGCCGCCCGCCGGGCCGCGATCGTCGCCACCGGCGCCACCAGGTTCCGCAAGATATGTGGAAGGACCGGCATTCCACGCGCCCGCGCGGCGTCCACGTACCCGCTGGCCCGGATGGACGCGACGACGTCCTCCACCTCCGCGTGGACTTCCGCGAGCGTGCCCGAGCCGACCGCGAGCACGA
Organism: Klebsiella pneumoniae; assembly: GCA_945882675.1. Taxonomy (GTDB): domain Bacteria; phylum Myxococcota_A; class UBA796; order UBA796; genus CANLGQ01. Next base: position 2,344 of record CAMCWU010000350.1, on the reverse strand, counting down.
GGATCGCGAGGACCGAGCGCAGATCCGACGCTTGGTCCGGCAGCGCGAACCACGCAGGCCGCGCGATGTGACCACCCTCCATGAGCGCCCACGCGCCCTCGTTCAGGCCGCGGACGACCAGGTGCGCCAGGACGAAGACCGGCACGAGGGACGCCCACCGTAAGATCTGCCGAGTCACTCCTTGTTTCCCGGCCGTCCAGGCGCCCAGGCCGGTTCCCCATGCGACCGCGAGCCCAAGCGCCGCCAGCCACCACCCGACCGTTACGAGCGCGGGCCCCGCGAGCAGGTGGCCCACCGGCATCCCCGGCCGATACGCCACCGAGATCCCCAGATCTCCGGTGGCGGCGCGCCCGAGCCAGCGCGCGACGCGCACCGGGAGCGGCCGGTCCAGCGCCCACTCGGCCTCGAGGACCGGCCGCACCTCCTCAGCGTTTGGCAGGAGCGCGATCGGGTCGCCCGGAGCGAGCGAGAGAAGCACCAGCGCCGCCGCCGCCGCCCCTGCCACCGTCGCCACGAACACCAGCAGCCGCGCGAGGAGCGCGCGGGCGACCGGGATCACAGGCTCCAGTCCGCTGCCCAGGTGAAGAAGTAGAAGGGGTGGACCTGGACCTGCTTGACGTTCACCGACATGGCCGCCCAGCTGTCGAGCGTCCACAGGAAGATCATGGGGTCGTCGTCGTGGATCGCGCGGTGGGCCTGGCGCAGGAGCGACTTCTTCTGCTGCGGATCGGTCGCGAGCCGCGCGTCGTCGAGGAGCTTGTCGACCGCCGGGCTCGCGTACCCGAGGAAGTTCCTGGCTCCCTTGCTATGGAACTGCTCGTAGACGTCCTCGTTCCGGTCGAACGACCACTGGCCGAGGACCAGGTCGAAGCCGCGGTCCTGCCAGACCTTCTCCTTCCACTCGGCCATGCCCAGGAACTCGGGTTCGACCGGGATCCCACGCGCCTGGAGCTGCGACTGGAAGTTGATGACGACGTCCTGCGCGGCGTCGACCGACTGGAGCGCCGCGATGCGGAGCTGGAGCGTCTTGCCGTCCGCGCCGATCCAGTTTCGCCCATTGAAGGTGTAGCCGGCCTGCGTGAGGAGCTCGGCGCTGCGGTTCGCGTTGGTGACGACGAGCGGGACGTCGTGGTCGTAGAACGGCGAAGAAGGCACGAACGGGCCCGAGATCCGCTCGCCCGTCCCGATGGGTGCGAGCAGCCCGTCGACGTCCACCATGAGCGAGAGGGCCTCGCGCACCCGTGCGTCGGCGAGCACGGGGTTCACCTGGTTGAACCCGACGTACCACCAGGAGTTCGTCTGGTACGGGTACAGCTCGACCTTGCGGTCGGCCTGCAGCGTCGCGAGGTCGCGCGGCAGCACCCGGACCAGGGCCTCCACCGACTCGTAGAGCAGGAGCTTAGCCTGGTAATTCGCGTCCGACACCTCGCGCAGCACGACCTCGTCCAGGCCGACGGAGCGCCAGTAGGACGGGTGCTTCTGGAGCGTGATCGAGTTGTCCGGGTTGAACATCAGGAGCTGCCAGGGGCCGCTGCCGATGGGGCTCGCGCGGAACGGGTCGCCCCGCTTGACCGTCGTGCCCGTGAACCGGTGCGCGGGCAGGATCTTGAAGCCGAGCTTGTCCTGCGGCGCCATCTCCTTCGCCACGAACGTCAGCTTCACGTTGCGGGCGTCGATCTTCTCGGCCTTCCGGATCCACGCGGCGCGCCCGGCCTCCGTGGACGCGGTGGCCGGGTTCTTCATGGCGTCGATCGTGAACACCACGTCGTCCGCGACGACCGGCTTGCCGTCCTGCCACGCGGCCCCGGTGCGGAGCCGGATGGTCATCGAGAGCAGGTCCGGCGCGACGGTGAAGCTCTCCGCGAGCCGGCCCTGGCTCTTCAGATCGCGATCATCCGAGAACAAGCTCTCGAACACGAGCTCGTCCATCCGCGCCTCGCTCATCGAGGTCGTGAACAACGGGTTGACGATCCCAGGCGCGCGGTCCTCCGCGTACCGGAAGGTGGCGGCCAGCAGGAGGGGTGCTCCGGCCAGGACGGCGAACAGGGGACGGAGGTTCATGGCGCTTCCCGGATTATTGTTCATGGCTCTCGCCCAGCCGGTCCGTGCCCTGGAGGACCGCGAGGTCGGCGATGGTCTCGGTGGCAGCCGTGAGAGAGAGGTCGAAGCCGAGCTTCGGGGCGGATGTCCGCAAGTGGGCGAGCGCGTCGAGGGCTTCCCGGGTGCGGCCGGTCTGCAGGCGCGCGCGGGCGAGGAGGACCCAGAGCGCGGGGTCGTCCGTCGGTCCGCCCTCCGCCAGCGGATCCACCGCCTGCTCCAGCGTCACCAGCGCCTGGTGCGGGCG
>CAMCWU010000349.1 GCA_945882675.1 Klebsiella pneumoniae | reverse complement strand
CGATAATATGGCTTGAACGGGTACAGTACATACTCGCGCGTCGCGTTGGCGCCCGTCGCGAAGGTCCAGAGGTGCGCCTCCAGCTCCGCGCGGTCCCAGCCCAGGAACGCGAGCCGGCCCGCCCACCGGCCCAGCTCGGCCTGGACGGTGGGGTCCTTCCACGCGGTTGCGTTGAGGCCCCCCGACGGGTTCGGGAGGGCCATCAGGGTGATGGCCAGCAGGTGGACGCTCACGCCGCCGGCCAGGACGTGCTCCCGCCAGCTTCCCAAGCGTCAGTCCTGCTCTTTCAGGGTGATGCCAGGAACCAGCGCGGCTTCCACGTCCCGCACGTCCATGAACAGACAGTACGGCATCCCGTCTTCGCACGGGATGCACACGGTCCCGATGCCCGCGGCGAGCTCGCAGATCGCGCCGAAGTCCTCCGGCTTGTTCACGAACGTTCCGAGGTTCCGCGTGTCCGCCACGCCCGTGAGGCGCACCCCGCCGAGCGACGACGCGTCCGGCGCGAAGGTGGCTTCGAACGCGAAGTCCTCTACGGGCACATCCACGCCGCTGAAGCTGAACACCACGTTGGCCGACGTCGCCGATACGTACGGAGCGTCCGTGAACGGCACGACGGGGAATGCCCAGGTGGGCTGCGCCATATCCTGCACCAGGATGCCGTCGTTGTCTTTCTTCCCGGGCGCACCGACCAGATCGATGTCGGACGGATCCGCGAAGTTCACGCCCAGGAGCACGGGGGTGGTAAAGTACAGCGTGAGGAGCGCCCCGAGGCCGGCGGGCTCGAGCCAGGTCGCGTGCACCAGGTCGAGCTCCCACGTGAGACCGTCGAGCGTGCTGGGGTCGCCATCGAGCGGCTTGCCGTAGATATCGGTGTGGAACGCGATCGTCCGCGTACCGTCGCAGTCGGCGATCTCGAGCGTGTAGTCGGCGTCCGCCAGGAGCGGTTCGCCAGCGTCCAGCACGAGCTCCAGGCCGGTCCACACCGGCGTGGTCGCGACGTCCTGACCGTCGGGGCCCACCAGACGCGCGGTGTACGCGGCCGGGTCGTCCACGGTCACGAGGATCGAAGGGTCGTCCCGCCAGTACCAGTCGGACTCGCCGTCCGCCGGCTGCGTCTCGGCGATGAGGCCTTCGCACGCCACGACCTCGTCCGTGTCGAACCAGCCGGTGTCGTCCACGGTGGGCGGCATATCCCCTGGTTCGTCCTTGTCTTTGCAAGCCGAGAGCGCGAGCAGCCCGAGCACCAGCGAGTACGAGGATCGCGTCATTCGGCCTCCACATCCACCTGCAGGGCGTACCAGTAGCCCGGTCCGCCCTTCCCGTTGAGCTCTTCGACCCGGAACCATACCGATGTGTTCCCGGCGGAGTCGAACGTCAAGAGCGGGTCTCGGCTGCCGGTCGGCCTGCTCCCGATGATATTCGGGGCTGCAGCGAGCCCCTTCGGGTAGTAGAAGATCGTGAAATCGCCGGGCGAACCTACCGTGTAGCCCACCAGATCCACGGTGACGGCGTGGTTGCCCGCCGGGACGTCCACGCGATACCAGTCGCTCTCGTTGTTCTCCTTCATGCCGGCGAGGACGACCATGCCGTCCGTCAGCGCCATGGCGGTGTCCGACGTGTCGTTCGGCTCGATCTCCGTCGCGTTCTCCAGGACTGGCGCCTTCGCGACGCTGACGACGAGCTCGTAGAAGAAGTCGTCTCCGCCGAGCAGGTTGCTGTCGAAAAGCCATACGTCATAGCTCCCTTGCGGAGCTGGGAAGATGAGGTGGCTGTCGCGGGAGGTCTCGTCGTCCTGGCGCTCGACACCGAAGCCGTTGGTGTCGGTGACAGTGACGGTCACGTCCGCGAGGGAGCCGCGGATCTGGGCGTCCACGAACACGCCGAGCCAGGCGTCCTCCACCAGCTCCACCCGGTAATAGTCGAAGTCGACCGCCGCGCCGAAGCCGCCGCACACGTACTCGTCCGTGGGGAGCGGCATGGCATCGTTCACGTTGTTGTTGGGCTCGATCTCGGTCAGCGTGCACGGCCCCTGTACCGGAGGAGTGCCGGTTTCGCCTGTATTATCCTTCAACGTATCCTGCTTCGCGGTGTCTTCCGGCGTGTCGTCCTGCGGCTCGGGGAGCCCCGGTCGGCACTGGCAGCCCGAGAGGGTCGCGGCGATGGTCGCGAACGCGAGCGAAGCAGCGGCTTTCATACGGAACATCCGGGCGCGGGTGGAGGGGGAACCCACCCCCTCAGCTTAGCCCGATCCGCGCTCCCCCGCGAGCGATTCCGTCGCGCTGGTCGGGGCCGCGGTGGTTATCTTGAGAGGAGGAGACGCCATGCCCAACCCGACCGGTCCCGTCCGCTGGCTACCCGTCCTCGCGACCGTCGGCCTCCTCGGCTCGACGAGCGGGTGCTCGGACGTCACGCTGCGCAACCTGCTGCCGGAGATCGCGGTCACCCCCCCGGTCCTCGACTTCGGCGATCGGGCCGTTCCGCTGGCGCACACCGAGGAGGTGTTCATCCTGAACGAGGGCGACGCCCCGCTGGAGATCAACTCCATCCGCTTCGAGCCCCCGAACGGGGCGTTCTCCGTGGCCGCCCCGGAGGAGAACGAAGACGGCTACTTCGAGATCGAGAAGGACACTACCCTCGCCGTGCCCGTCACGTTCACGCCCTCGTCGTATATCCCGTACGGCACGGAGCTCGTGATCCGGAGCAACGACGCGGAGGAGTCGGAGATCCGCGTGCCCGTCAGCGGCGTCGGGATCTTCGAGCCGCTGCCGGACATCGTCCCGTGCAGCAACCCCATCGACTTCGGCATCGTGGCGGCGGGGGACAGCTCCTCGGCGGTGAGCTGCCTCATCGGCAACGACGGGGACGCGCCGCTCGATCTGTCCGCGGTCACGATCGAGGGCGACGACGGCGGCGTGTTCAGCATGCTCGTGGACCCGTCCGGCGCGCGGATCGCGGCGGGGGAAGCCTACCCTGTCGTGCTCACGTACACGCCGGGCACGTCGGACGGCGACCAGGCGGTCCTCCACATCGTCTCGAACGATCCCGCGGATAACCCTCTCGACATCACGCTACTCGGCAACGGGGGAGAGGACTTCCAGTACCCCGTGGCGGTCATCGACTGCCCGGCATCGGCCGCGCCACCGGAGTATGTCTCGCTGGACGGCTCCGACAGCTACGATCCGGGTGGGAGCGGGATCATCGCGTGGCTCTGGAGCCTGCCGGTACGCCCCGACGGCAGCCAGGCGTCGTTCACCTCCGTGGACGGGCCGGTCAGCCAGGTGTTCGCGGACTCCGCCGGCGACTACACGGTCCTGCTCCAGGTCGTCAACGGCGCGGGCGTCGTGTCCCTGCCCGCCGTCTGCGAGTTCGAGGCGATCCCCGCCGATGCCCTGCACATCGAGCTCACCTGGGACGGCCTGTCCTCGGACATCGACCTGCACCTGCGGCAGGACGGCTTCGACATCTTCGACGTGCCGGAGGACACGAGCTACTGCAACCCGTTCCCCGAGTGGGGCGCGGCGGGCACGGACGACAACCCCAGGTTGGACCTGGATGACCGGGCAGGGAAGGGCCCCGAGAACATCAACGTCCTGGCGCCGGCGGACGGCAAATACGACATCGCCGTGCACTATTACGACGACGACTACGACGGCCTCGT
>CAMCWU010000348.1 GCA_945882675.1 Klebsiella pneumoniae | reverse complement strand
AAGCTCACCGGCGCGGCGGTTGCCCCGCCCAAGCCCAACACCCCGGCCCCCGCCCCGCCGACCGGCGGCGGCACCCTGCCCCCGCCCCAGCCCGGCCAGACGGGCCTCGCGGCGGAGCGCGGCGCGCTCGCGGCGAAGTCGGGGGAGCTCGAGTACCTCTCGGGCGTCGGCAAGTACGGCGCCGGCAAGAGCTGGGAAGGCGCGGGCGCCAACCAGGGCACCCTGGTGGACAAGTACCAGACCGCCAACAAGGACTCCGCGGCGTCGGCGAACCCGTGGTGCGGCATGTACGTCGGCTACAACTACAAGCAGGCCGGCATCCGCCAGGAGATCATCGACAACCTGGTGTTCTGGTCGGGCTATCGGCTCAACCTCTTCTTCACGCAGGGCAAGTACCTGACCGGGAAGGGCAAGGCCGGCGACTGGTGGAGCAGCCACAAGAACCTGGATCTCCGCGGCGCCGGCAGCAAGCGCGCCGAGAAGATCAAGGGCTACAACCCGCGCGCCGGCGACGTCGTGCTGTTCCGCGACGACTTCAGCCACGTCGGGATGGTGGACAGCTACGACGCTTCGACGGGCAAGATGTTCGTGCTGGAGGGCAACGCGGGCGACCGCGTGCAGGCCAACGCGTACGGCACGGGCTCGGAGGCCATCACGTTCATCGGCCGCTTCAACGACGCGGACTTCGACGGCGGTGCGTCGGCGGCCCTGGTCGCTGCCAACGACCCGTCCATCCGCTTCAGCGACGGCTCGCTCGGCAAGACGAGCTAGGTCGCCCGGCAAGACGAGCCAGGTTCTAGGTCTCCTTCCTCCACTCCCGCTCTGCGCGGACAGCGTCGAGCCAGCGGCGCTCCCCCTCCGAGTACGCGCTCTCGTCGAGCGCAGGGCTCGGCGGGCGGCGATGCACGCGCAGCCCGGGGAACGGGGGCTCCGGCGCGTCCGCGGTGCCGGCGTACTCGGCGGCCAGGCGCTCCGGCCACGCGTCGAGCTCATCGTCCGTGAGCGCGTCGAGGTCGGCGCGCAGGTCGCCGTCCCCGACCTCCGCGGCGGGCGGGATCGCGGCCGAAAGCGACGCCCCGGGGTACACGAAGACGACGTCGTCGGTGCCGTCCCAGGCAGCGCACGCGAAAGTCGCGACGGACCGCGTGCCGGCGTCCGACCGCTCGACCGCCCAGGACACCAGCTCGAACGCCGCGGTCACCGCGAGGTATGCTGGCGGCCGCGGCAGGGTGATCCGGTAGCGCACGGGCGCGCTCACGCTCCCCCACAGCCCTGCCGTGCGCGCCAGGAACCGCAGCGCCGTGAAGTCCACGCCCGCGCTGGCGTCCACCTCGTACGTGACGTCCACGTCCACCGCGGCGCCCGCCGGCACGCCGACGTCGAACACGTGGACGTCCTGGACGGCGGCGCCCCACCCGGGCTCGGCGTCGCCCGGGAGCCGGGCGATCGGCTGGTCACCGGCGGCGACGACCACGTCGCGGTACCGGCCGCCTCCAGGCGTGGCGTCGAGTGCCGGAGGTGCAGCTTCCTCAGCCAGCGCGAGCCGGGCCGTGAGATCCTCCGAAGAGGGGTTCTGCAGCCGATAGCGGGCCGCCACGCGCCACGCGCCCTCCAACGGCACGAGCCGCGCGTCCACTTCCGCGTCCGCGACCTCGAGCGCCGTCGGCTCGATCGGCAGCAGGTCGCACCCGCGCCCGCCCCACGTCTCCTGGCCCACCGCGGCGTCCGCCGACGCCCGCGCTCGCAACGCGACCTCCTCCCCCGGAAAGAACTCCCCGCTCCATGAAAACACGGCCCCTCCAGGCCCTCCTCCTAGCCGGGTTGCGGCCCCCAGGCCGGTGCCCGACGCGATCGCGGTCGTCGCGGTAAAACCGAAGCCGCCATGGGAGCCGTGGTATGCTGGATGTGTCCCGTTGCCAGGAGGCGCCCCCCCAATGCCACGCCACCGCCCGTCGGCGCCGCCCACCTATCGTCGGGACCCGGCGCCGGACGCCGGGAGATGAGCCTCCTCCCGGCGCTCCAGGAAGCCCTCGACCGGCCACCCCCGACGCTCGATCTGTCCGCCGCGCGCACCGGGATCCGGCTCAGCCAGCTCCCGGTGGAGCTCGGGCTGCTCGACCGGCTGGAGGTCCTCGATCTCACCGGCAACGGCCTCGTACGGCTCCCCCCGCTGATCGGCCGGCTCACAGGCCTGCGCGTGCTGCGCCTGTGCGGCAACCCGCTCCTCGCGCTGCCGCCGGACATCGGCGAGCTCACGCTGCTCGAAGAGCTCGATCTCACGGACGTGGACCTGTCGGCGTTGCCGGACGGGATCATGCGTATGCCGCGGCTCCGGCGTCTGGTGCTCGGCGGCAACCCGCTCGTGAACCTGTCGGCGGACCTCAAGCGCCTCGCGAAGCTCCCGGCGCTGGAGGAACTCTCGCTGCTCCGCCTGAACATCCGCCAGCTCCCGAAGGAGATCGCCGGGCTCCCGGCGCTCCTGAGCCTCGATCTCGCGGGGAACAACCTCGCGAAGCTGTGCCCCGAGCTGACGGACACGAGTCTGACTTCCCTCGGCATCGCCGGCAACCGCATGACGACGTTCCCCGACCTCGTCTGCGGCATGGCGACGCTCCAGCGGCTCGACGCGAGCAGCAATGCGTTCCGCGAGATCCCAGGAGATCTGCAGGAGCTCACGAAGCTCCGCGAGCTCGATCTTCGCGACAACAAGCTCACGCTCGTGCCCACGTCGCTCGGGAACCTGCGCCACCTCGAGATCCTGCGCCTCGGCGGCAACAAGCTGATCGAGCTGCCGGACACAATCGGCCGCCTCGCTGCGCTGCGCGAGCTCGATCTCACCGGGAACAAGCTCGCGTCCCTGCCGGAGGAGCTCGGCGAGCTCACGGAGATGCGCGTCCTCGATCTCACGGACAACCGCGGCCTCGACTGGGACGCGGCGTTCGAGCGGATCCGGAAGATGCGGCACCTGCACACGTTGATCCTCACGAACAACGGCGTGAAGCGGATCCCGACGGCGCTGACGGATCTGACCGCGCTGCGCGTGCTGCGCCTCGAGTACAACCACATCGGGCTGTTCCCCGAGCCAATCCTCGGGTGCGCTGCGCTCGAGGAGCTCTGGATGCCGAACAACCGGCTCCTCTCGCTGCCGGACACGATCGGCAACCTCATCGCGCTCACGACGCTCGACCTGTCGCGCAACGAGCTCACGTCCCTGCCAGAAGGCGTCACGCGCCTGCCGAAGCTGCGCGTACTGAAGGCGCCGAGCAACCGGATCTCTTCGCTGCCGGCGGGGCTGTCGCGGCTGGGCGCGCTGCAGGAGCTCGACCTCGGGGCGAACCAGGTCGTGGAGCCGCCTGTGGAGCTGTTCGCGCTCCGGGCGGACGTGCGGCTCGGCTGGTGGGGGAACCCGCTGGCGGACGAGTGGCGCGGGAAGTTCATGGAGCGCTGGCCGGCCTGATCTTCGCCGCTTCGATCGGCCTGATTCACCGCGGAGACGCGGAGATCCGCGGAGGGGGCACGGAGGAGATGTCCCGAGGACGCGCGAAGGGGTGATTCCCGCTGCTGGCGCGTGGTTGCCGGGTGGGCGGCTGGTGGAGCGCCCTCGCCCGGACCTGGACCCATCCCGGGGCGCGGACCCGGGAGCCCTGCCCGGAGAGCGGGGGCACTCCAGAACGCA
>CAMCWU010000347.1 GCA_945882675.1 Klebsiella pneumoniae | reverse complement strand
CCATGAGCTCCTCGTTGTTCTCGTACGTGTCGTAGGTGACCTTGATGCCGGTCTCCTTCTCGAACGCCGGGATGACGTCCTCCGAGATGTAGTCGCTCCAGTTGGCGATGTGGAGCTCCTTCGTCATCTCGCCGAGGTCGGCCTCCGCGGGGTCCTTTTGCGCAGCAGCAGCGTCGCCGGTGGGCGGGATGCCGTCCCCGGTGGGCGGCGCGGGCTCCGGGGGGTGCGCGGGCTCGGTCCCGCCGCAGGCGTCCAGGAAGGCGGTGACGGTCGTGGCGGCGGCGCCGGCGGCGAGGAGACGGGTCACGAACGCCCGGCGCCCGAGCGTACCCGCGCGGTAGTCGTTCACCAGATCGTCGGCTTCTTCGCGCTTCATGGGCGTTCCTTCACGAGGGGTTTGTCGCGACCGACCCGGTCGGCCGCGAAGATGAGGACCGTCGTCGCCACGAGCACCAGCGTGCTGATGGCGTTGATGCTCGGCTCGATGTTCTTCCGGACCATCGAGTACACGACGATGGGGAGCGTCTGCGAGCCCGTGCCGGACACGAAGCTCGTGATGACGTAGTCGTCGAAAGACATTGTGAAAGCCAGCATCGCGCCCGACAGGATTCCGGGCCAGAGCTGGGGGACCGTGACGCGCCAGAAGGCCGTGAGCTCGTCGGCGCCGAGGATCATCGCGGCTTCTTCGAGACTCCGGTCCATCCCCTGGAGCCGGGCGTGGACGACGACGGCGACGAAGCTGATGTTGAACGCCACGTGCGCGACGACGATCGCCGGCATTCCGAGCGGCAACCCGGCCATCACGAACAGGATGAGGAGGCTGATCCCGACGACGATCTCCGGCGTCACGATCGGGACGTACAGCAGCGCTTCCACGAGGCGGCGGCCGCGCAGCTCGTGGCGGGCGAGCGCGAGCGCCATCAGCGTACCGAGGAAGGTGGAGATCACCGTCGAGAACGCGCCGACCACCAAGCTGCGGTACAGACCGTCCAGGATGTCCTGGCGCTCGAGCAGCCGCTCGTACCAGTGCAGCGTGAAGCCGGTCCACTCGACCGAGAACTTCGACGCGTTGAACGAGAACACCACGAGGACGAGTAGCGGCGCGTGCAGGAAGATGTAGGTCGCGCCGACGAGCGCGGTGAGCCAGTACGGGAGGCGGCGGGCGCTGGTCATCGCATGGCCTCGTCCTGGTCGCGGACGCGCAGGTAGATCGAGACGGCGACGAGCACCAGCGACATGAGCACGAACGAAGCCGCGCTCCCGAACGGCCAGTTCCGCGCGCTCGTAAACTGGTTCTGCACGAGGTTCCCGAGGAAGATCTGCTTCGCGCCGCCGAGCAAATCCGACGTCAGGAACGAGCCGAGGGCCGGGATGAACACGAGCAGCGATCCGGCGACGACGCCCGGCATCGATAACGGCAGAGTAATCCTGAAGAATCGGGCGAGCGGCCGCGCGCCCAGCACCTCCGCCGCTTCGAGCAGCGCGGGGTCGAGCTTCTCGAGGGACGCGTAGATCGGGAGCACCATGAACGGCAGGAACCCGTAGACGAGGCCGGTCATCACGGCGAACGGCGTGTACAGCATCTGGATCGGGTAGTCGGGATCGATGAGGCCGAGCTTCGCGAGGAAGCTGTTGATCAGCCCCGAGTCGCGCATCAGGAAGATCATCGCGAAGGTGCGGACCAGGAAGCTCGTCCAGAACGGCAGGACGACGAGGAACATCAGCAGGTTGCGCCACCGCGTCGCGCGGCTGACGACGTACGCCATGGGGTAGCCGAGCAGCAGGCAGATCACCGTGCAGCCGAAGGCCGAGAACGTTGTTCGGACTAGGATCTTCAGGTAGAGGGGATCGAAGAACCGCCCGTAGTGCTCGAGCGTGAAGCCGGCCGCCACGCCGCCGAGCGCGTTGCGGTTCATGAAGCTGTACGCCAGCATCACCAGGACCGGAGCCAGAAAGAACACGCCGAGCCACAGGCCGCCGGGCGCGACGAGCGCCCAGCCCGTGGCGCGCGGGTGGTCGTGGAACCAGCGGAGGATCGCGGCCCGCGGGCCGGTGCGTACGGCGCTCACGGGTCGTCCTCGAGGACCTGGCAGTCCTGCGGTCGCCAGCGGATCGCCACGTCCTCTCCCCGCTTCCAGCGGAGCGGGTTCGTGAGCTGGCCCTCGTTCCGGACGGCGACGGGGACGTCCCGCGCGCCGATCCGCACGAGGACGTGCAGCGTCTCGCCGAGGTAGATGATCTCGCGGATCGTGCCGTCGACGGCGTTGTACCCGTCGGGTGCGGGGCCGCGGGCCGCGAGCTCGAGCCACTCGGGCCGCACGGCGACGCGGACGGCGGAGCCCTCGCGGATGGCGTCGTGGTGCGGGGAGACGAACCGCGCGTCCGGCCCCTCCACGATCCAGCCGCCGCTGACGCTGTCGACCGCCCTGCCCTCGAAGAAGCTCGACTCTCCGATGAACCGCGCGACGAACGGGGTTCGCGGGCACTCGTAGATCTCGGCCGGGGTCCCGAGCTGGGCGATGCGGCTGTTGCTCATCACGGCGACCCGGTCGCTCATGGTGAGCGCCTCCTCCTGGTCGTGCGTGACGAAGATGAAGGTCGTCCCGAGCTGCTTGTTCAGCGTCTTGAGCTCGAGCTGCATCTCCTTGCGGAGCTTCAGATCGAGCGCGCCGAGCGGCTCGTCGAGGAGGAGCACGGACGGCTCGAGGACGAGGGCGCGGGCGAGGGCCACGCGCTGGCGCTGGCCCCCCGAGAGCTGAGCCGGCATGCGCCGAGCGAACTGCGCGGGATCGAGGCGGACCATCTCCATCGCTTTCTTCACGCGGTCCGGGATCTCGATCTTCGGCGTCTTGCGCATCTCCAGGCCGAACGCGATGTTGCGCTCGACGCTGAGGTGCGGGAACAGGGCGTAGCTCTGGAACACCATCGCCAGCTGGCGCTCGTAGGGGCGGCGCCGGTTGACGACCTCGCCGTTGAGCCGGACCTCGCCGCCATCGGCGTCGGGCTCCTCGAACCCGGCGATCAGGCGCAGCGTGGTGGTCTTGCCACAGCCGGACGGCCCGAGCAGCGAGAAGAACTCCCCTTTCGCGACCTCGAACGAGACGCCCACGACGGCCTTGTAGTCGCCGAACGTCTTGCTCACCCGTCGGAACTCGACCACCGGCTCGCCCACCGTCACCCCGCTGCCACGGGAGATGCTACCGGCTTTCGGGCTCGCGCACAAGGGGCCGCGTCAGCGGAGGGCTGCCAGCACCAGCGCGACGGCGGGCACCGGCACCGAGTGGCCGGCCTGGGTGTAACGGCGCTTCACGGGAAGCGCGGCCGGGAACCTGAAGTCCCGCGGGAAGCCATGGAGTGCTAGGATCTCGCCCGGCGCGAACCGGCGCAGCGTGCCGCCCTGCCGCAGGTAGCTCCCGCAGTACACGGGAGATCGCCCGTACGCGGCCGTGAAGCACGCGGCGACCGCGTGATCGTCGTCGGCGTCCACGACGTGGAACGCGCCGCCGAAGCGCTCGGCGAGCTCGGGCTCCACGCTGAGCGCGGGATCCGGGTCGGACGCCACGAAGTCCCGGATGGGGCGCACCGGGGGGAACGCGGGCTGCAGCGGCCGCGGCGCGCCGTCCCGCACCGCCGCGAGGTAGAACCGCCGGCGCTCGACGGGGAGGCCCAGGTGCGTGGCGTCGACCTCG
>CAMCWU010000346.1 GCA_945882675.1 Klebsiella pneumoniae | reverse complement strand
GGCGAAGGGCGGCATGGGCTTCTCGGCGAAGGACGGGTCCACGAACGGGGCGCCATCCGCGCGCGCCGAGCAGGTGCTCAAGTCCGTGTTCCCGCCGGAGTTCCGCAACCGGCTCGACGCCGTCGTCATGTTCGACAAGCTCCCCGAGCCGGTCGTGCTCCGCGTCGTCGACAAGTTCCTCATCGAGCTCGAGACCCAGCTCGCAGAGCGGAACATCACGCTGTCGGCGACCGACGCCGCGCGGCAGTTCTTCCTGCGCGAAGGCTACAAGCCCGAGTACGGGGCCCGAGAGATGGGCCGCGTGGTCCAGGCGCACGTGAAGCGCCCGCTCGCGGACGAGATCCTGTTCGGGAAGCTCCGCGGGGGCGGCCACGCAGAGGTCGACGTGGAGGACGGCAAGGTCGTCGTGCGGGTCGTCGAGAAGGCGAAGAAAGAGCCGGCGGAAGCCTGATGAAGGCGGCCGGCACAGCGGGGCTGGTGCTCGCGGCCGGGCTCGCCTGCGGCAGCGGTCCGCAGACCGGGCACTTCTCGGGCATCGTGACGTTCACGAACGTCACGGTGAACGAGATCCAGGTCGAACGGGTGCAGGGCTTCGCGCACGAGCCGCCGTGCGGGCGCCTGATGCCGGGCGGGCTCGCGCAGGCGGAGATGGCGCCGATGCCGTTCCCGACGGAGATCCGGCTGCGCTGGCACCCGGCGGGGCAGCCGGACAAGCTGCAGCTGACGTCGCTGAACCTCTCCAATCTGCGGCCCGGGCCGGGCCAGGCGCTCGAGCTGGTGTACGCGGACGAGGGGTGGCGGGCGGAGCTCGGAGACTGAGCTCTCGAGAAGATCGACATGGACGGCGCCGTCAGTGTCTCGTTTCTCGGCGGACAGCGGGCGCGCACCCCTGCCGCGAGCGCACGGACCGGAGCCCGGCCAGCCGGGCACGGGGTGCAGTCCCCCAGGTCGGGGCGCCGAGTCGCCGCCGGCGCGCCCGCACAACCCGCCCCACGCAGCCATCGATGCGCCTCTGGCGGGGATTCGCGGCCCGATCCGCGCCGCGCCCGCCGAGGGCCGCCGCGATCGCCGTCGCGGCTCCGGGCGCTGAGTGGGGCGCCACGCACGCGCCACGTAGCGTAGAGACGGTGCCAGATCCTGACTTCCCGATGGTGTGCGCCATCCCTCGCACCTGACGGTACGAATCGTCACACGTGTTACCCCACGTGAAAGTTGCTGCCGCCCTGTGAAGCCGGTATGATTTTGTTCACGGAGGTACCTCATGGGACCTGGCCATGCACGTAGGGCGCGCCGCGGCAACTACACCGTCCTCGGCGCCATGATGATCCCGGCATTCATGGGGTTCGGCGCCCTCGCCATCGACCTCTCGTGGATGCGCATGGCGTCCATGCAGGCCCAGGACCTCTCGGACGCCGCGTCCCAGGCGGGCCTGTTGACCCTCCGGCAGACCGGCGACGTCGACCTGGCGGAGGACGCTGCGGAAGCCGTCGTCGCCCGCAACACGATCGCCGCGGGCACCGCCGAGCTCGCGGAGATCCAGTTCGGCACCTGGGACGAGGACGCGCGCATCTTCACCGCGACCACGGTGTCGCCGAACTCGGTGCGCGCGCGCGTCGGCCGCCGCAACGCCCAGGGCGTGCCCTACCTGCTCGGCCGGATCTGGGGCTTCGACAAGGCGGACGTGATGGGGCTCAGCACCTCCTCGTCCCGGTCGCTGCACGTCATCCTCGCGATCGACATCACGAACTCGTGGGATCTGCGCAACTACGACTCCGCACGGGAAGCCTCTGTCAACTTCCTCGACCGCCTCACGGACACGTACGGCCCGGACGACCGGTTCGGCATGGTGCACTTCACGGGCGCCTACGGGGTCGAGTACACCCCCATGCGACTCGTCACCACGGAAGTCGCGGACAACCAGGCCATGACCGACTGGCTCGCCATGGACACCGCGAGCAAGTCCGGTCGCCCGAACGCAAAGGAGCTCGCGACGCGGTGCAGCCAGCACGTAGCGAGCAACACGTGGACCGCAGGCCCCCACTCGAAGGGCGACGGCACCGCGATCACCCACCCGGTAGGTGGCTGCTTCCCCGGCATGTGGCGCGAGTACTCGGACGAGCCCGGCACCGACCACAGCGTCGCGCTCACCATGGCCCGCACCATGTTCGAAGCGCAGCCGGACGACGGCGCCTACCGCGCGCTCATCATGCTCACGGACGGCGTGCCGAACGGCATCGGCGCCGGCCACGGGGCCATCCGCACCGCCCAGGGCTACGTCGATCCGAAGCGGCACATCACGGGCCCGATCCCCCACACGACGGCGAACGTGAAGGCCGATTCCATCGCACAGGCCGCCGACATGTACACCGACCTCCGCGTCAACACCTGGGTCGTGAGCTTCGTGGCAACGGATCCGTTCATGGAGACCATGACCGAGAACGGGGACGGCTACTTCGAGCTCGCCAGGACCGCCGCCGCGATCATCCCGATCTTCGAAGACATCGCCAACTCGCTGCCCGTCGCGATCGTGGAGTGAGCCATGCACACCTCTAGACGCCGTCGCGGCGCAAACGCCGTCGAGTTCGCGCTGACCTTCCCGATCTTCATGATGATCGTGCTCGGGACGATCGACTTCGGCTGGCTCGCGTGGAACCGCACGAGCCTCGTGTCGGCCGCGGCTACCGCATGCCGGAGCGGCTCCACCCGGGACCCGGGCGTGGGGAGCGGGAGTATGGCGGCGGTGTACGCCTTCACCCGCACTCAGATCGAGACCCGGATGGCCGCCGATGGGCTGCCGTGCTCGCCGTGCACCATCGTCATCGACACCGTCGCCGCCAACCCCGACAGGAGCCTGCGGTGCAAGGTCACGCGCACCGCGCAGCCGCTCACGGGGTTCATCCAGGCGATCAGTGGAGGCCGCACCCTCACGGGCACCTCAGTCTCCCGCTTCGAATACCAGAGGTGATGCCATGATCCCGACCCGCAGCCGTCGTCGCGGCAACGCTGCCATCGAGTTCGCGTTCTGGATCATCGCCTTCTTCATCGTCCTCATCGCCACGATCGATCTGGCCTGGATGCTGAACACCTACATGGTGGTGCAGCGCTCGGTCCGAGACGGCGCGCGCTATGCGTCGACCATCCTCGAGCCACCGCCGGGCAGCGGAGCCGACATCGAAGCCGCCGCGATCGCTCACGCGAAAGAAGTCCTGATTGGCGCCGGCCTTCCCTGCACGACCGCCGGCGGGTGCATTGTCACCGCCGACTGGGTGTTCGAGGGCGACCACTGGTGGGTGGACGTGACCGTGACCTACCCGGCGACTCCGCTGACGAAGATGGTGTGGATCTCGATCCCCCAGATCGTCGCCGAGTTCTCGATGATGACGCAGCAGCAGTAGGCCGCGGCCGCCCCCGTCAGACCGACCGCTCCCGTCAGACCGACCGCTCCCGTCAGACCGACCGCGTGATCCGGATCCCGACCCCCGCGGACCGAGCCATCGCTGGCCAGGCCACCTGCCGCGCCGCCCGACACTCCGCAGCCGTGGCGTACCAGTGCCCGCCGTGGATCCCGAACCGCGGGTCCCCAGGCGCGCCGTGGTCGTCGCTGCACCAGCACGCCACATTCCCTGCGAGGCCGCGCACGCCGTACGGGCTCGCGTCCACCGGGTACGCGCCGACCGCGGCGGGAGCGCGCTTTCCGGCGTGGCTGTC
>CAMCWU010000345.1 GCA_945882675.1 Klebsiella pneumoniae | reverse complement strand
GGAGCGCTCAGCCGTAGACGAGCTGATACGTGAGCCGCAGGATCAACGCCGAGACCACCGCGATGAACAGCCCCCGCACGAACCGGCTGCCCTTCCCGAGCGCGACGCGCGCGCCCAGGTAGCCGCCCGTCCCGTTCGCGACCGCCATGGGAAGCGCGACCGGCCAGATGACGCTCCCGTGCGCCATGAAGAGCGCGAGAGCCGTGGCGTTGGACGCCCAGTTCACGGCCTTCGCCATCGCGGACGCGCGCAGGAAGTCGAAGCCGAGCACCGCGACGAACAGGTAGATCAGGAAAGTACCTGTTCCGGGGCCGAAGAAGCCGTCGTACGCGCCGAGGATCAGCGCCATGCCCGACGCCAGCGTGCGCTGGTGGTGCACGGCGTACTTCGGGGCGTGGAGCGTGCCGATGTCGGGCTTGAGCAGGGTGAACGCCAGGACGGCGACGAGGAGCACGACGACGACCGGCCGCAGGAAGTCCGGCGCGAAGTAGTAGGTCGCCCAGCTCCCGAGGCCGGAGCCGAGGCCGCCGCACAGCGCGGGGACGAGGACCTCGCGCCACTGCATGGCGCCGCTGCGCGCGAACTTGTAGGCTGCGACGCTGGTTCCCGTGACCGCGACCGTCTTGTTGGTGCCGAAGAGAAGGGGCATGGGCGTGCCGATCGGCAGGCCGAGGAGCAGCGCCGGTACCGTGATCAGGCCGCCACCGCCGACCGCCGCGTCGATGAAGCCCGCCAGACCCGCCGCCGCCACCAGCAAGGCGAGAGTGACGTAGGAGACTGGCATCAGCTCCGCTTGATCTGCGAGAGCACGGCGGAGAGGAACTGCCGGCGATCGGTCGTGACGCGGCCGTCCGTGCGCATGGCCGAGACCTCCATGTAGACGCCCATCTCCTCGAACCCGAGCGCGCGATACATGGCGATCGAGCTGGTGTGGTTGCTCGCGACGCGCAGCACGGCGTGGCTGTAGCGCTTCGGGTCGATGTGCTCGAGGCGCCCGCGGACGAGCGCGCGACCGATCGCCTTGCCCCGGCACTTTTCCATGACGCCGAGCTCGGCGAGGTAGAACGTGTGCGGGATCGGCACGAGGCCCGTGAGCTCCTTCGCGACCGGCTCCTTCGCGGTCAGCGGCACGGCGATGCCGAAGCCGAGGACCTCGTCGATGCCGCGGGTCGCGACGAGCGAGATGTTGTGCGGGGTAGACGTCAGCTTGTGCCAGACGCCCTCGGCCTCCGATGGGTAGAAGCGCTCGTAGTACGGGTGCCCGCTGAAGATCGTCTGGTACGCGCCGACGAAGCCGCCGCGCCACTGCACGACGTCGTCGGGGGTCTGGATGCGGCGGATGACGATGCCGTCGGAGAGCTCTTGGATGACCATTCGCGCATCATTCCAGATGGCGCGGGTCGGGGTCAAGCCGCGAGCAGGGCCTGGGCGATGATCCTCGACGTTCCGGGCTCCTGCTCGACGGACCAGGCGACGGACAGGCGCCCGCCGCCGAGCGCGTCGAGCCGCGCGATCGCCGGGCCGCGAAGGGCGATCTCCGCGGTCCCGGCGCCCAGGTGCGTCACCTCGATGGATTGCGGCGGCAGCGCGAGGCCGGTGCCCAGCGCCTTCATCACGGCCTCCTTGATGGCCCAGATGGCGGTCTCTCGCGTGGCGTCCGTGGCGAGCGCGCGCTCGCCGTCGAGCAGCCAGGTGGCGCCGAAGGAGGCGGGGCGAACCTCGATCTCCTCGAGGTCGACGCCGATCTGGCCCGCCGTGGTCGCGAGCGCGATGGCGACACCGGAGCGGTGGCTGATCGAGACGGAGATCCCCGGCCAACCTGGGACATGGGCTACGGGCGCCCCGTCCGGGCGGTTGTGGATCGAGATGTCGTGGGGCGCGACGCCGGTGAGCTGGTGCAACGCGCGCTTCGCGGCGATGCGGCCGGCCCGACGGTCGGCGACGCGGCGCTCGGTCCCGCGAGACGCGAGGTGGGCGAGCTCGTCCGGCCGGAGCCAGGCGGTCGCGTCCTCCCCGGCGGTCCCCCGGCCTTCTGCGCTGGGCTGCGGGAAGCAGGTCGGACGGCCACCTTCGGGCGCCGGGAAGCGGTCGGCGGGCGGCACGTCTCCGCGATCGATGAGGGTGAAGCCGCGCAAGCGGAGGATCGGGCCGTTGAGGCCGTCGATGTCCACATGGTACTTCCCGTCCTCGAGCTGGACCGCGATGGACACGGGGCCGTCGATCGGGGCGGGCGCGAGGATCCGGACCTCGTCGATGGCGGACGGCAGGCCCATCTTGTCGGCGACGAGCATGCGGTGCAGACCAGCGGCCTGGAACGCCGACTCGAGCGCGAGGGGCTCGGTCAGGAGCTTCGCGCCTACGGCGTCGGATGCGCAGCGGCCCTCGGCGAGCAGGCCGTCCGCCGACACGCCGAAGATCCCAGTGAGGACCTGGAACTTCGGGCCGTGGAAGAAGCGGCGGTAGATGTCTGCCTGGCCGTACGTCTCGTCGGGCAGGAAGGCCGAGGGGAGGCCGTCGATGCCCGGGGCGGCGCCGAACAGCAGCGTCGCGCGGAAGTGCTCGGTCGACTGGGTCCTCCCGGTTTTGAGCACGCGGACGGACGACAGGGTGCAGCGGATCTCGCCCATGACGTCGGTGAGCTCGGCCTCCGCGATGACCCGGGTCGGGGCGTCGCGGTGGACCTTCGCGGGCGCGTCGAAGCGCACGTCCCGCGCCCCGATGTAGGCGGACCCGGGCTGGAGCAGGCGCGCCGCGGCCGCCATGAGCTCGACGCCGACGACGCCCGGGAGGACCGGCGTCCCCTCGATCGCATGATCGAGGATCCAGGGGTCGGTGGCGACCGAGAGCTCGCGTACGACGCGGGCGATCCGCCCGCTCATCTCGATCTCGTCGACGAGCGGGTGCAGCTTCGGCGGCGCGAGCTCGCCGAGCTCGCCCGACACGACCAGCTCGCCGTCCACGCCGGCGACGAGGAGGTCGACCAGCAGGCGGGCGCCGGCATCTGCCGGGAGGAGCTGGACACCGCGCTCGGTCAGCAGGTGGCGCATCCCGCCGCGGACCGCCATCCCGACGTCGTCCCACGCGGTCCAGTCGATGTGGAGCGACCGCGGGCGGGCGAGGCACAGGCGGGCGAGACCGTCGTTCGCGGCGGCATAGTCGACCTGGCCCGGGTTGCCGAAGCGCCCGGCTACCGAGCCCATCGACACGAACCAGGCCTGGGCGCCGAGCGCGGTGGCGAGCGCCTCACCGCCGACGGCCTTGCCGTCGTAGACCCGGTGGAACGCCGTGAGATCCTTGTCGGCGACGGGACGGGACTCTTCGACGCCGGCGCCGTGGACGACCACGTCGACCGTGCCGAACGCGGCCTCCACGTCCCGCACGAGCGCGACGGCGGCCTCCGGGTCGGCGAGATCGGCGCGGAAGTACTGCACTTCGGCGCCTGCGGACCGCAGGGCGTCGATGTTGGCGCGCAGCTCGTTGGCGCGGCGCAGCGGGTTGAGGTCGGCGTCGATGCGGGCGGGGGTGGTGCGCTCCCCTGCGGCGACGAGCGCGGCCTTGATCCGCTCCTTCTCGGCCTTCTCGTCCAGGACGCGGTCGAGGGGGGCGCCGCGACCCGCGAGCGCGAGGCGCACGGGCCCGCGCTTCGCGAGCTCGCTGGCGATCTTCGCCGTGATCCCGCGTCCGCCGCCGGTGAGCAGGACGACCGGCCAGCCCTCCAGGCGGC
>CAMCWU010000344.1 GCA_945882675.1 Klebsiella pneumoniae | reverse complement strand
TTTTTTTAGTTTAGTTTCATCACCAGGAAAGATCTCGCTACCGTCGGCGCCGACCTGACGGACCTCCAGCGCGGCCGGGACCGGCAGACCCGCCTGGTCCTGGACGCGCACGTCCACCGGCACGGGGAGCCACACCAGCGTCGCCGATGCCGTCCCGTCCTCGCTGAACGGCACGTCTGCCGCCGCGAACCCCGGAGCCTCCACCGCGATCCCCCGCCGCAGGGCCTGGCGATCCATCGGGAGCGTGGCGCGGCCGTCTCGATCGGTGGTCGCGACGGCCTCACCGTCCACCCGGATCGTGGCGCCCGGCAGCGGCGCGCCGGCCGGATCCACCACTCGGATCGCCAGCTCTCGCGGCGCCACGGGCTGTGGGCTGGCGTCCTCGTCCACCTGCGACGCGTACCCCGCGCCCACGATCGCACGCGCGACCGGCGAGCCGATCCCCGGCGTCAGACCCACACCTCCGGCGGCCCGCGCCCACGCGCCCCCCTTCGCCCGGGTCCCCACCGTGAGGAGCGCCTCGGCCGGCGAGCGCCCTGCGTCCCGGGAGAGGTCGAGCGGCGCGGCGCCCCGCACCTCCACACCCACGCGCAGGGGTCCGACCTCCCCGGCCACCGACCCGCCGAGCCGCCATTCGCGACCTCCGAACGACTGGTCCGGCCCGACGACCACCAGCGGCCTGCGCCCGAGGCCGGCCTCGCCCGTGACAGTGAGCGGCCCGAGCCGGACCCCCGGCGCGAGCGACGCGCCGTACGTGAGCCCGCTCCCGCCCAGGGATGCCCGCTGCGCCCCGGTCGGCAGCCCGAGCATCGGTACGAGCTGAAGCCCGCCTCCATCGCCGAGGACCAGGCCGAGCGGCGCCCATACGTACAGGTCTCCGAGGGCCGGCCCCTTCGCCGCCAGCTCGCCGTCGGCTTGTGCGGCGCCGCGGACCAGCCACAGCGGCAGCGTCGCCCCGACCCCGAACCGCCGCCCCAACTGCCAGGTTCCGCCCAGGTTCGCCCCGAGCAGGTGCGTCAGCGCGGGCGCCCGCCGGCCCTCCAGCTCCGTGAAGAGCACGCCCTCGACCTCCTCGAGCTGGACCCCGGCGCTCCACGTGTGCGCGGGTCGCGCGGCCGCCGACCAGAGCGTGAGCGGCGCATCCGGATCTCCTGGCGGGAGCGTGGGGCCGTGGGCGTCCACGGGCAGCGCCGGAAGCGCAGCGTCTTGCGCGCTTGCTAGCCCGACGATCAGCAGGCCGGCGATTCCGGCACCCAGCGTTGCGCCCACTTCTTCCCCCGAACGGGCGCATGGTACCTCGTTCTGGTGGTAAACGGCGGGCGCAGGCGGTAGGCTTGTCCCACGCGAGGGAGGGGAGTGCTCAACCCGGGAGACCAGATCGACGTCTGGGTCGTCGAGAAGCAGCTAGGAAGCGGCGGCATGGGCTCGGTGTACCGGTGCCACAACCGGAACGCCGCGCGGATCTCTGCGGCGGTGAAGGTGCTCGACGCCAACCTGCGCGCGTTCCCGGAAGCGGAGGCCCGCTTCATCCGGGAAGCCGAGATCCTCTTTCGCCTGGACCATCCCAACATCGTGAAGGTGCGGAACGTCCGGACGGACATCGAGCCGTGCTTCCTCGAGATGGAGTTCATCGAGGGCGAGAGTCTGGAGGATCGGCTCCGGAAGGGACCGATGGACCTTGATCTTGCGCTGCCGATGATGGTGCAGCTCGCGTCCGCGCTCGCGTACCTGCACGACAACGGCGTCAGGCACCGAGACATCAAGCCGGCGAACATCCTTGTCCTGCCAGATGGCCGGGTGAAGCTCGTGGACTTCGGCCTCGCCATGGAAGCGGACGCCACCCGGCTCACCCAGACCGGCCTGAACTTCGGCACCGTGTCGTACGCGCCACCGGAGTGGCTCGCGCCCGAGACGCTCGACGCGGCGCGGTGGGACATCTACTCGCTGGGCGTCGTCCTCTACGAGATGCTGACGGGGGCCGTGGCCTTCCCGGTGTCGGGCGTGGGGAGCGCGCGGCAGCAGGCCGCCCAGGTCATCTTCGGCAAGCAGAACCACAGGGAGCTCGACCCGGGGCCGGCATTCCCTAATCCGATCCGCCGGATCGTGGTCGCGGCCTCCCACGCGGACGCCGAAAAGCGGATCGGGTCGGCAGTCGATCTTCTCGGCCATCTCCGGGCGTTCGCGCCCCAGATCCCCGTTCCCGGCCCTGCGCCGGCCAGGTCCCTGCCGCGCCTGCCGGATCCGAGCGTCCGGGAGTCGTCGGGCGACACCATGACCGCGATCCCCGAGCGCACGCCGGGTGGCGTCCCGCCTCGACCTTCCGCCAGGCGGTGGATGATCCCGGCGGCGCTCGTCACGGCGGGCGGCGGGCTGCTCGTCTTCTCCGCGTTCGCGCTGCTCGGCGGCTGGTGGCTCGCGACGATGGGCGCGGACTCCCTGCGGCCGGTCACGGCGGTGGTGACGGGGCTCCCGCCCGGAACGCCGGTGCAGCTCCGGATCGGCGGCCGCGCCCCCGAGAGCACCAACGGCTTGGAGTCAACGTTCGACCTTGCGCCCGGCCCGACGCAGGTGGCGTGGGTCGTTGGCGCTGGCTGCGGAGACGTCTGCCCGGGTGACGCGTGTCCGACCTGGTGCGGCCACGGCGAGCTCCCAATCGAGGTCCCGCCCGGGGCGGACCCCTTTCGGCTGGACGTCGCCCTCCCGGCTCCTCCGCGGAGGAGCGTGCGGCTCGCGGTCCCGTCGGGGCCGCCCGCGTCCGTCACCCTTGGGGAGCGCGCTGCCGCGATAGAAGGCGGGGAAGCCGTGCTCGCGGACGTGGCGCCAGGCGTGTACGCGTTGGCCGTCCAGCTCGGCACCTGCCCGGCGGACGCCGGAGGATGCTGGCCCGATCGCGGGTGCCCCGTAGGGTGCGTGTCCTATGCGGGGCAGGCGATCGTGCCGTGGGGAGAGGGCACGTGGTCGCTCGATCTCGTACTCCCTTCCCCAACTGTCACGGTGGTGGAGGCGCCCGTGCCAGCGCCAGAGGCGGTCGTCGTGCCCGCACCGGCGATCGCGCCGGCCCCGGCCGCCGCGCCCGTAGCGCCAACAGAGGTCGGGGGGCGGGCGGGCGAGCTCGTCACGGTCGCCCAGCTCTCCCGCTGGCTTGCCGAGCACGCGGATCTTCAGCCGGAGAACGCAGCCATCCCCGGCTATCTCGAGGGGTGGCAGGGCAGCGAAGCGCCGGAGGGCACGGCCCCGCGGGCGACGGCCACCGGCCTCACGTGGGCGGTTGCGAAGCAGGTTTGTGCCCCGAAAGGGGGCCTTGCTACCGTTGAACAGTCCCCCTCAACCTGGGCCGACGGCCCCGAGATGGAGTGGCGCGCCAGCGCGGAAGGTGGGCCCATGTTCCTCACCCGCGACGGCCAGTCTGGAACCACGAGCCGTCGCCAGCCGAGCCGCACGGCTGGCTTCAGGTGCGCTCGGTGACGGGACGCGATCAGATCTGTCACACACGCGGATCATAGGATCGAAGCCGGCCATCGCCGCCCAGCGGCTCTCCGGGTCGCACCGACGAAGCGATCCGACTTGCAGGATCCGGAGGGCGAGGTACATGGTGTGGGTCGGCGGGTGACGATGCGGCGACGGCGCAAACGGCGCCGTTGCGGCTCGAACGTGCCGACAGCGCGATGTTTACATCGCGAACATGTCTTCCTTGACGGTCCGGTGACGGACTGCTACATGGAGGGCGCGAGCGGGGG
>CAMCWU010000343.1 GCA_945882675.1 Klebsiella pneumoniae | reverse complement strand
TCCTGGGTGGCACGGTCGGTGCATGACACCGGTGCAACCCGACCCGGAGTCCCCCGATGTTCAAGTACCTGCTCCCCGTGCCGCTGCTCCTTGCCTCCAACCCCGCGCTCGCGTGCGGTGGCTTCTTCTGCAACCAGGATCTCCCGGTGCTGCAGACGGCCGAGCGCATCCTGTTCGCCATCGACGAGCAGGCCGGCACCGTCACCACCCACGTCACCATCGCGTACGAGGGCCCGAGCGAGGACTTCGCCTGGATCCTCCCCGTCGCGGGCGTCCCCGAGCTGTTCACGGCGTCCGAGGGGCTGTTCGAAGCGCTCGCGCTCCGCACCCAGCCGTCTTACGTCCTCGACGAGGTCTACCAGGGCGACTGCTGGGAATACGACATGCTGTCCTCGTCCGCGGGGTCGACGCTCGACTCGGGTGTCCCGGAGAGCGGGGTCGAGGTCCTCGACAGCAAGGTGGTCGGCCCGTACGAGACCGTCACGCTCGCGGCGACGTCGTCCGACGCGCTGCTCGCCTGGCTGAACGACAACGGCTTCGACCTGCCGGCGGATCTCGACCCGAAGCTCGCGCCGTATATCGCCGGCGGGATGAACTTCGTGGCCCTCAAGCTCGCGAAAGACCAGGACACCGGCGACATCGTCCCGTTCGGGATGACCTACCCCGGTGACAAGGCGAGCATCCCCATCCAGCTCACGGCGATCGCGGCGCAGCCGGATATGCGCCTCGAAGTGTACATCTTCGGCGACGCGCGCGCGGTCCCCGAGACCTACCTCCACGTCGTCCCGAACGATCTGGCCGTCGACTGGTTCGACCAGAGCGTCGCGTACGAGGACGTCGTCAGCCTCGCTGCGAACGAGGCCGGCGGCCACGCCTTCGCCACCGACTTCTCGGGGGACACCGCGCCGTTCCGCGGTACGTTCTACACGGAGGGCCAGTACGACCTCGACGCCCTCGCGGCGGCGACCGGCGCCATCGAGTGGATGAACCTGCTCATCGGCCAGGGGTTCCCGCCGAGCGCCGCGCTCGTGGAGGTCCTGCAGGAGCACTTGCCGCTCCCGCCCGAGCTCGCCGCCCAGGGCCTCGCGGAGACGGACTGGTGGAACTGCCTCGAGTGCTACAGCGACTACAGCGGCACGCTCGCGTTCGACGCGGTCGCGGCCACCGCCACGCTGGACGCCCGCATCGTGCAGCCCATGCGCGACGCCGAGGACCTGTTCGCGAAGTACGGGCACCTGTCCCGCCTCACGAGCTCGCTCGACGCCGTGGAGATGACCGTCGACCCGGTGTTCACGTTCAACGCCGACATGGCGCAGGAGCTCTCGAACGCGCACGTCGCCACCGTGACGTACTGGTGCCCCACGGAGATGAGCGCGTACGACGCCGTGCGCACCGTCGCGTTCCCCGGCGGGTACGTCGTGGAGCTGCCCTCGCAGGCCGCTCTCGACGCCGACGGCATCACCGAGTACGAGTACATGCAGTCGCTGACCGCCATCAACGCGCTCGTGATCGAGTCGACCGGCGACGCCGGGGAGGCCGCCCCGGTCTACGACGGCCGCGACGACCTGCAGGGCCTCGTGGACGCGCTCAACGCCCGGACGCCGGGGGATCCGAGCGACTTCGCGGCCGACGCCGATGCCGACGGCAAGTCTGGCTGCGGCTGTGACGCGACCGGCTCGCCGGTGTCGGGCGGCCTCGTCCTCGGCCTCGCGGCGCTCCTCCTGCGGCGTCGTCGCTCGTGATGCGCCCGCTCCTCGCACTCCTGGCGGTCGGGTGCACGCCGCTCGTGCCCGGGGAGACCGGGGGCGAGGACACGGCTCCCGACGTGGTCTGGACGCCGGATTGCCTGGATCCGGGGCCGGAGATCCTCGTCGACATCGCGCTCGAGAGCGGCGGTTTCGGCGAGCTCGCCGACGGCGTCACGCTCCCCGTGAGCATCCCGCCGCAGGGGGGCGCGCCGTACACGCCGTTCGCCATCCGCGTGACGGGGACCGGCGATATCCACCTGGGGCAGCGGGTGATCGCCACGGCGTCCGAAGACGGCGTCGAGATCGGCTCGGCGGACGTCGTCGCCCGGCCCATCTGCTCGAACGTGGCTCCGAACGCAGGGTGGTGGCTTACTTTCGGCATCCACATCCGGTACTGGGACGATACGGTGAATACGCTCGCCGGTCGCGTCGTCGACTTCGACTTCGCTGCGTCCGACATCGGCGACGGCGAGACCCTACTCGCGCCATACGCGGTCCACGGGCTCCGTGCGACCCTCGAGTCGCCGTAGAAACCTCTCTCCTCGGGGATCTCCATGCACCGCGTACTGCTGCCCGTCGGGCTCCTGCTCGTGTCCGACCCCGCGCTCGCGTGCGGTGGCTTCTTCTGCAACCAGGAGCAACCCGTCCTGCAGACGGCCGAGCGCATCCTGTTCGCAGTCGACGACGACGCCGGGACCGTGACGACCCACATCACCATCGCGTACGAGGGCCCGAGCGAGGACTTCGCCTGGATCCTCCCCGTCGCGGGCGTCCCCGAGCTATTCACGGCGTCCGAGGGGCTGTTCGAGGCCCTCGCCATCCGCACCGAGCCGAAGCACACGCTCGACTACGTCTACGAGGGGAGCTGCGAGGTGGACGCCGTCACGAGCGCCGTGACGTTGTCGGACTCGGCGGTGCCGTCGCCGGAGGGGAGCGGCGTGGACGTCCTCGCGTCCCAGGTGGTCGGCCCGTACGAGACGGTGACGTTGCAGGCCGACTCCTCCGACGCGCTGCTCACCTGGCTGAACGACAACGGCTTCGACCTTCCCGGGAACCTCGACCCGAAGCTCGCGCCGTACATCGCGGGCGGGATGAACTTCGTGGCGTTGAAGCTCGCGAAAGGCAACGACACCGGCGACATCGTGCCGTTCGGTATGACCTACGCCGGCGACAAGGCGAGCATCCCCATCCAGCTCACGGCCGTCGCGGCGCAGCCGGATATGCGGCTCGAGGTCTACCTCTTCGGCGATCACCGCGCGGTCCCCGAGAACTACCTGCACGTCATCCCGAACGACCTCGCCGTCGACTGGTTCGGCGGGACCGTGAAGTGGGAGGACGTCGTGAGCCTCGCCGCGGACGAGGCCGGCGGCCAGGCCTTCGCCACGGACTTCGCTGGGGACGCCAAGGACTTTCGCGGGACGTTCTACCAGGAGGGCCAGTACGACCTCGACGCCTTCGCGGCCGCGACCGGGGCCGTCGCCTGGATGGACCAGATCATCGGACAGGGGTTCGCGCCCACCGCCATGCTCGTGGAGGTCCTGCGCGACCATATCCCGCTCCCTGCGAGCCTCGCGGCGCAGGGCGTCGCCGAGACGGACTGGTGGAACTGCCTCGCGTGCTACCCGGACGAGTCGGGCACGCTGCCGTTCGACGCGGCCGCCGCCACGGCGGATCTCGAGGAGCGGATCGTCCAGCCCATGCGCGACGCGGAGGCCCTGTTCGCGGCGCACGACCACGTCACCCGGCTCGTGAGCTCACTCGACGCGGTGGAGATGACGGTGGACCCGATCTTCACGTTCAACGCCGATATGCTCCAGGAGACGCCGAATCTGCACATCGCGACGGTCACCTACCACTGCGGCTCCGGGAAGAGCACGCGCAACGCCGGCCGTACCATCTCGTTCCCCCTCGGCTTCGACGTAAGCCTCCCGTCGGAGGCCCAGCTCGAGGCGCTCGGGCTCACCGAGTACGAGTACATGGGCTCGCTCACGGCCATC
>CAMCWU010000342.1 GCA_945882675.1 Klebsiella pneumoniae | reverse complement strand
GATCGAGCTGACCATCATCAGCCCGAGCCAGCCGAGGAAGCCCGCGAGCAGCCAGGGCGACGGGCTCACGGAGCCGCGCAGGTAGCCGTTGCACACCCAGATGAGCGAGACGAGCGCGCCGCCCGCCATCGTCGTCGTCAGGCCCTGGGAGTGACCCTTCAACCCCCACACCTGCTCGACCGTGTTCACGTTGAACCGGGCCAGGCGGAAAGCGGCGCACAGGACGTACCAGAACACCGCGACGGCGCCGACGGTCCCGAGCTCGTGGAGCTTCCAGGCCCACGCGAGCAGCGCGGGCGCCACGCCGAAGCCGACCACGTCCGCGATCGTGTCGAGCTGTACCCCGAACTCGGAGAACCGGCGGGTCATGCGGGCGACGCGGCCGTCCAGCAGGTCGAACACGCCCGCGAAGATGACCAGGATGCACGCCCGGATCACGAGCTCCGGCGTGACCGGGTGCGGGGCGGCGATGAGCAGCGCCATCGCGTACGTGCTGCAGAACAGGCTCGCCGACGTGAACCAGTTGGGCGGGTTCAGGAAGTGCTTGATCAAGTTCTCCCCCGGAGGACGGGACGACGCGATGGGGTGGTATATCGCACGGGACGCGGCGCGGGTGGACGGGGGGCCTACGGCGGGTGAAAACCGTGCGGAGGCCCGCCTTGGAAGTCGTCGTCCAGAAGTACGGTGGCAGCTCGGTCGCGGATATCGAGCGGATCGGGCGGGTGGCGGAGCGCATCGCGCGGACGCACCAGGGCGGGCAGGCGGTCGTCGCGGTCGTCTCGGCGATGGGAAACACGACGAACGACCTGCTGAAGCTCGCGCACCAGATCGCGCCACGGCCCGATCGGCGGGAGCTCGACATGCTGCTCTCGGTCGGCGAGCGGATCACGATGTCGCTGCTGGCGATGGCCCTGCGCGAACGCGGCGTCCCAGCCGTCAGCCTGACCGGCTCGCAGTCCGGGATCATCACGGACGAGGCGCATGCGGACGCCCGCGTGGTGGAGGTCCGGCCGGACCGCCTCCGGCAGATCCTGGGCGAGGGGAAGGTCGCGATCGTCGCCGGCTTCCAGGGCGTGAGCCGCGCGCGGGAGGTCACGACGCTCGGGCGCGGCGGCTCCGACACCACGGCGGTCGTGCTCGCTGCGGCGCTCGGCGCGGTGTGGTGCGAGATCTGCTCCGACGTCGACGGCGTGTGGTCCGCGGACCCGCGGATCGTGACGGATGCCCGCCAGCTCTTCGATCTCCCGATGGAGGAGGCGCTCGCGCTCGCGCGGGGCGGCGCGAAGGTCCTGTACGAGGACGCGGTCCGCTACGCCCGCGATCACGGCGTCGAGATCACGGCTTCCGCCACGTTCGGGCCCGGCGCGGGAACGCGGATCCGCACCTCGTCGGCACCCCGACCGGGCGCCAGCGCGGTGACCGCGGATCTCCAGCTCGTGCGGGTGCGCCTGGGGCCCGATCCCGCCGCAGAGCTGGCGTGCATCGCCACCTCTGGTGGGCGCGTGCGGCGCCAGGTCGGGGACGTGCTGTACGTGGACGTCCGCAACGCCCACGGCGGCCTCGCCGTCGGATCCGCGGCGTCCGAAGGCCCGGTCGCCGTGGTCACGGCGGTCGGGAGCTGCCTCGGCGAGCGCCCGCTGGACGTGCTCCGCGCGACCCGCGCGCTCGACGGCGTCGCGATCCTCGCGGCGGGGGCGGCCGGGGACGCCGCGTGGTGGGAGATCGCTCCGGACCAGGCCTCGGACGCCGTACGCCGCGTGCACGCGACCCTCGTGGTCTCGGACGACGCTACTCGATCCTGAAGTCGTCGATGACGACGTCGCGCTCGAGCGGCTCCCCGGGCGCGAGCATGGTCTGGTCCTCGAGGATCAGGCGGTGGATCTCGCGCGGGTCGAGCGGCGGCGCGCCGGGATCGCCCGCCATCACCGCGAACGGCACGATGAACGCCGTGGCAGTCGGCCCGACCTGGAGCGGGGCCGGGCTCGTGTAGCGCCGGCCGTCCAGGTCCACGGCGCGCAGCCGCAGCCAGGACTCGGCGCCGACGGAACGAGCCTCGAACGCCACGTGAACGGGATCGGGCACCGGCGTGGCGCCCGCCGGCGCGTCCAGCGCCACGCCGACGACCAGCTGGTCGATCTCGCCCCGCTCGAGGCGCGTGTGCCACACCAGCACCCGGTCGGGCTCGTCTGCCGGGATCTGGATCCGGATCGTGCCGTTGTCGTAGATCGCCGGGTGGATCAGGCCGTGCTGGGTGTCGTCGAAGGTCCAGCGGGTCGGGAGCGCGCGGGCCTGCGACCGCTCGATCTCGAGCTCTCCGCGCTCGGCGAGGCACCGCTCGCGCCACGCGCGCACGCGAACGCAAGCGTCGAACGCCGAGATCGCGTCGCCCGTCCGCCCGAGGTGCTGGTAGAGCCGCCCGGCGCGGTACAGGGCCTCCGCCCGCTCCGGGTCGTCTGGCGGGAGCGCGAGGACCAGCTCTTCGTAGATCGCGGCGGCGGCCGCGAAGTCGCCGAACTCCTCCAGGAGGCTCGCTTCGCCCAGGCGGTCCCAGCCCGGGGAGGTGCGGCCTCCCGACTCCGGCGGAGCCGCGAACGCCAGACACGGGACGACCAGCAGCCAGAGCCCCCGTTTCACGACGGGCTCCGAGCCACGAGGAGCGGCCCTCGCAGCATGCTTCGAGTCCGGACGGCGCCGAGCGACGACTGACGAGGCGCCTTTCGCCGTCGACGGGAGAGGACGCTCGAGCCGCATCGGCACGAAGTCGTGAGTGTCCTGAACTTAATTAGGTGGCGATGAAGCGGTAGCCGACCCCGTGCAGGGTCTCGATGAACCGCGGGTTCGTGGCGTCGTCGCGTAGCTTCTTGCGGACGTTCAGGATGTGCGTGTCCACCGTGCGGGTGGTCACGTTCGGCGAGTAACGCCAGATACCGGTGAGCAGCTCGCCGCGCGGGAGCACCTTACCCCGGTGCTCGATCAGATACCGGAGCAGCTCTTGCTCCCGGTTCGAGAGCCGCTCCTCGCCGTCCGTGTGCTTGATGACGTAGTTGTCCAGGTCGACCACCACGTCGCCGAACCGGTACGACGACTTGCTCCCTCCCGAGCGGCGCAACACGGCGCCCAGACGCGCCTTGAGCTCGAGCAGGCTGAACGGCTTCGTGACGTAGTCGTCCGCGCCGAGCTCGAAGCCGGTGAGCTTGTCCTGCTCGCTGGTGCGCGCGGTGACGAAGATCACGGGGCCGTCGTAGCCCTGGTCGCGGAGCGCGCGGCACACGTCATACCCGTCGTGCTCGGGCTCGGGGCCCTCGTTCAGCATGACATCGAGGACGACGGCGTCCGGCCGGTTTCGGTTGAAAGCGTCGAGCGCAGCGGACTTGCAGCGGGCGCTGTGCACCTCGTAGCCTTCGCGTACGAAGAAGCGGACGACGGTGTCGAGCAGCGCCTGCTCGTCTTCGATATACAAGATCCTCGGCATGCTATCGCGACTCCGGGGGTTGGGCCGGGAGCGTGACGGTGAACGTCGCCCCCTGGCCCGGTGCGCTGTCGACCGCGATCATACCGCCGTGCGCCTCGATGATGTACCGGCAGATGGTCAGGCCGATGCCGGTGCCCTTCATCTTCCGCACCTTCGGGTCCTGCGAACGGAAGAAGTGCTCGAACACGCGGTCGGCGTCCTTCGGCGAGATCCCCATCCCGCGGTCCGAGACGGCGACCTCCACGCGATCGCCCGTCGCGCGCACGGACACGCCGACCCAGCCGCCGTCGCCGCCGTACTTGATCGCGTTGCT
>CAMCWU010000341.1 GCA_945882675.1 Klebsiella pneumoniae | reverse complement strand
ACCTCGGCGATCGCGGCATTGAACGGCTTGTCGATCTCGGCCTGCGCGTCGTCGATTGCCGTGTTCGCCTTCGCGAGCCCGTCCGCGATCCCGCCGCTCACGGCATCGCGCGCCTGGCCGATGAGACCACCCGGGTCCATGCCGCCGAGGGCGCCCTGGACCTCGTCGAGGAGGCCGCCGGCCGCACCGCCGAGCTGCGCGCCGACCTCGTTCAGCGCGCCCTGCGCGCCGTCGATGGCGCCCTGGATCTCGCTCTGCACGCCAGCGATCGCGCCCTTGACCTCGCCGAGCGCGCCCTGGACCGCGCCCACCGCCTGGTTGACGGCCCCGCTGATCTGGCCGACCGCCGCCCCGATCGGGCTGCTCCCGCCGAGGATCCCGCCGAGGCCGCCCGATCCGCCCAGCGAGCCGAGCGCGCCGCTGATGCCACCCGCACCTCCGAGCGAGCCGAGCCCGCTGGTGATCCCGGAGAGGCCACCCGCCGAAGACGAGATCGGCGACGTGGATGCAAGCGCCGACCCACCCCCGCCTCCCGGCTCCTGCCGGGTGTTCGAGCAGAACGTCACTTCCGTCGTCGCGCCGCCGCCCACGTACACGCGGTGCTTCGACGAGAGGATGAACGCTTCGGGGTTGAACCCTTCGCGGTGATCCTTGAACTTGACCTTCACGCCGACGTGGAGCGAGCCGTCGCACTGCAACACGGCCGTGCCGCGCATGAAGTTGCGGGCGATCCGGTTGTACTCCGCGACGGCCATCTCCTTCGCCGTCGCCTGCGAGTCGACCCAGACGTCCGAGATGACGGCTTCGCCCTTGAAGCGACCGCCCTCACTGCCCTCTGCCGCGTTGGCGCCGCCGCCGATGGCTTCTACGTCCGACGGGGTCGCCGTGCCCTCGACCTTCTGCTTGTTGACGTAGTCCCAGCCGAGGACCTTGATCGACTCCGGGATCGCCTTCGGCGACATGTCGTAGTCGAGGGAGATCACCTGCGCCTTCTCGATCTCCTTCGCGGGCGCCGACGACTGGAGCTTCTTGAAGTCGACCTTGCCCTCGTTGGCGAAGCAGATGTACCCGTTCTTCGCCGCGAGGCGACGGATGAACTGCAGGTTCGACTCGTTGCGCTGATTGACGTACAGTCGCGTCTCGGTGGTGGCCTCGACCGTGCCGATCGGGGCGCCAGAGGCGTTGATCGCGTCGGTCACGGCGTCGGAGTCCTTGATCTGCTCCCACGTCTTGACGCGGCGCGACATGGACAGGTCCATCAGGCAGTCCATCGCCTGGACCGTCGCGACCTCGCGGCCCCGCGCGAAGTTGTGCTTCACGGCGGAGATCTTGCCCTTGAACACGGGGCGCGTGTCGCCACCGAGCTTGATCTCGACCTCAGCGCCGACGGTGAGGCTTCCCCAGGCGATCCCCGGCCCGGCGTGGTCGGGGACCCGGTGGAACGAGAGCTCGGCCACGCCGATCATGTCGACGTGATCCTCGACGCTGACGAACTCCAGCCCCTTGGGGCTGGTCTGGTCCACCTGCTGACCGGCGACCGTGATCGTGTAGCGTGGGGTGCGGTTTTCCGTCACTGGTGACGCGACACTCATGATGCGCTCCCTGCAATTCCCGTCGGTGGCTTTCTGTCCGCTCCCGCGGCGCGGGAGTCGAGGAGGAGGAGATCTCGAGCGATGCTGTCGTCGCGGCGGCCCCGCTCCCGGGGCCGGCGCGCGCTATCCGTCGAAGGCGGTGCGGCCGCGACCCCGGCCGGTCGCCGGGCGCGCCCCGTTCGGGCGACCCGCGGCGGGAGCGGCCGACTCGGGACCGGCGACGCCGCCGGCTCCCGGGACGTCCGCCACCGAGTGCATGATGGCATCCGGCGGCGCGGCCGACGGGCTGTC
This sequence comes from Klebsiella pneumoniae, assembly GCA_945882675.1. GTDB lineage: Bacteria > Myxococcota_A > UBA796 > UBA796 > CANLGQ01. The sequence continues at coordinate 1,920 of CAMCWU010000341.1, read as the reverse complement.
CTGGAACGAGCTGCTGCCCTGGCTCGACGAGGACGGGCCCGAGTACACGGTCCCGGGGTCGAAGATCGCGATGTCGCTGAACAGGTTCCCGCGCGGGCCCTGGTACTCGGCGCCGAGGATCGCAGCGAGATCCGAGTTCAGGTCGCCCACGGCGATGTACGCGCCGCCCGGCGGGTTCATCGGGTCGGCGATGTTGTTGGCCACCGCGACTTCGCGCCAGTTGTCCGGCGCGAGCCCCGTGAGGGTGTCGCCGGGCTGGACCTGCACGATCTTGATGCCCGACGTCGCCGTCGTGGACCGGCCCGCAGCCGTCAGCGTGATGGCCACCTGCTTGGTGGCGTGCGGCGTGATCCGGTGCTCCTTCAGGTTGAGGGTCACCTTCGCGCGGAGCACCTTGCCCGAGCTGTCGAACATGATGGCCGTCGCGTTCAGCGACTCGACCACGCAGTCGAACTTGAAGGTGCCCCAGGCGAACTCGCAGTACGGGGGCCGCTTGAGCTTGTTGCCCTCGGCGTCGGACTCGTCGACCTGGACGGCCAGGAAGCCGCGGAGAGGCTCCACGTACTTCGCGTAGACGTCGGTGCCGTCCTCCGTCCCGTCGAAGACGAGATCGAAGGACACCGTGTTCGGATCGCCCTTCTCGTACGTGAGCAAGGGCTTGTCCGTGCCCTCGTCACCGGCCTTCCAATTGGCCTTGTCGTTGATCTTGAATTCCTTCGGGTTGAACTGGAAGTTTACGGTCCTTCCACCGTCCAGATCCTTCAGGTACGCTTTAGTAGAAGCCGCCGCTGACGCCATCGGGATCCCCCTCACCAAGTCGTTGTTTGTCGCTCTCGAGCATCTGCTTCGCGACCTTGTAGGCCTCGTTGAACAGCTGCTCGATGTTCTTGTTCTGGTCGGAGAAGCCCTCGCTCGGGCCGTTCTGGCCGGCCCCGCCCTCGCTCCGGGCCTCGTGCGTGTCCGCGGCCATCCGGACCTGAGCCTGGGCGTCCGCGCGCCTGCGCTCCGCTTCCGCCAGGTGGATGAGCTTCATGAGCTTGTTCGCGAGCTTCATCGTGCCGCTGGCGCCGACGCCTTCGCGGGACGCCGCCGGGGCGCCTCCGGTCGGGCGGGTGCGGCGCGAGAACGAAGCCGTCGGGCTCGAGAGAGCCTCCATCTCGGGGGCCTTCTTCGCCTGCCGACTCGGAGCGGTGCCGCCGCCGAGGAGGGTCTGGCCATCGTCTTCCCCGGTCGGCGCGTCGGCGAGGCGCATGATGCGCTCGACCAGGCGCGCGGCCGGGGTGGGCAGCTCGCGGAGGAGCTGACCGGTGCCGGCGCCCTCCACGATCACCCGGACGAGATCCTCGGGGCGCTCGGCGCGCGCGAGGGCGTTGAACATGGGCGACGCGGCTTCGGCGCGGGCGTCCATGCGACGCTGGCGCTGCGGGCCGGCGAGGTCGCCGCTGGCTCGCTCGGCCCACCCCGCCGAGGTGGCCGAGGGGGCCGAGGTGGCCGCCGTGCCGCCGGACGCGACCGCCGAGCCGACCGTCGCGACCGCGCCGCGGGCGACGAGCGTGGGGTTCGGACCGTCCGCGCGACCGGCCACGGGGGCCGTGCCGCCACGGACTCCGGCGCGCCGACGACGCGCGGCGCCGGCGAGCGGCGTGCGGTCCCGGCGAGCTGCGATCCGCTCGGCCGGACTCCGCGGCGCGCCGATAGCGCTGGGGCTCGCTCCCGGAGCGCTCGGGATGACGGGATCCACGCCCGCGAACGCCCGGATCGGGGCGAAGTCGGCGGCCGTGTCGTCCGCCGGGGCGAGGACGGTCCCGCCAGCCCGGAGCGTGGCGGCCGTGAGGGTCCGCGCGCCAGCAATCGCACGCGAGCCGGGAGCCGGGCGCGCGCCCGGGGTCGCGGCGCGCTGGGCAGTCGCGGTCCGCTGGG
>CAMCWU010000340.1 GCA_945882675.1 Klebsiella pneumoniae | reverse complement strand
GACACGGTCCGATCCCGTTCCTGCCTTGCTCCCTGCACGTGGATGCACGGCAGGCGCCGCGCGCCATGCCCCCTCCCGCGCGCGCAGTTAACCTGGAGGCGGGGGCCACATGACGGACTGGAACGGCAAGCACGTGCTCGTGACGGGGGCCACCGCGGGCTTCGGAGAGGCGTTCGTCCGCCGCTTCCACGCGGCCGGGGCGCACGTGGTCGGCACGGGCCGGCGGCAGGACCGGCTCGCCGTCCTCGCGGCCGACCTGGGGGATCGGTTCACCCCGTTGGTGTTCGACGTGCGCGAGCGGGCGCAGGTGGACGCGGCCCTCGCGGGGCTCCCGCCCGACGGGTCGGCGTTCGACCTCGTGATCAACAACGCGGGCCTCGCGGCCGGGCTCGACAAGGCCTGGAACGCGGACCCCGACGACTGGCAGCGGATGATCGACACGAACTGCGCCGGCCTCGCGTGGGTGACGCGCGCGGTGCTCCCGGGCATGGTGGAGCGCGGGCGCGGGCACATCGTGAACATCGGCTCCATCGCGGCTTCCTGGCCGTATCCGGGCGGCAACGTGTACGGCGCCACGAAGGCGTTCGTCGCCCAGCTCAGCCGGAACCTGCGCGCAGATCTGCACGGCACGGGCGTGCGCGTCACGAACGTCGAGCCGGGCCTCGTCGCCGGGACCGAGTTCTCGGAGGTCCGCTTCCGCGGCGACGCCGCGAAGTCGTCGGCGCCCTACGCCGCGACCGAGCCGCTGCTCCCGGAGGACGTCGTCGACTGCGTGTGGTTCGCCGCGAATATGCCGCAGCGCGTGAACATCGACACGATCGAGGTCATGGCGACCGTCCAGGCGTACGGGCCGCTCCAGATCCACCGCCGCTCCTGATCTCGGAGGCCGACGTGAACATCTCGCTTCGCAGGCTGATCCTGAAGGACGACGCCACGCTGGACGACGTGCGGCGCGTCGCCGCGGAGGACGGCTGGGAGGAGCGCCAGACCATCGCGGCCGACGAGCGCCAGCCGCTCCAGGTGATCTGGCTCGTGCCCGACCGCGCCGCGAGCGTCCACTACGTCGAGGACACGATGGTGGGCCTGCGGTACCTGATGTTCCGCGGGTACGACACGGATGATGTCCGGCTCCACGCCGGTGCGCGTATCGCTTCGTACGGCGTGGTCGAGACCGCCGCGCTGCTGCGCGACCCGGACCCGTCCGAGCGCCGCCGCGGGGTGCTCGTGACGTGCCTGTCGGCCCCGATCGCGGCGGAGACTCCGTATCTCCCGGCCCTCGTGCGCGCCGCGGAGGACCCGGAGCCGGCCGTGCGCCACGCGGTGATCCTGGGCCTCGGGTTCGTGGACTGGCCCGAGACGGAGCCGATCCTCGAGCGCCTGGCCACCGACGACGCCGATCCGTCCGTGCGGGACGCTGCCGGCGGGATGCTCGCCGTCAAGCAGCAGATCCGCCGGTCCGCGGCCCCCGAACAGCCGTCCGACGCGTGACCTGGGGCTCCGCCGGGAGTAGGCTCGCCGGACAGGAGACCGCATGGACCAGGCGTTCGTCGACCGCGTGATGAAGAAGCTCCCCGGCAGCACGCCTTCGAGCATCCACTTCGAGAGCTGGCCCCACGGCGGCCGCCCCACGGACGAGGGTGTCGGCGTCCTCGCGATCCCCGGCCTCGACCCCCAGAAGGCGATCGACGCGGTCATGGACGTCGGCCACTACGTCGGCAACGTCGACTACGTCAGCCAGTGCCGCGTGATCGCGGACCCGAAGTACACCGGCGACAAGGTCCGCTTCTACCAGCGGATCGACCTGCCGGTCCTCGGCGCGCTGCACCACGAGCTGGTGATGACCCGGCTCGGCGAGCGGGACGGCTGGCTCGTCGCCGGGTGGGAGCTCCTGAAGCCCGAGACGGACGCGCTCTCCGCGAAGGACGGCTTCCGGAGCGACTACTCGCACGGCGTGTGGGCCGCGAAGCCGGGCGTCCTCGCCTATGCGCTCGGCTCTGCGCCGAAGCGGGACGACGTCGGCTTCCTCAAGTGGAAGGCGCTCACCACCGGCGCGGACGCAGCGGCGTCGCGGGCGGTGAAGGCGAACCTGGAAGGGATGGGCCGCTGGGCCGCGAAGCGCTAGCTACTCGACGTTGACCGGCCAGAACACCATCTCGCCGGCCCGGACCTTCGAGATGACCGTGTTGAACCCGTCCAGATCCTCTGCCGTCGTGTGCTGGAGGCCGGCGATGCCGACCGCGTACAGGCCGGTCTCCGCGAACGCGCTGGCCGGGATCTCGAAGACGCCAGCTTCGTCCGACTGCATGGCGTCGTACAGGTCCGCGAGGCTCTCCGGGTTGTTCGAGTACGCGAGGTCGCCGTCCGGGCCGATGACCGCGATGATCGACGACGCGTAGCCGCGGCCCGTGAGATCGACCATGAGCGCCGTGTTGGCCGTGTGCTCGACGGATCCGCCGATCCCGGTGGCGTTCAGTGCGTCAGCCGCGGGGGCCGGGAGCGCGACGACGGCGGTGCGCTCGCCCTCGTCGTCGCCGCGGTCCACGGTGAGGACCCAGGACGATCCCGCGGCGTAGCGCGGCCCGCGATCCGGGGTGAAGGCGTACGCGCCGTCCTCCTTCTCGTCGAGCGCCACGCCCTCCACGTCCACCGCCGCGCCGGTGACGGGGCTGTTCTCCATCTCCGTCGGGCTCGACGCGTCCGCGACGAACGCGGCGGCGGTCGTGCCGGGGGAGAACGCGGTCGCCTGGATCAGCGCCTGGAGGTTCTCGTCCTGCGGTTCCTGCACGGACAGGATGCTGGCCTGGATGACCGTGGTCTCGGTCGCGCCGTCCACGGCGTCCTTCGCGTTGTCGATCGCTTCGCAGCCGAGCAGCCAGAGGGCAATGAACATGGGGATCTCCTCCATCGCCCCGTATGACGTTCCGGTCGCCGGATCGATTCGATCGCTCGAAGCGCGCGCCAGATCGTGTGAACTGGGGCGGCATGCGCTACCTCCCGCTCGTCGCCCTCCTTGCCTGCTCCCCGGAAGATCCCTGCGTCCCGCCGTCGGGGGAGGGGTTCCTGCAGCTCACCCTCGTCGGGGACGTGGACGACGCCGCCACGTACGCCGTGCCCGTCGCGTGGTCCGCGTGCGGGGAAGCGCTCGGAGACGGCCTGCAGACCGGCCGGATCGCGAGCTGGGTGGTGCCCGCGGGCGTCCTCGACGTGGTGGCGGAGGACGGGGAGTGGGGCGCGAACAACGACGGCAGCGGCGGCCAGTCCGGCTGCGCGGGCACGGTGGCGGTCAACGTCCCGCTGAACGGGTCGACGGACGTGGAGCTCGACCTGACCTGCGAGTGACCCCGGCCGGGCAGCTCAGGTCGTAGGCGCGGGGGCGTCCGGTGTCGGGCTCGGAGGCCGGTTCTGCGGCTCCGGCTCCTTCTCCTCCAGGAACATGTAGTGCAGCAGGAACATGCCGACGCCCACCACGAGGGCCGAGTCGGCGATGTTGAAGCTCGGGTACTCCGACGGCAGCCCGTAGCCCGACAGCCAGGCGCGATAGTTCGGGTTGTCGGTGTAGAACCGCAGGAAGTCGGTGACGCGGTGGCCTTCGTTCTTGACGCGGTCGACCGCGTTGCCGAGCGCCCCCGACATGATGAGGCCGAGGGTGGTGGCCATGAACGCGTCGCTCTTCGGGAGGCGGCGGAACAGGTCGAGGATGACCGCGCACGCGACGAGCGTGAACGCGATGAACATCTGGAAGCGGTACGGGTTGTCGCGGAACATGCCCATGGCCGCGCCCGGGTTCTGGGCGTGCACGATCTCGAAGAACCCGGGGATCACGGAGATGGCCCCCGTGTGCGCCGAGATG
>CAMCWU010000339.1 GCA_945882675.1 Klebsiella pneumoniae | reverse complement strand
CGACCCGCCCGTGCCGCCCGGCAACCCGCCCGACCCGCCGCTCGGCAACCCGCCCGACCCGCCGCCGCCCGGAAAACCGCCCGACCCGCCCGCGCCCGTGCCGCCGGGGAAGCCGCCCGAGCCACCGCCGCCGCCGACCAGGCCGGAGCCGCCCGCGCCCGTCCCACCGCCGCCGCCGCCGCCCGTGCTGGTGTCCACGAACCAGGTGTCCGCGTCCGCGTCGCTGTCCGAGTCGGCGTCCGTGTCGACGTCCGTGTCGGAGTCTGCGTCCGTGTCGCTGTCGCCCGCGTCCATGTCGCTGACCGACGCGTCGTCCAGCTTGGAGGTGCCGGAGCTGCATGCCGCGAGCGCCACGCCGAACAGAGTCACGAAGCGCACCGGACCTCCCACCCCGCGAAGGTGCGGGATACAGAACGTCAGTCGTTAGCCCGCTGTCGCGCCGCCTGCCACGCCACACGTGAAGTTCACGTAGCGTACGCGAGGCAGATGTGGCGGAACGCCCCAGCGGCCCGTACACTGGCGTGCTGGAGGTCCCGTGTCCGACCCGATCCGCACCGCTGCGGCGCCCGCGCCGGTGGGCGCCTACCCGCACGCCCGCCGGGTCGGCGACCTGCTGTTCGTGAGCGGCATGGGCCCGCGGCAAGCCGGTACGGACGCGATCCCAGGCGGCCCCGTCCGCGACCGCGACGGCGCCCCGCTCCCCTACGACGTCGCGGCCCAGACCCGCGCCACGATCGAGAATATCCGCGCGGTGCTCGAAGCCGCAGGGTCCCGCCTGGAAGACGTCGTGGACGTGACCGTGTTCCTCACGGATATGGCCAGGGACTTCAAGGCGTTCAACCAGGTCTATGGTGAGCTCTTCGCTGAGATCGCGCCGACCCGCACCACGGTTCAGGTCTACGCACTGCCGACGCCCATCGCGGTCGAGCTCAAGGCGATCGCGTACCTGGGTCGGCGCTGAGCGGGATGGGACCTCTCATCGACATCTCGCCGGTGCTCTCCCCGCGCGTGGCCGTCTGGCCGGGAGACGTGGCGTTCTCCCGGGATATCTCGGTGTCGTTCGCGGGCGGTGGGAACCTGGACCTCTCGGCGATCCGCACCACGCTGCATGTCGGCGCGCACACGGACGGCCCGTCGCATTACGCGGCGGGCGCCCCCGGGATCGACGCCCGGCCGCTCGAGACCTACTTCGGCCCGTGCGAGGTCCTGCGTGTCCACATCGGGCGTGGGGAGCGGATCTTTCCGCGGCACTTCCCGTCCGAGCCGCGCTGCCGCCGGATCCTGCTCTGCACCGGCACCTTCCCGGATCCGGACCGGTTCGACACCGACTTCGCGGCGCTCTCGGCGGAGCTCGTGGACTGGCTCGCGGACTTCGGGGTGATCCTGGTCGGGATCGACACCCCGAGCGTCGACTTGTACGCCGACAAGGCGCTCGAGGCGCATTCGGCGATCCACCGGCGCGATCTCGCGATCCTGGAAGGGATCGTGCTCGACCACGTGGAGCCCGGGATCTACCGCTTGATCGCCTTCCCGCTGCGGATAGAGGGCGCAGACGCGAGCCCGGTCCGCGCGGTGCTCCAGGCGATGGGTTAGCAAGCCGGGATGCCGCACCTCCCCTCCGCGCTGACCGGCGACCGCCCCGGATCCTCCGTCTTCCCCACCAGCCCGCTCGGTGAGCGGCTCCCGGGTATCCCCACGGGCCGGGACGTGGAGTGGCAGCCGCTGGTGGACTACCGGCGCAACGGCGTCTCGGAGACCACCATCCACGGCGCGGTGGCGTGGGCGACCGGCGGTGAAGTCGTGCACAGCTTCGGCGGCAACGTGCTGTGCTACGGCCGCAGCATGATGAAGCCGTTCAGCATGAAGGTGTTCGCGCGGGAGCTCACGAATCGCACGCTGGAGCAGCAGGCGATCAGCGTCGCGAGCCACAACGGCGACACGGAGCATGTCGCCGCTGCGCAGAGCTGGCTGTCGGAGTCCGAGTGGCCGCTCATGCAGACGCCGCTGGACGTGCCGCTCGTCCAGTTCGGACGCCAGGTCCGGCGCCCGCGACGCTGGTACCACGGCTGCTCGGGCGAGCACGCGGCCATCCTCGCGGGGTGCCGCCAGAAGGGCTGGTCGCGCGCGGGTTATACGCTGCCGACCCACCCGTTCTTCGACGCGTACCTGGGCGTCCTGCGGCGCTGGCTCGGCGCCGGCTGGGAGCCGCTCCGCGTCGCGAAGGACGGCTGCGGCCTCCCGACCGTGAGCAACACGGTGAGCGAGCTCGCGGTGCTCTACGCGGGCCTCGCGAGCTCGCGCGCGGACGACTGGATCTGGGGCGCCATGGTGGAGCGACCGGATCTCGTGGGCGGGTTCAACCGGCTCGACAGCAGCATCATCAAGTGCGGCGGCGGCCGCGTCATCGCGAAGGAGGGCGCGGACGGCCTCCTGGGCCTCGCGGTGGACCACCCGGACTACCCGGCTGGCCTCGGGATCTGCGTGAAGATCGCACACGGCTGGAACCCCCAGGCGACCTGGTACATCGCGCGCTCGATCCTCGGTACCCTCGGGTTCGACCTGCGCAACCCGTACCCGCTGCACCGCCAGAAGGCGTTCATCGTGGAGGGCGTGGTGCCCCCCGAGCGCGTCGGCGCGCTGGAAGCCGTGCCCACGTGGGACGAGTGGGATCCCGATCGGGACCGCTGGCTCGACTACGAGTCGGGTTCGATCGCCGATGGCCCTGCTGGAGCGCACGGACCGGAGCCCCAGGACGGTGGACCGCTTCACCCCCCCAAAAACAACCGCCGCAGGGCTGACGGCTGATGGCTGAAAGCCGAAAGCTCGACGGAGTCGCAATGACCGGCCGAATCGTCGCGGGCGCCCTGGCCCCTCACCCGCCGCACCTCGTGTACGCGGAGAACCCGCCGCAGAACGAGCCGCGCGCCGAGTGCGGGTGGGAGATGCTGCGCTGGGGGTACGAGCGGTTGCGAAAAGACCTGTCGAAGCTCGAGTACGACGCGATCGTGGTGCTTTCGCCGCACTGGCAGACGTACATCGGCTGGCACTTCCTGGGCGTACCCGAATTCAAGAGCCTGTCGGTCGACCCGATCTTCCCAAACTTGTTCCGGTACCACTACGATATGAAGGTGGACGTGGCGCTGGCAGAGGCGTTGGAGGCGGAGGCGAGCCGCGCCGGCCTGGTCACGCAGATGATGCGCAACCCGGACTTCCGCGTGGACTACGGCACGATCGTGAGCTCACACCTGGTGAATCCGGCGTGGGACAAGCCGATCGTGGCGATCAGCAGCAACCGGTCGGCGGCCTGGTACAATGTGGAGGTCATGCAGGAGCAGGCGATCGCCCTCGGGAAAGCGACGCGCGCGGCGATCGAGGCCAGCGGCAAGCGCGTGGTGCTCCTCGGGTCGTGCTCGCTCTCGCACCGGCACTTCACGACGGAGGGCGATCTGCCGGAGGACATGAGCCGCGAGCATATCACCAACCACAACCAGCACCTGTGGGATATGCGATTCGTAGATCACTTCCGGAACGGGCGTTCGCGGAGCGTGATCGCAGAGATGCCCGAGTTCACGGAGCAGGCCACGAGCGAGACCGACTCGGGCGCCCTCACCTGGCTACTCTCGGCGTTGGACTTCCCGTCCTACAACGCGGAGCTCTACGCCTACGGCACGGTGATCGGCACCGGCAACGCCATCGTGGGCTGGTTCCCGGAGCAAGCGGCATGAGCGCGGCGCATACTCCGATCGGGATCATCGCCCCCGGGCTCCCGCACCCGCTGCTCGCGCCCACGCAGAGCCCGCACTGGGGCGCGGTCCGCGCGGGCTTCGACGCCGCGCGCCAGCAGCTCGAAG
>CAMCWU010000338.1 GCA_945882675.1 Klebsiella pneumoniae | reverse complement strand
CCGGGAGTACCTCCATCACTTCCAGGAGCGCCACCATGGCCGGCAACGTCAGCATCGTCAACGACGCCAACTTCCAGGCAGAGGTCCTCGACGCCTCCACGCCCGTCCTCGTCGACTTCTGGGCGACCTGGTGCGCCCCTTGCAAGGCTTTCAGCCCCCACCTCGAAGCGTTCGCGAACGACGGCGTGGGCAAGGTGAAGGTCGTGAAGCTCGACTGCGGCGTGAACCCGAAGACGGCTTCCGGCTACAAGGTCACGACCATGCCCACGTTCGTGCTGTTCAAGGAGGGCAAGGAGGTCGCGCGGATGATCGGGGTCGCGCAGGGGCTCGCCGGGCTGAAGCGTACGGTCACGCCGCACTTGTAGTGCTCTCCGCTCCCGCGGCCTCGTTCTACGTGCTACCCTCGGGCGCGCGGAGGACGAGATGGACGAGCGCGAGGGCACTGCCCCAAGCCTGGAGCCCAGGGTCGCCGGCCCCCTCACGGGGATCTCCGCCCCGGGCACGCTCGCGCCCGATCTCGATGGGACCCTCGCTCCCGGGCAGGAGCCCCAGCGCCGGACCATGTTCCGCCGCCGCTCCAGCGGCATCGAAGAGGCGAGCGACGCCTTCAACATCCCCCGCCAGCGCGCGGACGACCGCCTCCAGAACTCGGAGCGGTACGCGTTCGTCGGCATCGTGGGGGAGGGCGCCATGGGGCGCATCCACCTCGCGGAAGAGCGGCAGCTCCTGCGGCGGGTCGCCTACAAGAAGATGGCGGACGACATCGCCCATCAGGCCGCGCTCGCGAGCAAGTTCACGCTGGAAGCTCGGATCACGGCCCAGCTCGACCACCCGAACATCGTGCCGGTCTACAGCCTCGAGTCGACGACCGCGTACACGATGAAGCTTATTCAGGGCCGCACCCTGGAAGAGCTCCTCGCCGAGTGGCGCACTCCCGTCCCCGACAAGAAGCGCGGCAAGAAGAAGTTAGGCGGGATGCCGCTCCTCGGCCGGCTCGACCTCTTCGTGGAGGTGTGCGACGCCATCTGGTACGCGCACTCGCGCGGCGTCCTGCACCGCGATCTCAAGCCCGAGAACATCATGGTGGGCGCGTACGGGGAAGTCTACGTCATGGACTGGGGGATCGCCCGGGTCTTTCGCACGGACGTCCCCGAGCCCGTCCGCCTGGGAGACGCTCCGGACGCGGACGAGGGCGACCTCATCATCGGCACGCCCGGGTACATGTCGCCGGAGCAGGCAGAGGGCCGGAACGCGGACCTCGACGCCCGATCCGACCAGTACGCGCTCGGGCTCGTGCTGTTCGAGCTCCTCACGCTGCGGCGCGCGGTCACCGGGAAGGCCCCGCTCAAGATCGTAATGCGGCACCAGGACGGCGACCTCGATCCCCTCGTCCACGTGATGGGCGAGCCGATCCCGCGCGAGCTCGTCGCGATCGTCCGCAAGGCGACTGCAAAGTCGCTCCAGGGCCGGTACCCCAGCGTCCACGACCTCGCGGAGGACGTGCGGCGGTTCCAGCGCGGGCAGGAGGTCGCGGCGCTCCCCGACAGCGCGTTCCGGCGCGGGCTGCGGTTCCTCGCGCTGCACCAGGTGGCGACGCTGGTGCTCACCCTGCTCGTGATCTTCGGCTCGATCGGTGGGGCGTTCGCCGCCTTCTCGTGGTCGCGCCTGCAGCTGTCGGAGGCCGAGGGGCGCGAGCAGCGCGTGTCGAACCTGCTGACCACCGCGGCGCATCAGGCGAGCCTGATCGACGGCCAGTTCCTCAAGTACGAGGGCCTCCTCTCGCTCGTCGCTGCGACCACGATCGACGCGCTCACGGGCAGCGGCGGGGCCCAGGACGCCGAGTGGCGGACCCTGAAGGACTTCGAGACCGAAGGTGCCGTGGCCGACCTCGCCATGGCAAAGCGCTACGGCGCGCCGATCAGCCTGCAGTACCCGGTGTTCACCGTCCCGGCCGGCAACGACCCGGCCGACTTCGGGCTGCAGTTCCAGCGGCTCGCGGGCGTGCGCAACCACCAGTACCGCGCGCTCCTCCGCTCCCACTCGGAGCAGGCAGCGACCTACACGCCCGTCCGCGCGTTCCGCGCGATCGGCGAAGTCGGGGTCCCCGTGACCTGGTCGTACCTCGGCCTCGAGAACGGGATCTACGAGAGCTATCCGGGACACGCCGGCCTCCCGCCGGGCTTCGACCCGCGCAAGGCGCCCTGGTACGACCTGGCCAAGGGGCGCCACGGGCCGACCTGGGGCGCGCCCGCCGTGGACCCGACCGGCGTCGGCCTCGTGCTGTCCTGCGCGCAGTCGCTGTACGACGACCACGAGAACCTGCTCGGCGTCGCGGGCCTGGACGTGAGCTTCGACTACCTCATCGAGAACCTGCTCGAAGCCCCGGAGTTCGCCGGCGTCCCAGGCGTGGAGTTCTTCCTCCTCGACCCGGAGGGCCGCATCGCCGTGCGGTCGGCGGGCAGCGAGCAGGCCACGCCGTCGGGCGGCACCTCGATCTCCATGCCCGTCTACCCGGTAGAAGAGGTCGTGGACGCCATCAAGCAGAAGCGCACGGGCTACGCCGAGGTCGTGGATCCCGCCGGCCCGCCGCGCATCAACCTGTACAACCGGATGGGCTCCATCGGCTGGTACTACGTCGTCTCCGGGCCCGCGCAGGAGCTCATGCGGTTCAGCGACGCCACCTCCAGGTGACTCGCGACTCCGCTCGACTCGTTGATCCTAGATCCCCCACCGAGAGGACCCGCCATGCCGACCCCGTTCGAAGACGCCCAGGCGCGCGTCAAGACCCTCAAGGCCGCCCCGTCGAACGCCGATCTGCTCGAGCTCTACGCGCTCTTCAAGCAGGCCACGACGGGCGACGCGACCGGCTCCCGCCCCGGCATATTCGACCTCAAGGGCCGCGCGAAGTTCGACGCCTGGACCGGCAAGAAGGGTGTCGCGAAGGCGGCAGCAGAGAGCCAGTACGTCGCGCTGGTGGATCGGCTCACGAAGAGCTGATCAGCGGACGGAGATGCGCCACTGCGCAGGCCACTCGCAGCTCGCCGTGGTGCGGACGTCCAGGAAGTCGGTGGCCTCGAACGCGCGGCCGATCCAGCGCTCCGCCACGTCACGATCCAGGTTGAACCACTCGAGGTAGCCCATGCCGGGCTCATCCCCCGGCGCGTAGAGGAACCAGCGCGGGTACATCTGCGCGAGCTTCGCCTTCTGCTCACTGTCGACGCCCGGGCTCGCGGGCGACGCGAAGTAGATCCGGCGGGGCGTGCCTTCGTCGCGTACGGCCAGGAAGAACCCGCACCGCGCGCCGCACAGGCTGCGCGAGAAGGACTCCGACCAGTCGAACATGCGGAACTCGAACCGATGGCGGGCGAGGGTGCTCATGCGGGGAGTCTAGGGCAAGCTCCGGGCCGGCGCAACCATCCGCACGCGGACCCGGTCCCGCGACCTCCCCGAAAAAATATCGGTCGCGCCCCTACCGCTGCCGCCGGGCCGGCATACAGTGTAGCGGTCGCGGGCGACGGAGCCCGTGCCATACGCGCGAGATGAACCCCCCTCGGGGGGTCATCCGGATAAAAAGAGAGAGAGACATGGGTAACAAGTTGTTCGTGGGTGGTCTGAGCTGGAATACGTCGGACGACGGCCTTCGCCAGTCGTTCGAGCGCTTCGGCTCGGTGACGGATGCCAAGGTCATCACGGATCGTGAGACCGGCCGGTCGCGCGGGTTCGGCTTCGTCACGTTCGCGGACGGTGAGTCCGCCAAGAATGCCATGACCAAGATGGACGGCGCGGACCTCGACGGTCGCACGATCCGCGTCAACGAAGCCGAGGACAAGCCCCGCGGCGGTGGCGGCGGCGGCGGCGGCGG
>CAMCWU010000337.1 GCA_945882675.1 Klebsiella pneumoniae | reverse complement strand
CTCGCGGACGCGTTCGAGGCCGTCGGGCAGGGGCCGCTCGTCGGCGTGCTGCGCGATCCCGCGGTGCGCGAGGTCCTGCTCGCGGACGGCGATCTCACCGTGATGGTCACGCGGGACGGCGCGACCGGCCGGCTCACGGTCATGTGGGGCGCCACGACCGTCGTGGACGAGCGCGTCGAGATCCCGAGCGTCACGCGGAGCTGGCCGGGCCCGTGGTTCCGCCCCGACCCGAAGTCGGAGATCTCGGACGTTCGGAGCGCGCTGTGGGACGCCACGCGGCCGCTCTACGCGATCAACGATCTCGGAGGGTCGCTCCGGTGGTTCACGGACGGGCTGCACGGCGGCGGCGCGGGCGCGGAGCCGCTGGTGGGGAGCGTGCGGGCGCTCGACCCGGCGGAGCTCGGATCCCGGGCGTTCCAGCAGGCGCACGGCGTGCGCTGGAGCTACGTCACGGGCGCGATGGCGGGCGGGATCGGGAGCGTGGACATCCTCCTCGCCATGGCGGGCGCTGGGATGATGGGCTTCTTCGGCTCCGGCGGATTGCCGCTCGAAGCCGTGGAGTCGGCGCTCCAGCGCGTGAAGAAGGAGATGCCGGCTGGCGGACAGTATGGGTTCAACCTGCTGCACAACCCCGTCGAGCCCCAGGTGGAGGAGCGCACCGTCGACCTGTACCTGAAGTACGGCGTACCGCGGGTAGAGGCCGCGGCGTTCATGGGCCTCACACCTGCGCTGGTGCGGTACCGCCTGACCGGCATCGACCGCGGGCCGGACGGGCGCGTGGTCGCCCCGAACCACGTGATGGCCAAGATCTCCCGGCCAGAGGTCGCCGAGAAGTTCATGCGCCCCGCCCCCGCCGACATGGTGGCGAAGCTCGTGGCCTCCGGCGCGCTCACCGCCGCCCAGGCGGAGCTCGCGCGGCTGGTCCCCGTCGCCGACGACGTCACGGTGGAGGCCGACTCCGGCGGTCACACCGACCACCGGCCGCTGGTCGTGGTGGTGCCGGCCATGCTCCGCCTGCGCGACCGCGTGGCGCGCGAGCTGGGCTGGGACCGCTCGGTGGCGCCGCGGGTGGGCGCTGCGGGCGGCCTCGGCACGCCGGCGGCGCTGTGGGCCGCGTTCGCCATGGGCGCCGACTACGTGCTCACCGGCTCCGTGAACCAGGCCACGATCGAGGCTGGCACGAGCGAAGTCGCGAAGCGTATGCTCCTCGACGCGCAGTTCTACGACGTCGCGAGCGGCCCCGCTCCCGACATGTTCGAGATCGGGGCGAAGGTCCAGGTGCTCTCGCGCGGCTCCATGTACGCGCAGCGCGCCCAGCGCCTCCGCGACCTGTACCAGACCTACGCCTCCCTCGAAGAGATCCCCGCGGCCGAGCTCCAGAAGCTCGAGACCACGATCTTCAAGCGCACCGTCGCCGACATCTGGGCCGAGACCGTCACCTACTGGCAGGCCCGCGACCCCGCCCAGGTCGAGCGCGGCGAGAAGGACGGAAAGCACCGGATGGCGCTGGTGTTCCGCTGGTACCTCGGCATGACGAGCCGGTGGGCGCGCACGGGAGATCCCGAGCGGAAGCGCGATTACCAGGTGTGGTGCGGCCCCGCGATGGGCGGGTTCAATCAGTGGGTCGCCGGATCGTGGCTCGAGCCGCTCGAAGCCCGCTCGGTCGTGGCCGTCGCCGACGCATTGATGCGGGGCGCGGCCGCACATGCGCGGATCACGGTGGCGCGCGCGCAGGCGCTACCGCTTCCGGTGGACATCGACGGGGTCGCCGTGCCCGCGCAGGGATAAGCTCCTCCAGAGGGGTTGAACCATGCTCGAGCGACAGCGGGAAGCGGCGGTGCGGACGGGACGGCGCGTGGCGGAGAACCCGTTGCCGGCGCTGATGGTGATCGGCCTCGCGATGCTGCTCATCGCGGTCCTGGGCTGGGGCGGGGCGTACTGGATGCGCGGGAAGCGCCGCCTGGCGGAAGAGACGAACGGCGACGGCGCGTAGCCTCCGTTCGGGCTGCAGATCGGGCAGGTGGTTGGTTCGAGCCCGCGCCTGGCGGGCAGGGCACGGGCTAGAAGCTCCCATCAATACGGTGGAGGGCTGACCACCTCCACGAACGCTCCACTCCGAGGATCGGGCACGACGAGCCGCTCCGCGTGCAGCAGCAGCCGGTCCGCGCTGGCCGGGTCGCCGTAGAGCGAGTCGCCGATGATGGGCGTTCCGAGAACGTAAGCGCAGTGCAGCCGGAGCTGGTGCGTGCGGCCGGTCTCGGGGACCAGCACCAGCCTGGACCGTCCACCCTGCACGCCCACCACGGTCCACCGCGTGCGGGAGGGTCGCCCCCCCGCCACCACCGCGAACCGTGGGCGCACACCAGCGCCGATGGGGGCGTCCACCACGCCGCCACCGTCCAGAACACCCTCCACCACGGCCACGTAGGCCTTCTGGACGCGGCGGTCCTCGAAGGCGCGAGAGAGCACGATCAACGCCGATCGCTCGGTGGCCACCACGACGAGGCCGCTGGTCTCCAGGTCCAGGCGATGGACGGCCCACGCGGCGCCGTGCAGCGCGCGGACCTGGGCCTCCACGCAGTCGGCGCGCTCGGGGCCGCGGCCGGGGACCGTGAGGAGCCCCGCCGGCTTGTCTACGACGACCCAGCCTTCACCGGGGTGGACGACGCGGATCCGCGCGCCCGGGACGAACCGGGGCGCCAGCGGCTCCACGTCCCCGATCCAGGTCAGCTCTTCTTCTCGACCGACCGGAACGGGTGGAGGAACCCCGCGAGCCCGGGCGCCGACCGCGTCTGGAACCAGACCCGCCCGTGCCCCGTGAACTCGACGACCAGCCCCTCCGCCGACAGGAAGAACGACTTGAGGCCGCCCACCTTGCGGACGTTGAACTGCAGGCCCTCGTCGAACGCGACGACGTGCGTGGTGTCCACGATGTACGTGCCCTTCACGTCCACCTGGTGGATGGCGCCGTAGCTGCTGATGAACAGGTCGCCCTGGCCGGTGCACCGGAGCATGAACAGGCCTTCGCCCGAGAAGAACGACTTCGCGCCGCCCCACTTCGTGTCGACGGTCACACCCGGCGAGCACGCGATGTAGCTACCGCGCTGCACCATCACGGTGTTGCCCGAGAGCGGCACGTGGACCATGTCGCCCGGCGTCGCGGGGGCGAGGTCCACCTGCTGGCCGTCGGCCGTCGCGGTGTAGGTGTTCAGGAAGACGGACTCCCCGCCGGCGGCGCGCTTGAGAGCGCCCATGATCCCGCCCTTCATATTGGACTCGAGCTTCACGCCCCCGCTCATCCCCATGAGCGAGCCGGTCTCGGCCACCACCTGGTCGCCCGTGGCGAGGACGAAGTGGAGCGACGCATAATCGGGCTTGTTCTTGATCTCGAACTGCATCACGACTTCCGCATGGGGAGGAGGGGACCGATGGCGCCGCCGAACGCCTGCGGGTTCCGGGTCTGAATGTACAGGCGGCCCTTGCCCTTGAACTTGCAGACGAGGCCTTCCCCGCCGAAGAGGAACGACTTGAAGCCGTCGCCGAAGCGGACGACGCTGAACTTGAGCGTGTCCTCGAACGCGACGATGTGGCCGGTGTCGACGGTGAACTCGCCGTCCACCTCGATCGCCTTGATGGCGCCGAAGCTGTTGAAGGCGATGAGGCCGGTGCCCGTCGCCTTGAGCATGATCAGGCCTTCGCCGCCGAAGAAGCTCTTGGCCCCGCCCCACTTGGTGTCGACGGTGACGGTCGGCGCGGAGCACAGGTACGCGGTCGACTGGAGCATGAGCGCCCCGCCGGCCAGGTCGTACGTGTCGATGTCGCCGACGAGCGTGGGGGCGAACGTGACCTCGCCCGCCTGGGTGG
>CAMCWU010000336.1 GCA_945882675.1 Klebsiella pneumoniae | reverse complement strand
CGGATGGTACCTCCGACCTGCATCGTTCGCCACGACAATCGCAGCCCGATGAGCGCGGCCGTGACGGATCGCGACGCGGCTGTCGCGGTTCCCTATGGATTCATGTCCCGGATGAAGTCCGCCAGCTCCTGCGTGAACCCGTCGAGCATCCGCGTGTTCGCGCGCAGGCTCGCCAGGATCGGCCTGAAGTCCTCCCGGCTCTTGGTCCCACCGGCTTCGAACGCCGCCATCTGGGCCACGCACTCCGCGAGCGGCTTACGGATCCGGTGCGACGTCATCACCAGCAGCGTCTCGAGCTCCTTCAGGTAGCGCTGCCGCTCCTCCTCGAGCTCCTTGCGCTCCGTGATGAGCGATCGCAGCGACAGGAAGTGCGTATTGCGGCCCTCCGTGTTCTTGATCGGCACGACGACCGTGTCGACCCAGTAGAGGCTCGCGTCCTTGGCCTTGTTCCGGATCTCCGCGCGCCAGACCTTCCCGGCGCCTATCGTCCGCCACATGGTCTGGAAGAAATCGGGCGGATGGAACCCGGAGTTGACAATCCGGTGGTTCTGCCCGATCAGCTCAGCGGGCGAGTACTGCGAGACGTCGCAGAACCGGGAGTTCACGTGGACGATCGTGCCGCTCGTGTCCGTGATCGACGAAATCACGCTCTCATCGATGCCGCGCTCGTACGCCTGCAAGAGCTGGACCGAGCCAAACCCGCGGAGGCTGATCGACTTGTTTATCAAGGGCCACGCTCACGGTTCGCGCAGCCGGGAGCAGGCCCACGCACTACCACGTAGCGCGTCCGGGCCGTGGGTGCGCGCGGACCGGCGCCCTGCCATCCGCGGCGGGGTGTGGCCTCCCAACTGCAAAAAGTCCTAACTCGGCTCTTCGGTCGCGGGCGGGGCCGGCTCGGGCTCGTCCGGCGCGCGGTCGTCCGGCTTCTGGAGGCGGGCTCGCATGTCGGACAGCTTCGCCTTGATGGCGTCGGTCGCTTCCGGCCACTCGAGGTCGAGCTCCTCGAGCTGGCGGCGGATGACCTGGGCGACCGCGAGGCGGGCCCACGGCTTGTGATCGGCCGGCACGATGTACCACGGGGCCTCTGGGCGCGCGGTCTGCTCGATCGCGGCCTCGTACGCCTTTCGGTAGTCCTTCCAGCGGTCGCGGGCGTCGAGGTCGGCGGGGTCGAGCTTCCAGTTCCGCTCGGGGTCGTCGATGCGGGCAAGCAGGCGCCGGCGCTGCTCGCCCTTGGAGAGGTGCAGGAGGACCTTGAGGATCACCGTGCCGTTTCGCCGCAGGTGGCGCTCGGCGTGGCGGATCGAGTCCAGCCGCTCGGTCCAGATGTCGTCGCCGATGTGCGGGAGGCTCTGGCGCGCGAGCCAGCTCGGCTCGACGCGGACGGCCGTGACCTCCTCGTACCAGCTCCGGTTGAACACGCCGATGCGCCCGCGCTCCGGGAGCCGCGACCAGGTGCGCCACAGGAAGTCGTGATCGAGCTCCTCGTGAGAAGGCGCCTTGAACGCGTGCACCTGGCAGCCCGCAGGGTCCACGCCCGAGAGCGCCGCGCGGATGGCGCCGTCCTTGCCCGACGTGTCCATGCCCTGCAGGATCACGAGGACCGCCCAGCGGTTCTGGGCGACGAGCTTGCGCTGGAGCTTGGCGATGCGCGCGACCTCCGCCGCGAGCAGGCCCTCGAGCGCGACCTCGTCCGGGCCGTCATCTGGCGGAGCAGTCGGGAGTTCCCCGAGATCCACGCTCTTCGACGAGTCCAGCCGGACGACACCCTTCAACAACATCACCCCTCCCCGTTGCGATCGACGAGCCCGACCTCAAGCAGCGCGCTGGCGATGGCCGGCACGAGCCGGCGGCGCTGGATGGGGTCGTCGGCGAGATCCTGCCGCACCTCGAGCTCGAGCGCGACCCTTCCGGCCGCTCCCGCGTGCAGCTCGACACAGTACATGAGCCCGCCCTTCCCGCTGTACGGCTCGTTCAACGCCACCTTCAAACCGGAGCGAGCGATGGCGGCACCGAGTCGATGCGCGATCTCCTCGTCGCGGTCAAAGAGGACGCCGACCTCCATCGGGCGGGGCGGCTCGTCTTCGTACTGGGGCGTGAAGCTGTGCATGGACAGGACGCCGTGGCCGGGCGTCTCGACGAGCGCGCGGTCGATGGCGGCGTGGTACGCGTGGTACAGCGCCATGCGCCGGGCGGCCTCTTCGGCGTCGATGTGCCGGTTGAGCCCGATCTCCCGGCCGTCTGCCGTTCGCCGGAACAGGGTGAGGTCGGTGTCCGTGCGGTTCGGGTCGACGACCAGCCGCGAGAAGCCGCATAGCACCGCGGTCAGGCCGAGGCGCTCCGCGAGCATGCAGGTCATCTCGCCGATCCCGAGGTCGAACGCCCAGTGCGTGCCGGTGAGCCACCGGTCCTCTGCGGGCCACGCGTAGCCGGGCGGGAGGCGGTTCGTGGCGTGCTCGCAGGTCAGGAGCAGCGGGCCGCGGCCAGGGGCCAGGACATCGTACGGGGTGAAGCTCACCGTCACTCTCCAGGGTTCGAGGCCGAGCATGGGGCGTCGCTGCAGTGGTGGACGACGACGCGGTCCTGCAGCAGGTGGTCGAGCGTCTGGTGGCGGGTTCCGGGCCACAGGCGCGGCAGGTCGTGGGCGTGAGTGACGGGCGCCGGGCGGTTGCCGTCGGGCGGGAGCGCGACCTGCGGATCGTACTGGACGAACGCGCTCGAATCAGGGGGGAGCGGGCCTGCGACGCTCGTCATCCCGAACGGGACGGACACCGCCGGCTCGAGGACCGGCAGGCCGACGGAGCGCGCCAGGGCCTCGCTCGTCATATTCGCGACCTGCTCGTCGCCCACCGCGATCTGGAGGACGAACGGGGTCTCTCGGAGCTCCGTCACATACGAGATCGGGTCGACGGGATCCCAGAAGAGCTGGCTGATGCTGTACAGTTGCTGGCGGTCGGTGGGATCGGTGACGACGCTGGACAGCAGGACCTCGAACACCGTCCAGTCACTGGACCGCTCGAGCATGGTCGACCACATGGCGCCGCCGACGTGCGCGACGCCCGCATGAACCGGCGGATCCTGGGCGAGGAACACCATCCCCTCGATCCCGCCGAGCGAGATGCCGTAATAGTACGTGGCGGTCGGATCCGCCAGGAGCTGGCCTTCATCCCCGAGGAACAGCGGATCCTGCAGCAACGCACCGTCCCGCACGAGGTCCAGGAGCGCGCGGTTGTTGACCTGCGCCTGCACGAGCCGGTCGGTCACGATGGCGATCTTCGCGAAGTCGCCCGCGGCCTCGATCGCACCGATGCGGTCGTCCCAGGTCAGGCCGCGCCAGGTGGTCGCGACGACGATGAACCCGGCCTCCTCCGCGAGCGCGAGGACTCCCGACGGATCCTCGGCCTGATCGAGGTAGTTCTCGGGGTTCGAGAAGATGCCGTGGCCGAACAGCAGGACCGGGACGGTGCCGGCGGGGGCGCTCCGGACGGACTGCGGGATGTGGACGTAGAGTTCGGCCCGTGCCGTGCCGGTCTGGGCGACGGTGCCGTCCGGCTGCAGATCGAGGAGCTCGTCGGCGATCAGGAAGTCCGGGGCGTCGAACGTGCCCTCTGCGACGCGCCAGGTGGTCGGGCCGGCCACGATGTCGCCGAGGTCGGCGTCCCGCACGCGGTCGAAGGTGTAGCTGCCCGGCGCGCCCAGCTGGTCGAGCGCGTTGCGGAGCGGGACAGCACCATCGCCGACGGGAAAGTCCCAGGCGAGCGCGATCTCGTCGCGTGCGAGGCCGAGGGACACCAGACCGTCCACGACGCCACGGTAGTGGTCCGCTACGGACGCGAGGCTGGACGGGGGCGTCCCGTCGATCAGGGCGTCGAACCGGGCGGGTCGCGCGACGGCGGCGGTGGTGATCGCCACGGCGACCTGGTGGCCG
>CAMCWU010000335.1 GCA_945882675.1 Klebsiella pneumoniae | reverse complement strand
GCGTGAGGGGGAGGACGAACGCCCCGCGCGCCCGGATCCCGTCAGTCGGGTCCACGCGCGCCCCGACCATCACGTCGAGCGGCGACGGGTCCCACCACGCGAGCCCGCCCTCCGCGACCACGCCGAACACGTCACCCACGGCCAGGTCCGCTGCGATGGCCCCGGACATGCGCGCATAGAACGCCGGGAACGGCGCAAACCCCGGCGTGCCGTACAGCCCGAAGGCGCCGCGCCCGACGAGCGTGACCGCCCCGACCTCTCGCGCGGACTGGTACGCGACCGACGCGCCCGTGGTGGGCCACACGTCCGTGGCGTCGTACACCCACGTCCACGCGCCCGGGCCGACGTGCGCGACGAGCTCGAAGCCGATCGCTCCGTGGGAGAGCGGCCGCCACGCGTCGATCGCGATGTTCCCGATCCCGGCGTCCTGCGCCACGGATCCGCGCCAGGCGACCACCGGGATCCGCGCGCCGAGCTGCCAGTCGCCGACGGGCGCGCGGACGTCGAGCGTGGCCGCCTGCGTCCCGCCGGAGCCGCCGATCGCCGCCATCCCGCCGACCGCGACGGCGCCGGGCCCGCCGACCGGCCGAACCGCCCACCCGGACGCCGGGAGCCCAGGATCTTCCTGGGCCAGCGCCAGCGTCGCCACGAGGAGCGTCAACACGTCAGTTCTCCGGGTCGGGCGAGTAGCGGCGGTAGGTGTGCAGGACGTCCACGGCGTCACCGGCGCCGATCTCCCAGCTCCATGCCCGCTCGCCGAGCGTCAGGCGGACGAGCTCGCCCTCCAGCGCAGTCGCGCGCGCGGCGCAGATCACCGTGGCCTCCGCCCCGTCCGGGCTGCCGGGATCCGGCACATCCTCGACCGGGCCCCACCCGGCGTCCAGGTCCACGGCGTCCACGGTCAGCAGGAGATCCGCGTACTCCGCCGGGTCCGCGATGCGGGACAGGAGCGCGCACGGTTGGGCGTTCCCGGTCCGGACCCAGGCGTCCAGCACGTCCAGCGTCGGCGCGGTCGAGAAGGTCGCGACGCCTTCCAGCAGCGGCGGGAACGCGACGGACGGGCCGCGGAACTGCTCGCTGGGCGCGCTCACGGACCACAGGTACGTGTGGTCGGCGACGAGGGGTTCGTCGGGTACGAAGCGGATCTCCGCGGCGTCGCGCTCGATCTCGCCGGGTACGCGCGACCCGTCGTCCGCGTCGGCCACCACGATCGTGTCGGGGTCGAGCTCCCAGTCGTCGGGCAGATCCGTGCGCACGACGGCGGTCGGCTGGACCCCCGCGGAGACGGCGGTCTGCCCGTCGAACGGGGCGATCCAGGTCGCGCCGTAGTCCGGCGACGAGCTGACGCAGCCCCCTCCGACCAGGACGAGCACGGACCAGCGACGCACCGAGGCCTCCACGGATCGACGTTAGCACACCGGATCGCGGCCGTCGCGACCTACGGACGGACCTTGGGCCGCGGCCGCTTGCCCGGCTCGCCCGGCGGGGCGTCGAGCACGTCGAGGGATCCGTTCGCGCGGAGGCCGCCATCCCCCTCGCGGATCAGCTCCTGGAGCCGCACGGACGTGCGGACGCCGCCCACCTTCGCCGTCTCGTCCGCGGGGAGCGTGATCGCGATCGCCTTCTCGAGCCCGTCGAGGATCCGGCCCTCGCCCAGCGCCGCCAGCGGATCGGCCACCACGGCGCCGTCGGACTTCGGGCCCTCCACCACCCGCTCCGCCGTCAGCTCGACGCCGTCCGGCCCGAGCGCGACCTTCCCGAGCACGGTGTAGTCGCGCCACCAGCCCTTCCCCGCGATCCGCCACAGCCTCAGGCCCAGCGTGAAGCTGTCGGGCGTGATGTCGAGCGCGGTCGGCTCCGCGACGACGTCGTAGGTGATCGGGCCCTTCCGGAACGCTTCCGCCCGCGCGGCCGCGAGCAGGCTGCCCGTGCTGATCCCGACCGCCCAGCCCTGCGGAACTCGCGGCGGGGGAGCAGGAGCCGCCACGGGATCGGGCGCGCGCGTCAGCACCTCCACCCGGACCGCCTTCTGGACGGGGACCACGCGCACCGCGCGGAGCGGCAGGTCCTCCGCCGGGAATGTCGTGAGCACCAGCGCAGGCACATTCTCGAGCAGGCTCGACGTGATCCAGTCCGTGATGGGCCCGATGGGGATCCCGAGCTTGTTCCCGGCGAGCGACACGCCGATATTCCGGAGCTTCCTCGGCTTCGTGCTGACGGTCCAGTCGCCGGCGTCTTGCACCACGTCGAACACCGCGTCGAACTGCCCTGTCCCCGAGAGGGCCGTGGACCCGGTGCCGAGCGCGCCCTTCCACGCCACGGTCCCCGTCAGCCCGAGATCCACGGTCAGGCAGTCGGCGCACCCGTTCGACGGCATGATCGCCAGATCCGACAGGTTCAACCTGGGCGTCACCTGCACGATGCCGGCGTCGAACGTCTCCGTGAGGAGCGCGTTCTCCTCGAGGAGCGCGAGCAGCAGATCGTCCAGCGAAGGGCTCGAGATCTGGACCCATGCGTCGGCCACCCAGTTGGCGGGCGGCGGCCCCGGATCGCGCAGCGCTTCGTCGCGCGCGGCCTCGTACAGCGGGATCACCGACTTCGCGCAGCCGCCGAGCAGGGGGAGGAGGAGGATCAGGTGGCGCACGAGGACTCCGCGGGGCGTGCCCCGTAACGCGGCGGGTTAGGTGCCAGCCGCGAGGATCCGATGTCCGATCTGCCGAGCACGTACGAGCCCCACGAAGCCGCCCGGACCTGGTCGAAGGCCTGGAGCGACGCCGATCTGTTCCGCGCCGACCCGCGCCGGCCGGGCCCCGCCTTCAGCGTCGTCATCCCGCCCCCGAACGTCACCGGCTCGCTGCACATGGGCCACGCCCTCAACAACACGCTGCAGGACGTCCTCGTCCGCTACAAGCGGATGGACGGCTACAACGCCGTGTGGATCCCCGGCACGGACCACGCCGGCATCGCGACGCAGTGGGTGGTGCGCCGCAAGCTCGAGGCCCAGGGCATCGACTACCGCGACCTCGGCCGCGAAGGCTTCCTCGAGAAGGTGTGGACCTGGAAGGCCGAGTCTGGCGGCACGATCAAGAACCAGCTCGAGCGGCTGGGCGTCAGCGCGGACTGGTCGCGGGAGAAGTTCACGCTCGACTCCGACCTGCAGCGCGCCGTGACCGAGCACTTCGTCAAGCTGTACGAAGACGGCCTGATCTACCGCGGCCGTCGCCTCATCAACTGGGATCCGCTCGACCAGACGGCGCTGTCCGACCTCGAGGTCGAGCACGAGGAGAATGTCCAGGGCGAGCTGTACAGCTTCGCCTACCCGATCCGGCCGGAGGACGGCGGCGGCGAGATCGTCGTCGCGACCACGCGGCCGGAGACCATGCTCGGCGACACCGCGGTGGCCGTCCACCCGGATGATCCGCGTTACCAGCACCTGATCGGCAAGACGGTCCGGCACCCGATCGTCGACCGCGACATCCCGATCATCGCGGACCCGATCCTCGTCGACATGGCGTTCGGCACCGGCGTCGTCAAGGTCACGCCCGCCCACGACTTCAACGACTTCGAGGTCGGCAAGCGCCACGATCTGCCGATGATCAACCTGCTGAACCTCGACGGTACGCTGAACGAGAACTGTGGCGCCTTCCAGGGCATGACGGTTTCCCAGGCGCGTACGGCTGTCAAGGCAAAGATCGAGGAGCTCGGCCTGTTCCGCGACTCGAAGCCGCATGTGATGTCGATCGGCCGGTCCCAGCGCTCCCACGCGGTCGCCGAGCCCATGCTCTCGACCCAGTGGTTCGTGAAGATGAAGCCGCTCGCGACCCCATCGGTCGCCGCGGTGGAGAACGGCTACACGCGGTTCGTCCCGAAGCAGTGGGAGAACACCTACTATGCGTGGCTCCGCGACATCAAGGACTGGTGCATCAGCCGCCA
>CAMCWU010000334.1 GCA_945882675.1 Klebsiella pneumoniae | reverse complement strand
TCCCCTCTGCCGCGGCCGCGACCGCAGCCGCGAGACCCGGTTCCGCCGCCACGACCGCCGCTTCCCCGAGGGCCGCCCGCACGTCCCGGACCACCTGCTCGGACCGGCCGCCGGCCGCCCTGGCGCGCGCCGCAGCCTCCGCGGCCCGTCGCGCCGCGATCTCGCCGCGCTCCCGCGCCGAGGCGAGGCTCCCCTCCTCGAGATCGAGCGCGCGAGCCACCCCATCGCGCGCCCCCGCCAGCGCCTCCCGTGCAGCGTCGAGCGCCAGCGTGGCGCCCGCTTCGTCCGCGGGATCCGCGTGCACCACCGCCCGGAGCGCGTCCGCGACCGCCGCGGCTGGCCGCGTGAGCGCCTCGCGCGCCGCACGATCCTCCAGCTCCGGCAAGACCACGTCCGCCAGCTCGGTGCGGGCAGCTGCGAGCCCCGCCGACCGTGCCGCGCGTCCCTCCTCCGCGAGACGTGCCCGGTCGTTCGCCTGCTTCCTCTCAGTCTCGGCCGTCGCCGCGGTCGCAGCCGCCGAGGCCGCCTGACGCTCCGCCCCGACGACCAGCTCGAGCGTGATCGAGGCCGAAGCGGCGTCCTCGTCAAGGTCGAGGAGCTGCGCCGCCGTCCGCGCCGAGTCCTCCGCGCGCTTCACGCGGGTACGCGCATCCAACAGCGAGGGTATGGGCCCGAGCTCCGCGATCGTCCGATCCACCGCCGCCACGTGGGCCGCGATCGCCGACAAAATCCGCGCCGCCCGCTCTCGCGCGTCCCCAGTCTGCGGGCCAACGACCCGCAGTGGCACCGCGGGGCGCACGATCTCGACCAGCGACGGGCCCGGACAGCCTGCGAGCGCCGTGTCGATCGCCGCGCGCAGCGCCGCCCAGTCCCGCCAGCGCGATGCGAGCGGACGCTCGACCGCGGTCGCGAGCACCTCGAACACCGGATCCGAGAGGATCCCCCCCGTCACCTCGATCCCGCGCGGCGCGCCGCCGTCCAGGATCGCCTTGAGGATCTGCTCGGGTGTCCCGTCGAGCACCGGCGTGCCGGTCGCGAGCTCGCACGCGACGAGCGCGAGGGAGTACCAGTCCGACCGCGCGTCCTGGTCGCCGTCCTCCAGCACTTCCGGCGAGAGGTACCGGAGCCCGTCCGGATCGACGGTCCCAGCCTCCTCGTCGAGCCAGGAGAGCGCGTCCACGGGCGGGATCCCGTAGCCGAGCAGCGCGACGGACCCGTCCGGCCCCACGGCGATCCGCCACGGCGTGATCGATCCGTGGCACGGCAGCCCGTACCGCCGCGCCGCGACGACCGCGCGATCCGCGACCTCACCCGCCGATCGCAGGAGCTCGAGCGCCGCGCGCGCCCCGATCGGCTGGGGCCGCGCCAGGAGAGCCACGACCGGTGTCCAGGGCCCGCCCCCGAACGCGAACCAGCCGCGCTCGGGATCGTGCTCTCGCAACGGCGGCAATCCCGGTACTCCAGCGGACCGCAGGAACGGCAGGACCGGAGGGACCAACTCGCGCAGGAGCCGGTGGTCGCGCAGCGCGGGGGAGAAGGCGACCGCGAGGCCTCGCTCTCCGTCCGTGCCGGTCCAATCGAACAGATCCGCGCCCGGACCCGTCCATTGGGCGGTGCTCATCAAAGGGCTCCAGCGCAGGCGGTTGTCGCCGTGCTACAGAAGCTATCACAGGATGGTGGATGGGCGTGGAAGAGGAGAAGACCCGTGGCGGGCGACGCGCGGGGCTGGCGGGGTGGCTCGACCGGGCCCTCGACCGGCTCGAAACCCTGTTCGAGGTCGGTGCATCCGCCATGGTGCCGATCCTCACCCTGCTCTTCCCGATCGTGCTCGGCGCGGTCAGCTTCATCGCGCTGCCCTACGACCTCGGGAAGCGGCCGCGCGGCGACACCGATCCCGGGGAAGGCTACGTATCGATCGCTCCGTACATGCCGGAAGCCGGCGACACCCCTGACGAACAGCCGCCCGCCGCAGAGCCGCCCGCGCCAGACACGAAGGGCGTGGAAGCGGGAGATCCGAAGGGCGTCGCGGACGAACCGGTCCCCGATTCTGCGCCCGGAGACGTCGCCACCGGCGGCAACGATCCCGCCACCGCGCCGACCGCGCGCGCCGGCAACCCGGAAGGCGTCGTGTCCACGCCGGCCGAGCCTGGGCCCAGCGGCACGAAGACCGGCGGGAAGTCGTCGCGCTGCGTCGAAAAGCCAAACCCGAAGATCATCAAGCTCGGCGAAGGAAAGTGGAGTATCGAGCGCGAGCTCCTCGACTACTACGCCACGCACTTCAAGGCGCTCGATGGCCTCGGCTGGGTGGAGCACTGGAAGTCCGAGGACAAGGCGCAGAAGGGCTTCAAGATGGGCGGCATCCGCTGCAACAACGACCTGTACCTGGCCGGCTTCCGGAGCGGGGACATCGTGCTCGAGGTCAACGATCAGGGCGTCGGCTCCATCCCGGAAGCCCTGGCGGTCTACGCCCGAAACCGCAAGTCGGACCTCATCCGCATCGAGTATGTGCGGCGCGGCAAGCCGGGCATCCACAGCTATCGGTTGAAATAGCCGTCGCGAACGGTGCACCCGGAGTGTTAGCATAGCGTGGCGGGCCGACGCCGGACCGCAGGGAGCGCCAGTGACGCGGACCTGGATCGTGTGCGTGATCGCCCTCGTCGCGTGCAACTCGGGCAAGGAAGACGGGGAAACGGACGTGGTCCCCCTCGACTCCGACTCCGACACCGTCACGGTGGACTCGGAGACCGCCGACGGCGACACGGGCACGGTCCCCGATCCGCAGGCCACGCTCGAGCTGCCGACCGGGCCGATCGCGTGCGCTGAGCCAGAGCTCCGCGCGGACGCCTGGTACACGCGCCGCGCCGCGCCGACCGCCAGCAGCACGGACACGATCCTCCCGTACGATCCATGGGTCTGGGGCAGCGGCATCGTCGCCGCGGACTTCGACGGGGACGGCTGGACCGACATCTTCGCGTCCAACGAGAGCACACCGAACTTCTACCGCAACGAAGCCGGGATCCTGGCGGATATGTCGGAGAAGCTCGCCGCGTTCGACCTGTCGCTCAGCACCGGTGGCGCCGCGGCCGACTACGACGGTGACGGCGACCAGGACCTGATGGTCACGCGCTATCTCCGGGCGAACGTGCTCCTCCGCAACGACGGCGCGGGGGAGTTCACGGACGTCACGGCGGGAGCCGGCGTCGCCGGAGCGGAGGATCGGCGCTCCATGTCGGCCGCCTGGGCCGATTACGACGGGGACGATGACCTCGATCTGTACATCGGCAACTACGGGTTCATCGACGAGAGCCTGGACTCCTCCGAGTTCCTCCCAGCCGAGCCCGACTATCTGTACGTGAACAACGGAGATGGCACGTTCACGGACCGCTCGGACATCATCCCCGCGGCGGCGCAAGACGGCTACACGTACACCGCGTCGTGGATCGACCTGAACGACGATCTGAAGCCGGAGATGTACATCGTCAACGACTTCGGCGTCAGCTACCCGAACACGGTGCTGTGGAACGACGGCGACGGGACGTTGTCGATGGAGCAGAGCCCGTCGGGCCTGAACGGCCAGTTCACGGGTATGGGGCTCGACGTCGCGGACCTCAACACGGACGGCCTCCCCGACCTCGTCGTGCCGGTCTGGGCCGGCATCGTCTACCTCGAGAGCACCACCAGCGGGTTCTGGATCGAGTCGCAGGATGTCCGCCAGCTCAACGGCGACCTCTCCAAGGACCAGAAGGTCTCGTGGGGGGGCAACTTCGGCGACATGGACAACGACGGGGACACGGACCTCGCCATGCAGTACGGCTATGTCGTCGTCGGTGACGGTGGGCAGTGGCCCAACCCGCTGCGCCAGCCGGACGCGCTGTTCATCCAGGGCACGGACGGCAAGTTCGAGGACCAGAGCTTCGAGCACGGCTTCAACGACAACGGGGTCACGCGCGGCG
>CAMCWU010000333.1 GCA_945882675.1 Klebsiella pneumoniae | reverse complement strand
GTCGTGGAGATCGCGTTCTCGGATGTCCTCGAGAGCCCGCGGTACGACGCCGGCGTCGCGCTGCGGTTCGCGCGCGTCAAGCGCTACCGCACCGACAAGTCTGCGGCGGACGCCGACACCATCGAGACTGTGACGAGGATGATGCACGGGCCCGGGAACCGGCCGAAGCCGCCCCCGAAGCCCGCCGATCAGGCCTGATCACGCCGCCTGGTCGCCCTTCTTCCGCTGCGCGTGGCGGTGGCGGGCGTTCTTGTTCGAGCAGGCGCGCGAGCAGTACTTGCTGTTCGGGGCTGCGAAGTTCCCGCAGCCCTCCCACAGGCACATCTCGCTGCCGGGCTCGCCCGCGCTCGCGTCATCTTCCTGCGTGTCGTCGTTGTCGGCGTCCACGGCGTGGTTTGCGGCCGGGCGTGCGCGCGGCTCGTCGTCCGGCTGCGCGCGTGGCTTGCGGGCTGGGGCCACGGCATCGCCCTGCGCGCTGCTGGCGGTCGGGCTCGACTCCGCGGCGCGCTCCGCCGCGCGTTGGGCGCGGGTGGTGACCGGCGCGCGCTCGGTTCCCTGACCCGCGACGAGGGTTCCCGGATCCGCGGCGTGAGACCGGCCGGATCCGGCCATGGGCGCGCTGGCGCTCGGGCTGTCCGCGGCGGGCTGGACCTTCGACACGCGCTCACGCGGCGGTGCGCTCTCCCGCGCCCCGGCGGTCTCCCGCGGGGGGGCGGTCTCCCGCGGGGGGGCGGGCTCTCGCGGTGCCACCGGAGCGGGCTTGGGGACGACCGGCGCGGTCCAGGGCTGCCCCTGCCGCGCGGCCTCCTGCTCGGCGCGCTTCTGGGCGACCCACGCCTTGCGGTACTCGAACGCCTTCTTGAGCTGCTCTTCCCGCTGCTCGATCTCCCGCCGGCGCTCTTCCCGCTCGCGCTCTTCGCGCTGGCGCTCGGGATCGGCTTCCCACAGGTTCTTCTGGCGGAGGTGCTCGCTGTCGAGCGCTTCACCGAACAGCTGTTTGCCGCAGCGACAGCTGAACACCATCTCGCCCGACTTGGCCCCGGTGTAGGTCCGGGTGTCGCGCTCGATGGTGTAGCTCATGCTGCTGCACTTCGGGCATCGCATCTTGAACGACATGGGTTCTTCCCCACTCCTGGGGGCGCCGCTGGCGCCGGACCGGGGTGGACCCGGTCGGTCCGTCGCCCGCCCTCTGGTCCTCCCTTAATCCCGCGGCGAGCGTCTGGCCCGCAGATCTACTCGGCTTGCACTTCGATGACCGCGAGCAGCAGCGGCGCCGGCGAGAAGCACTCGGTCGACGCGCACTCGATGTCGACGAGCCAGGTCCCGTCCGTCGTGAACCCGGGGAACGGCGTGCCGTCCACGGTCTCGGCGGCGCCCAGGTCCTCGATGTCGAAGTAGCCGAACGGGTTCGCGTCCGTCCCCACGCTCTTGTACCCGAAGTACGTCTCGCTGGCGGCGACGTCGAGCTCGAGGAACACGGCCTCCACGTCACCGATGTCCTCCTGCGGGAGGTGCGTGATGCGTAGCAGGTCGCCCAGGATCGGACTGTACGGCTTGCCGAGCGCGTCCGTGCTGACGGCGCTCCAGTCGAGGCTGTAGATCGGCGCGCCGGCGGTGGTGCAGATGGTCTCCGGCGTTTGGAGATCCGCCGTGAAGGCCAGCGAAGCGCTGGTATCGGTCACCGGGATGGTGTGACTGGCATCGCCCAAGATCGGGACGACGAACATGCTCATGGCGATCTCGTAGTTCCCGAGCTCGTTCGTCTTCCACAGGGTCATCAGATACGACGCTTCCGGCGCCTCGTTCAGGCCGAGGGTCGGCGGGGAGGCCGGCTCGAAGAACCCATCGAGCCCGGAGGTGGTGAAAGCCGTGAGCAGCGCGCTGGTCTCGCCTGGGGCGGGCAGGTACTCGATGTAGTTGTCGATCTCGGACTGCGAGATGGAGTTGGAGTTGATCCCGTCGATCGCCGCGACATGGTCGAGCCCGAAGCGCGCCATCGTGATGCGGGTGACGTCCGTCGGGGCGAGCGGCCGGCCGCGGAAGTCCGTGGTCATGCCCGACCAGTCGACGGTCGCGTCCTCCTCCGCGCCCACCGTGACGGACTCGAGCGAGAGCTCGGCCACGTAGGTGTAGTTGTTCGCTTCGGTGAACTTCAGGTCGGGACCGCAGGACTCCGCGCCCGTCTCCTTGTCGCCACCGTCGTTGCATGCCGCGAGCATCACCAGCGCGACCAGGGCTCCGTACTTCATCCGTTCTCCTGGGGCCCGAGGCGCCCTGTGGTTACTCGCTCTTAACGTCCACCACGGCGAGGAGCAGGGGCGCTGGTGAGAAGCACCCCAGCGCGCTGCACTCGATGTCGACGAGCCAGGTGCCGTCCGTCGTGAAGCCGGCGAACTTCGTGCCGTCTACCGTCTCGGCGCCGCCCAGGTCGTCGAGCTCGAGGTAGCCATACGGGTTCGCGCCGGCCCCGATCGACTGGTAGCCGTAGTACGTCTCGGTCGCTGCGAGGTCGAGCGCGAGGAACACGGCCTCTACTTCCGCGATCTCTTCCTGGGGGAGGTGGATGATCCGCAGCAGGTCGCCGTCCAGGATCTCGTACGGCTCACCGAGCGCGTTGGTGGTGACGGCGCTCCAGTCGAGGCTGTAAGGCGACGCGCCTGCGACGGTGCATATGGCCGCGGGCGTGTGGAGATCGGCCGTGAACGTCAGGGCCGCGCTGTCGTCCGTCATGCGGATATCGTGGTTGCCGTCTCCCGTGACGGGGACGACGAACTGGCTCATGGCGATCTCGAAGTTCCCGACGTCGTTCGTGACCCACAGCGTCATCAGGAAGGACGCGTCCGGAGACTCGTTCAGGCCGAGCGGGACGTCGTCCGCGGGGTCGAAGTCGCCGCCGACGCCGCCGTACTCGAACGCCGTGAGCGGGGCGCTGGTCTCGCCCGCAACGGGGAGGTAGACGATGTAGTTGTTCAGGTCCGACTGGGCGATGCTGTTCGCGTTGATCCCCTCGATCGCCGCGGCGTGGTCCAGGCCGAACCGCGCCATCGTGACCTGGGTGATCGCCGAGGGCGCCAGTGGGCGGCCGCGAAAGTCGGTGGTCATAGCCGACCAATCGACGGTGGCGTCCTGGGCCGCGCCGACCGTGGCGGACTGGAGGGCGAGCTCGGCCGAGTACGCGTAGTTGTTCGCGTCCGTGAGCTCGAGGGTGCTGTCACAGGGAGCTGCGGCCGTGTCCGCGTCCTTCCCGTCCCCGGTGCACGCCACGAGGAGCGCGAGCGCCGCCGCCGGTGAGCCCCTGTTCATCGCGTTCCCCCTAGGGCTGCACCATACCCGCCGGAAACGCAGTGCGCTATCGCCACGGGGTCGAGACAGGGGCGGCGACGGGATATGACGACGGCAACGAGGTGCTGGGTGTATGTCCTGCTCTTGACGCTGCATTCCTGGATCCGGTGGGTTGCGCTGGCGGCGCTCGTCGCGCGTGTGGGGAGGGCCGGGGCCGGTCTCGCGCGCCACTCCGAGGTGCAGCGGGCGGACCGCGTCACCGGCCTGGTGGCGATGATTGCGATGGATCTCCAGCTCACGCTCGGGATCGTGCTCTACATGATCTCGCCGACCGTCCATGCGGCGACCGCGGACATGGGAGCCGCGATGAAGGACCCGGTGCTCCGGTTCTTCGCCGTGGAGCACTCGCTGATGATGGTCCTCGCGGTCGTGGGCGCGCACGTGGCGCACCTGGGCGTGAAGCGGGCGAAGACGCACGGATCCGCGCATCGGATCGCGCTGTTCGGCTCGCTCGTGGCGCTCCTTCTCGTGCTCGCGGGCACGCCGTGGCCGTTCCGGGAGGCAGCGCGGCCGCTCCTGAGGCTGCCGTGAGCGATCCGGACTTCGTCGTCGTCGGATCGGGGCCGAACGGGCTGTTCGCGGCGTGCCGGCTGGCGCGCGCGGGCCTGAAGG
>CAMCWU010000332.1 GCA_945882675.1 Klebsiella pneumoniae | reverse complement strand
CGCGCATCTCCTCTGCGCCGCACTTGAGCACGACGGCGCGGATCTTCGGATCCTCGATGACGAGCTCGAGGGGCGCGGTGTCGGCGGCGAACGCGAAGGCGGCGGCGAAGACGAGCATGGGGGACTCCTCGGTGCGTCAACCCGCAGGGGCGGGATCTGCGGCCCAGCTGCAGATCACACACGCCACGGGATCGTGGGCGCGCGCGGTGCAGGTGACACGGCCGAACCAGATGATCTGCAGGTGCAGGCGGCTCCAGCTCTCGGGCGGGAACAGGCGGCGGAGGTCGGCTTCCACGGCGTCGACGTCCTTGCCGGCGGACAGGCCCCAGCGGCGCGCGAGGCGGTTGATGTGGGTGTCGACCGGGAACGCGGGCACCCCGAACGACTGGGACATGACGACGGACGCCGTCTTGTGACCCACGCCCGGGAGCGCTTCGAGGGCGTCGATGTCGGCGGGGACGACGCCGTCGTGCAGATCGACGAGCTGCTGCGCCAGCTTCCGCAGGTTCTTCGCTTTCGTGGGTGCCAGACCGCACGTCTTGATGTACGAGAGGATCTCTTCCGAAGAAAGCGCGGCCATCGCGTGCGGCGTCGGCGCGCGGGCGAAGAGCGCGGGCGTGACCTGGTTCACCCGCACGTCGGTCGTCTGGGCGGAGAGCATGACGGCGCACAGGAGCGTGAACGGGTCGACGTGATCGAGGGGCACGGGCGGCACCGGCCAGTGTTCGTCGAGGATCGCGGCGATCCGACGTGCCTTCTCGGCCACCTTCGGATCGACGGGCGGGGGCTCGACGGCGCGGCGCTTCATGCCTTGAGGGCCCGGGCAGCGGCGTACACCCGCTCGTATCGCTCGGCGGAGCGGTTCCACGAGAAGTCGGTGCGCATGCCGCGGAGCTGGATCTCGCGCCAGGCGCCCGGGAACCGGGTGTAGGTGAGCAGCGCGAAGCTGATGGCCTCCGCGAACGCATCTGCGTCGAACCGGCGGAACGCCCAGCCCGTGCCGCGTTCGGCCCCCGGGTCGACGGTCTCGACCGTGTCCGCGAGCCCGCCGGTCGCGTGGACGACGGGGACGGTGCCGTACCGCATGGAGTACATCTGGTTGAGCCCACACGGCTCGAACCGGCTCGGCATGAGGAAGATGTCGCAGCCGGCCTCGATCCGGTGGGCGAGGCCCTCGTCGAAGCCGACGCGCCCGCGGGCCTTCCCCGGCCAGCGCTGGTGGGCGGTCGCGAAGAACTGCTGCAACGCCGGGTCCCCCGAGCCGAGGAGCACGAGCTGTACGTCCTGCCGGAGCAGCCAGGGCGCGATGGCGTCGACGAGATCGATGCCCTTCTGGTGATCGAGCCGCGCCACGACGCCGAGGAGCGGCACGTCCGGGCGCTGCGGCAGGCCCATTTCCCGCTGGAGCGCGGCCTTGTTCGCGGCCTTGCCGGAGAGATCGTCCGCCGAGAACGGGGCGGCGATGTGCCGGTCGTTCGTGGGATCCCAGGCGTCGTCCACGCCGTTGAGGATGCCGACGAGCCGATCGCGGCGGCCCGAGAGCACGCCTTCGAGGCCCATCCCGTGCTCGCCCGTAATCTGGCGCGCGTACGTGGGGCTCACGGCGACGAGCCAGTCCGCCATGACGATCCCGGCCTTGAGCGGGTTCAACCTGCCGTGCATATCGAGCGTGCCGCCCCACCGCGGCGCGAGATCCAGCCCGCCGAACCAGTCCCCTGGCGCGGAGCCGTGGTGGCCCATGTTGTGCAGGCCCAGGACGACACCGCTCCGCTGGAACCGCCCGGCCGGGTGCATGGTCGCCTGCAGGTACATGTGCAGCAAGCCGGTGTGCCAGTCGTTCGCGTGGAACACCGTCTCGTCCGAGAGGTTTTCGCCGCCGACCTTCACACGGGACGCGGCGTCGAGGGCCGCGCGGCACAGGAGCGCGAAGCGGAACAGGTTGTCGGCGTACGCGCCCGACGAGTCCCCGTAGATCCCGCCGCGCAGATACGCCGGGTTGTCGAGGAACACCCAGTGGACGCCGTCGCGCTCCTCGTGGAAGTACGCGACCTCGTGCTCCACCCCGGCGAGGTGGAAGCGGCCCCGCAGGCCGGTGTCCCACTGGCCCGGATCGCGCTTGTAACGAGGACTCACGGCCATCACGCGGTGACCGCGCTGCGCGAGCGCGCGCGGAAGCGCCCCAGCCACGTCGCCGAGCCCGCCGGTCTTGGACCACGGCGCGATCTCCGCGGCCACGAGACAGATGTCCATCCACCCTCCGGGCGGGAGGATATCAGAGGGGCCCGCTCCTGGGGGTGCTGATGCTCGATCCGTCCCGTGTGCGCCTCGACGGCGTGGCAGCTCCCAGCGGCGGGTGGCCGGAAGGCGCTCCGGAAGCGGACTACGCGCGCTCTCCCGCTGCCGCCGCGGTGGGGCGGCTGGCCGCGGACGCCGGCTTGCGCATGTTCCACTTCGAGCACCGGCACGCGCTCGAGCTCCCCGACGACTGGGTGCTCCCCGGCCGGGAGGCCGACGCCGAGCCGCCCGAGTGGCAGGCGGGCGTGCTCCCCGAGAGCAAGTACCAGTCCTACCGGCACGATCTGCTGCTCGGGAGCTTCCACCCAGCGCACCGCGCCAAGTGGACGACGCACGAGCTGTGCCACGGGCTCGTCGGGTTCGCGTGGAAGGCAGGTGCGACGCCGATCTGGCACGCGACCGCGGCCCGGCTCGCGGAGCTGGTGCCGGTGGCGCTCTGGTACTTCCTCGACGAGATCGGGCACCGCAGGTGCTCGGAACACTCCGAATCACCCGCTTTGTACGGTGCCTTCTGCCGCCGGTGCGAGGCCGTGGCATCGCATGTGCCGGGCGATCCGGGGCCGTGGATCCGGGACGCCGACCGGTTCCTGGAGGGCGAGCTGGCGGCAATCGCGCGGACCCGGCGTCTCGGGCGGGTGATCCCGCACCTGCACGCGACGCTCGACCTGTCGTCGGACGGGCTCGCGTACGCGCACGCCCACGGACCGCGGCTGGGCTCGGAGGCGTTCGAGAGGTTCGCGGCCGAGCTCGCGCCGGTCGGCGCCGGTCGGTTCGACGACCTCGACGCGTTCGTGGAGCGGATCCAGGCCGTGGCGCTGGCGATCGTTGCGGGGGAGCCGCTCGCGGTCCTCGGCGACCGGGACCGCTGGATCCGCCAGGATCTCGGCTGGCGGCTGCTCCAGGTGTGGCACGACACCGACGGGGAGGCGCGGGACGCGCTGGACGGGCTGATCGGAGGGGTCGTGAGCGGGGCGTCGTTCGCGGAGATCCACGCGGGCTACGCGGAGATCTGCGAGGAGTTCTATCTCCCGGAGCCGGCGGACGTGTTCGCGGTCGGGTATCCGCTCGCGGAGGGCGGATCGGACGCGGCGCAGATCGAGCGCGGGCTGCGCACGACGGTCCCGCTCACGCTCGAGCTGCTCGACGACGCGGGCGCCGACTGGCGTGGGTTCGCGGCGGAGGATCCGTCGGTCCGGGAGGGGATCGGGCGGCGGTTCGCGCGGTTCGCGGCGCGGCGGTGGCCAGGGGCCGTGGCGGACCTCGCGGCGTACGAGGCCGCCCTCGGCGCGACATGGTGGGACGGCGTGCCGGAGATCCTCGGCGTCGGGAGCGGGCTGCGGCTAGCGGACGGTGCCGTGGTGGTGCGGACGGGCCGAGACGTCGTGGCGCTGGCCGAGGCCGTGGAGGCCGGGACGGCCACGGGGACGCTCGCAAACGGCGTGGTGACGGTGGAGGGCGGCCCGCCGGAGCAGGCTTCCGCCCTGGTGATCGGCCGCGACCACGCGGAAGTGG
Organism: Klebsiella pneumoniae; assembly: GCA_945882675.1. GTDB lineage: Bacteria > Myxococcota_A > UBA796 > UBA796 > CANLGQ01. The sequence goes on along the minus strand of CAMCWU010000332.1, from coordinate 167 downwards.
TCCTCGCCGCGGTGTCCGTCGCGACAGCGGACGCGCTGGAGTCCGGCGGGGACGTGCCGGCCGGCGAGGCGGCGGAGCTCCGCGCGACGGGGCTCGTGGTCCCCCTCCGGTGGGACATCGGCTAGGGCCCCCGCGACCGCGGAAGTGCCCGGATACTCGAGTATCCT
>CAMCWU010000331.1 GCA_945882675.1 Klebsiella pneumoniae | reverse complement strand
GCCGCGCGAGTCCAGGTCGTCCGGGTCGATCTTGCCGCGGACGTGCGCTACGGAGCTCACGAACACGACCCGCGGCGCGGGGGACGCGCGGAGCGCCGGCAGCAGCAGGTGCGTGAGGAGCAGCGGCGCCAGGTGGTTGACGGCGTTGGTGCGCTCGAACCCGTCCACCGTCAGGGCGCGCTCGTTGGCGAACACCCCGGCGTTGTGGATCACCACGTCGATGCGCGGGAAGGTCGCGACCAGCTCCGCGCCGAGCGCCCGGACCGCCGCGAGCGACGAGAGGTCGCCCACGACGCCGAACGCGCGGCCCGGCAGCCCCGCCCGCGCGGACTCCACCTTCTCGGCGGAGCGGCCGTGCACGATGACGTCCGCCCCCTGCGCCGCGAGGTCCGCCGCGGTCTGTCGCCCGATGCCGTCCGTCGAGCCGGTCACGAGTACGAGAGGCAAGGTTCCCACCTGTCAGGGGCCGCCGCGCCCCGTACGAGGATATCGCGGACGCTCGTGAACGCCCGTGGACGTCACGGGAACGTCCGCGGACACTCACTCGGCGTTGATGGACGTCTCGAGCTCGCGCCGCTGGGTGTCGAGGCGGGTACGCGTCGTGCCCCACTGGTCGCCCTGGACGGTGTCGATCGACTTCCAGTCGTTATCCCAGGCCGTACGCCGGGTCCGGATGTCGTTCAGGCGTGTGTCCCACCTGGTCTTGGCGTCCCCCGTCGCGGTCTTCGCGTTGTTCTCGAGGATCAGAATCTTGGCGTCGACATCCTGCACCTTCTTCGTCATCTCCGCGCGGTACTCCTCGCGCGCCTTCGTCCAGTCCGCCTGCGCTTCGGCGACGTTCTCGGCGCCTTCGGCCTTGGCCTCGGCTACGTCGTGCGCGGCCTCCTCCCTGGCCTCGTTCACATTTTCCCGGGCCTTCTCCACCTCGTGCTCGCTGCCTCCGTCACAGCCGAGAGCGATGGCGAGGGACGCGCAGATGGCGGAGAGCATGGTGATACGGAACATGGGGGATCCTCCTGTCGCAGGGTGCTTCCCTGACGCCCCATTCCCTGCATCATCCGTGCCAGGGAACCCGACGTGATCCTGCTCCTCGAGGGCGGTCCATGCACCCGACCGCAGGGCTCCCTGGCGGTCGACGGGTGAGCGCGATCAGTGCGCCCAGCACCAGTTGATGACCGTGTCTGCGCAGTTGTCCTTGACGTACGCCGAGTACGAGCACCCGACGCTCCCGCAGTCGTAGCCGGGGTTCACCGCCTTCTCCTTGCTGTAGGTCTCCGCGACCGGCGCCGTGCAGGTGGACGGGTCTCCCCAGCCGGACACGAATGCGAGGTTGTCCACCACGACACCGGAGGTGCTGCAGTCGTAGTCGGACTTCACGCCGCCGAAGAGGAGGGCGCAGGCGTCCACGCACGAGTACACCGGCGGGTCGGTGTCCCAGCGCGCGCCGTCGAACACCTTGAAGGAGCCGATCGGGACGCACTTGGGGTCGCCCCCGACGCAGTCCTGGTCGACGCCGTCCCCGCACACCTCCGGGTTGCCCGGGTAGCGGTCGTTGTTCCCGTCGTCGCAGTCGGTGGATCCGCCGGCTTCCACCGTGCCGGCCGCCGCGGGCGGGCACAGGACACCGATCGAGACGCCGTTGCCGTACCCGTCGAGGTCGGCGTCCGACCACATGGTCACCGGCAGCCCGACGAGCTTCTTCTTGTCGTCGCAGTCGTCGTCGTTGTCGACCCGGCTGGCGCCGGGGTCGCAGCTCGCGACGCCGGTCGCGGGGTCGCCGTACCCGTCGGCGTCGCCGTCCGTGTAGTACGTCCGCTGGGTTCCGGGGTCGACGTCCGGATCGGCGTCGTCCACGAGGCCGTCGCAGTCCTGATCGCCCGAGCCGCAAATCTCGGGGATCCCGGGGTTGATGTTCGGGTTCGCGTCGTTGCAGTCGGTGCCGTCCGCGACCGGGTGGCTGCCGTCCCCGGTGCAGCCCCGGATGGACTGGCCCGCGCCGTACCCGTCGAGATCCTTGTCGCCGAACCACTCGAGGAGGCTGCTCAGGTCGAGCGAGGTGTCCCCGTCGTCCACCAGGGCGTCGCAGTCGTTGTCGCGACTGTCGCAGATCTCCAGGCCGCCCGGCAGGTTCGCCGGATCGGCGTCGTCACAGTCCCCGCCGGCGTCCACGCGCCCGTCCGTGAGGCCGCAGGTCTCCGCCGCCGTGGCGCTGTCCCCGACGCCGTCACCGTCCCCATCCGCGTAGGTCGTGACGAGCGGTTCGGCGCAATCGGCAGGATCCACGCTGGTGATCGGGCTGAGGTCCGTGTCGTCGGCTACCAGCGTGCCCAGCGGGCGGAGCGCTCCGCAGCCGGAGAGGATCCCGAGGAGGGCCAGTGTCGAGGAGATGGCGCGCATGCGACGAGCATACCCCCTCGCGCCGCTGCTTGGCAAGGGAGCATCACTCGTCGAACGGATCCGCGAGGAGGCCCCCGCCCGCGGCCGTCGCCGTGAGCTGCGGCTGGGTGAACCCGAAGCGGACCTTGAGCGTCATGTCGGTGTCCGTGATCTCGAGCTCGAGGTCCTCCACGCCCATCCGCAGCTTGAGCGGGCCGCCCATCGGGCCGACGAGCTCCTCGACCTGCTCGCGCTTGAGGATCGGCACCGGATTCGTCTTCGGAAGCTGGGTTTCGAGGGCATACTCGGCGAGCCGGCTCAGGAGCTGGAGCGCCGTGCCCTCCCCCAGGTAGACGGCCAGCTCCTGCAAGCTGCCGATGACCGCCTTCGTACCTGGATCGTAGCGGATATCGGCGAGCGCCACGGACGCGCCGAGCCGCTTCTCGATGACGAACGGGATCTCGACGTTCTTGCGCGCGAACCAGATCGTGCCCTCTGCCGTCGCCTTGATATAGGCGTCCGCCCCGACCTTCTGGCGCGCGTACCGCAGATCGGTCCCGAGCGAGTCGAGCTCGACGCGCCAGGTGCCCTCCACCCGGACGACGTCGTCCACGCGCCGGTAGACGGCTGTGCGCTGGGACGTCCAGAGCTCGCGCGCCCGCTGGCGCACCCGGTTGACCGACTGGGGCGCGCGATCCTCGAGGAGGCCGGCGATCTGCTCGCGGACCCCGAGCTGCTTGAGGCCCGCCTTCGTGGAGCGCAGGAGATCGAACTGCCCCGTCGTGAGCTTGATCGGCAGCGCGGCGCGCAGGAGCTCGTTCCAGAGCTCGCGGCTCAGGCTGAGCTGCAGGTGGGGGGGCGCCTTCGGCATCGGACCTCCACCTCCAATCTAAGGCACCCGGGGCTCCGTGGCGCCCGCGATGCGGCGCGCATGACGTTTGCGGCGCTCCGCCCGCCGTCGTATAGAGCGCGGCGTGGGAGAGGGATGCCGGGCGCCTCGTGGCTGACGGGGAGCGGGAGCCGGACGCGCCAGGCGCTGGCCGTAGCGCTCGTGGCTGCGTTCGCAACCCTGGCCGTGGCGCCCCTCGCCGCGGACCTGCACGACGCGATTGGGCTGCGCGTGGCGGGTCCGGCGCTGCCGGTGGTCCTGGTGGCGGTGGACGGACCGCTCGGCCCGGCGGCGGCTGTGGTCACCGCGGCGGGCGCCCGATCGGTCGTCGCGGCGCTGCCGGCGGGGCACCCGCTGCTCGACGGGGTGGCGCCGGAGCCGGCGGGCCTCGTGGCGGACGGGTGGGGTCGGGTGCGGTGGTTCCGTGGCGCGCGGCTACCGCTCCCGGAGGCGCTGGGCGGGCTCGCGCGCCTCTCGGTGGACCAGCTCGACGGCGGGAACCCGGCCCAGCTCGCGGGGCGGGACGTGGTGCTCGATCTCGCGGATCCGGCGCTCGGGATCGCGTCGCTCGCCCCGGGCGGCACGGCGCCGGTGGACCGCGCGGCGCTGCTGGCGGTGGGTATCGGATCCGAAGCCGCAGACGCCAGCTTGCAACGGATGCCCCGCGGGTGGCTGGTGCTGGTCGCGGTCGTGGGCGCGCTGGCGACGGCGTG
>CAMCWU010000330.1 GCA_945882675.1 Klebsiella pneumoniae | reverse complement strand
GGGCGGACAGTCCGGGGACGCTGGTGCACCAGCCCCCGACGAACGTCCCCGTGGGCGGACATTCCGGGGAGGGTGGTGCACCAGCCCCCGACGAACGTCCGCGTGGGCGGACATTCCGGGGACGCTGGTGCACCAGCCCCCGACGAACGTCCCCGTGGGCGGACATTCCGGCGAGGCTGGTGCACCAGCCCCCGACGAACGTCCGCGTGGGCGGACATTCCGGGGAGCCTGGTCCACCAGCCCCCCACGAACGTCCGCGGCGGCCACCCGTCGTGTCCGGTCGCTCGGCTACTTCCGGGGCGGCGCGCCGGCGCAGAAGCTGTAGGACGCCCACCAGCTCCGCCACGCGGCCGCGGGGCAGTCGTTGCACGCCTCCAGGTGCACGCTGCGCAGCAGGACCAGCCCCGTCCCCGGCAGCGCGAGCGTGAGCTCCCCCGCCGCGTTCGTCCGGCCCTCCGTGACCTTCACGGCTCCAGCCGGCACGATCGAGCCGAAAGCCGGGATCCCGCCCAGCGCCTGCACCCGCACGCCGGGCGCGGGCGCGCCGCGCAGCAGGACCCGCGTCCGCACCGGGGCGCCGGCCGGGAGCGTCCGTGGGTCGTCGAGCAGCACGATCTCGTACGCCTGCCCCGTCACCCGGCCCCACGAGTCCCCGCTCGCGCCGAGCAGGAGCTTCAGATGCCGCGTGTAGTCCTCCGCCCCGCCGGTCGCGCCGGCCGCCGCGGCGTGCTGCTCCTCGGCGATGTAGTGCGCGAACCTGTCCGGCGGCAGGTCCGCGTGGACAGGGGTCCGGTCGAGCACCACGAGCGCGTCGGCGCCGGCGGGGAGCGGGAGCCGGTCCAGCGCGGGCGGGAGCGGCACCGTCCGCGGGCCGGAGAGCAGGTCGTACCGGGCGACGCGCCCGGGATCCATCGACCTGCGCTCCTCCGGGACGCCCGCGCTGGCCAGGTGGAGCTCGAGCGCGACCGCTTCGCCCGCGGTGGGCGTGCAGGTCTGGGGCACGAGCCACAGGTCGTGGGCGTTCGCGTCGGCAGCGAGAGCGGCGAGGAGTGCGAGCATGGGACTCCCTAACCCGGCCGGGTCTGGCCGCGCGATCCCCTCCCCGAGCGCACGGACCGGAGCCCCAGCACGCCGGGCCGGCTAGAGGCTCCCAAACCCACATCTGGCCGGGTCACACCCCTACGCCGGGTCCACCGTCAGCTCGAAGGTCACCGCCGCCTCCGAGTCGCCCGGGATCGCGTCGAACCCGCCCGCGGCCACGTCTTCGGCGAGGGTCCCCGTCTTCACGGCGACGTCGTCCTCCGGCGGGAGGTGCCGGAGCGTCACCACGAGCGTACCGGCGCCGGCGCCGACCGTCGTGAGCGTGCCTTGCAGGCCGATCGGGAAGCCGTCGGCGTCCTCGTCGCCGTACGCGAAGGCGACCGCGCCGCCGTCGACGGCCGTGCCCGTGAAGAACACCTGGTGCTGATCGCTCTCGGCGGCGACCTCCGCGGTGATATCCTCCGGCGGGTCCTCGAGCTCGTTGCGGAAGGAGACGGTGACCGCGTAGTCCTCGGCGTCGGACAGGGCGATCGGGTCGATCACGGGGCTGCCGTCGTTCTCGGGATCCGTCCAGATCGCGACGATCGGGTCGCCTGCCGACGGCGTGAGCACGAGCTCGACGGTGGTGATGACCTCCTCGGCGTTGCCCTCGGCGTCGGGCTTCTCGACGTCGCCGCACGCGACCAACAAGAGCAGGGCGAAAGAGCGCATGGGACCCCCAGGTTTCAGAAGACGTAGTCGGCGCGGAAGCGCAGCTCGCGGCCCGGCTCGTCCGCGTAGTAGCGGAGCAGGCTGGTGTAGTCGCGGTAGGTGGCGTTCAGCAGGTTGTGCCCTTCGATGCCGAGCTTGAGCGTTGCCTCGCGCACCGCGAGCTGGGTGCCGAGGGCGGCGTCCAGGTGCACGTACCCGGGCGGCGGCGGCGCGAGGTCCGCGCGGGGGTCGACCCGCGTCTGCCGGAACACGTACTCGGCCCCGACCAGGAGGAAAGTCTCGCGCAGCGGCCGGATCCCGTGCGGCCGGTACTGGACCGACCCCTCCACGCGGTCGGGCGGGATGAGCACGAGCCACTCGCCGGTCGACCGGTCGGAAGCCCGCACGATGGACGCCTGCGCGCCTACCGTGACCGGCGCGTCCGGGCCGAGGGTCAGGCCGCCGTCGATGCCATAGAAGCGCGCGTCGATCGCCCGGAACGCGTAGCGGGGGAAGGCGCCCTGGATGGTCACGTCGATCGCGGGCTCGCCGTCCGCCCCGAGCTCGGGCGCGAAGTACACATAGTCGTCGATGAGCGTGAGGTACGTGGAGACCTCCGCTTCCAACCAGGGCAACGCGAGGCCGAGCGTGGGTGACGCGGACCAGCTCGTCTCGGGCCCGAGATCCGGGTCGCCGAGCGCGAACACGGGCGAGGTCGGCGCCGTCCCGTTCAGGTACAGCTCGTCCGCGTTCGGGAACCGCGTCGCCGACGAGAGGTCAAGTCGAACCTCCAGATCTCCCGGCAGGATGTCCCAGACCCCGCCGAGCGTCGCCGTCCCCGCGTCGTAGTCCTGGGCGCACGCGGCCGCGTCCGGCGTGAGCGAGCAGTCGGCGACGTCGAGCGTCCCCCGGTCGATGCTCTTGTCGTACGCCGGGATCCCGAGGTAGGCCGTGCGCCCGAGCCGGTCGTAGCGCGCGCCGGCCTCCACCGCGCCGTGCGCGAACTTCAGGCGCTCCACCCCGAACACGCCACCCGAGAGCGACCGGTAGTTCGGCAGGAGCGGCAGCCCCGCGTACACATTCTCCTGGAAGGTCCCCGACAGTCCGGCGCCGCCGGCGAGCGTGGCGCCCGCGAGCGGCCGGTCGCCCTGGTCGAGCCAGGCGTCGAGGGTGTGCGTCCGGAGCGTGAAGTCGTATTGCGGGCCCGTGACGGATTCCCGGACCTGATCGTACTCTCTCCGGCGGTTGAGCTGGAACGCGTACGTCACGGTCAGCGCCGCGAGATCGCCGACGTCCACATTCGCCCGCGCGAGCGCGAGGTCGTGGCCCACCTCCTGATACGGCCGATCGATGGCGTACGACGTGGTCCATGCGTCGGCCCCGACGGGCGCGGCGCCGTCCGCCTGCGCGAGGAGCTCCTCCGGCGAGCTGTCGGCGATGCAGTAGCAGACGCCGCCCCGGAAGTCGTAGTGCCGGTACGAGATCTCGAGCTCGTACCTTTCTTTCTTCCACCCGAGGCCCACGCCCGCGTTCCACTGCTCGCTCGCCGTGTTGCCGAGCACATAGTCCGGCGCCGACAGGGCCGCGCCCCGCGCATAGTTCCCTTCCGCCCGCCAGGACAGCGCGGGCAGCGCCGCCACGTTCCCGTCCACCCGTGCCGCCACGACGCCCCGCCGCCCGTTCGTCACCCCGACGACGCCGACGCTCCCCCCGATCCCCGGCTCGTCCCGCAGCGGAGGCGGCTCCACGAGCACCACGCCGCCGACCGCGTCCGGCCCGTACCGCACGCCGGCCGCGCCCTTGATCACCCGGATCTCGCCGGCCGCGAACGGGTCGATCTCCGGCGCGTGGTCCGATCCCCACTTCTGGCTCTCGTGCCGCACGCCGTCGAAGAGCAGGAGCAACCGGCGCTCGTACTGGCCGCGGATGATCGGCTTGCTCTGGTCCGAAGTCCCGCGCGCGACCGCTACACCCGGGACCTGCCCGACCGTCTCCGCGAGGTCCTGGCCCTGCGCGCGCTCGAGCTCCTCCGTCCCGAGGGTCGTCGTCGCGTGCGTGTCGGCATCGTTGACGTTCTCGCCGACGACCTCCACCTCGAACGCCGGCTCCTCCTCGATCGCCGGCTCTTCCGCGATCGGAGGCGGCTCGCCCGCCGGCGGCGGCTCCGGGGCCCAGGCCGGCACGGCGAGGATCGCGAGGCTGTGGGGGAGGAGGCGGCGCATGCCTTCCTGTACCTCCACGGCGATGTAGATGCAACACGGATGCAGTCACGGGCGGACTACAGCGGCGGGATC
>CAMCWU010000329.1 GCA_945882675.1 Klebsiella pneumoniae | reverse complement strand
CTGCTCCAGCGCGCGAAGACGTCTGTCCGGGAGACGGAGGCGATCCGGGGGATGCTCGCCCGGATCGGCTGGGCGCTCGATCACCCGGGCGTGGACTGGCGCGCGAGCCGCGCAGACCGCCAGCGATGACGGCTCTGGTCGGATAGACTGAGTGCGAAGGGGGCACCCTGGCCCCACGGAGGAGCGTGATGCGGTTTGCGACGATGATGGTGCTCGGCCTGCTGGCCGCCTGCGGCGACGACAGCAAGGACTCTGGCGCCACCGACACCGACTCGGAGACGGTACCGGTCGACGCTGGGGATCCGGCGAACGGCGCAGACGTCTATGCGCGGACCTGCGCCGCCTGCCACGGGTCGAGCGGAGAGGGCGGCTTCGGCCCGGCCCTGGCCGGCGAGATGGGCAAGTCGGACCAGGAGCTCCACGACATCATCCAGAACGGCAAGGACGACATGGCGCCCGTCGACATCTCCGAGCAGGAGACCGCGGACGTGATCGCGTACCTGCGCGAGACGTTCTAGATCGGCTTCCGAACGGCTGCCCGCCGTGGTATCAAACTGGCTCGCCGGAGTGAGCCAGCATGGACAAGATCATCGTAGAAGGCGGGCGCCCGCTGCAGGGCATCGTCCGCGCATCCGGGGCGAAGAACGCGGCGCTCCCGCTCCTCATCGCGACGATCGTGGCGCCGGGCGAGCACCGCCTGGCGAATATCCCGAACCTCGCGGACACGAGCACCACGCTGTCGCTCCTCGGGCGGATCGGGTGCCCGAGCCTGGTAGACGGCGACCAGGTGCGGCTCGACACCACGCGGATCGCGTTCAACGAGGCCCCGTACGACGTCGTGCGCAAAATGCGGGCGTCCGTCCTGGTCCTCGGGCCCATGCTCGCGCGCACGGGGGAGGCCCGCGTGTCGCTGCCGGGCGGGTGCGCGATCGGGACACGGCCGATCGACCAGCACCTCAAGGGCCTCGAAGCGCTGGGGTGTCGCTTCGTGCTGGAGGGCGGGTACGTCCACGGCAAGGCCGGCGATCTGCGGGGCGCGGACTTCCGGTTCGACATGCCGACGGTGACGGGCACCGAGAACGTGTTGTGCGCCGCGGTCCTCGCTTCCGGCACGAGCGTGCTCTCGAACTGCGCGCGGGAGCCGGAGGTCGTGGACCTGTGCAACCTGCTGATCAGCTTCGGTGCGCGGATCTCCGGGATCGGCACGGACACGCTGGTGATCGACGGCGTGAGCCGCCTTTCGGCCGCGAGCCGGCCGTACCGCATCGTCGCCGACCGCATCGAGACCGGCACATTCCTGTGCGCCGCCGCGGCCACCGGGGGGGACGTCACCGTCACGAACACGGATCCGAACCTGCTCACGGCGGTCCTCGACCTGCTGCGCAGGACCGGCTGCGACGTGACCACGACCGCCAACAGCATCCGTTGCCGGCGCGACGGCCCGTTGAGCGCGTTCGAGCTCACGACCGAGCCGTTCCCCGGCTTCCCGACCGACATGCAGGCGCAGTTCATGACGGTCGCCACCCAGGCGGAGGGCGAGTCCACGCTCGTGGAGACGATCTTCGAGAACCGCTTCATGCACGCGGCAGAATTGCGGCGGATGGGCGCGCAGATCACGGAGAAGGGCAACACCGCCACCGTCCACGGCACCGGGAAGCTCTCGGCGGCGACCGTCATGGCGTCCGACCTGCGCGCGTCGGCGGCGCTGGTGCTCGCGGCGCTCGCGGCCCCGGGCGTCACGGAGGTCCTGCGGGTCTACCACCTGGACCGCGGGTACGAGGATATGGTCGGGAAGCTGCGGAAGCTCGGGGCGCGCGCGGCGCGCGTGGGCGAGGGCGTGACCGGCGGCGCGAAGTTCGCGGCGGCCCTGGACGCGCCGCTGGCGGAGGCGAGCCCCTGAGGTCGCCCTGCCCCCTCCCCCCTCCGTGGGGGAGGGCTGGGGTGGGGGGCGTTGGCGTGCTTCGAACCTCGCTCTGGCGCGGACGGCTGGCCCGCTCACGACCTCTGCTGACGGCTGATGGCTCATCGCGAGCGCGCGGACCGGCGCCCGGCCACCGAGGCACGGGGTGCAGCACCCCACCTGCTGAACGTACGGACAGCACCCCGACGGACCGGTTACACGGCTGACGGTCGCGCTCGGATGGCGCCCGAGCCAGGAGGACCCCACATGGCGCGCATCCCCCGCGAAGCGGTCGACGCCGTTCGCGAGCGCACCGACATCGCGGAGGTCGTGGGTCGCCACGTGAAGCTCGCGCGGCGCGGGCAGAGCTATGTGGGGTTGTGCCCGTTTCACCAGGAGAAGTCGCCGTCCTTCAACGTGATCCCGCACAAGGGGATCTTCCACTGTTTCGGCTGCCAGGCGTCTGGCGACGTGTTCAAGTTCCTCCAGCTCATCTCCGGCCTCTCGTTCGCAGAGGCGGTGCGCGAGCTGGCGACGGCCGCCGGCGTCGAGATCGAGGAGCGCGAGCTGTCGCCCGCCGAGCGCGCTTCGCTGCGGGCGCGCGCCACGCTGTACGACGTCCTGGAGGAGGCAGCGGGGTTCTACGAGAGCGTGCTCTGGACGCGCCCCGAGGGTGAGGTCGGCCGGAAGTACCTGGAGAAACGCGCCTTGACGCCCGACTTCGCGCGGAAGTCGCGGCTGGGCTTCGCGCCGGCCGGCTGGACCACGCTGGTGGACCACCTGCAGCGCAAGGGCTACCCCTCGCAGCTCGCCGCGGACGCCGGGCTCGCTCGCAAGCGCGACAACGGCACGTTCTACGACGCGTTTCGCGAGCGCCTGCTGTTCCCGATCCGCGACGAGCGCGCCCGACCCATCGGCTTCGGGGGCCGGATCCTCGAGGGAGATGGCCCCAAGTACATCAACAGCCCGGAGACGCGGCTGTACCAGAAGGGCGTCGTGCTGTACGGCCTCGACGTGGCGCGCGCCGCGATCCAGCAGAAGGACCGGGTGATCGTGGTCGAAGGCTACTTCGACGTGCTCTCGCTCCAGCAGGCCGGCTTCGGCGAAGCGATCGCGACGTGCGGCACCGCCATGACCCTCGACCACCTGAAGAAGCTCCGGCGTTGGACGCGGAACGTCATCCTGCTGCTCGACGCGGACGAGGCCGGCATGAAAGCCGCCGAGAAGGTCCTGCCCGCGGCGCTCGAGGCCGAGCTCGTCCCGTGGCGCCTGACGCTGCCGGGCGCGAAGGACCCGGACGAGCTGGTGCGCGAGCAGGGTCCCGCGGCCATGGAGGCCGCCCTGAAGGGCAAGGAGCCGCTCCTCGAGTGGACGCTCGGCCGCAAGCTGGCGGCGGCGGGCAGCGGCGCCATGGCGCGCGAGAAGGTCACGGAGGAGGTGCTCCCGTGGCTCGCGCGCGTGGACGACCGGGAGCTGCACCACCAGGTGGCGCGGCGCCTCGGCGTGCCGGAGCCCACGCTGGACGAGCGCATCCAACGCCTGCGTCAGCAGTCGCCGGGCCAACGCACCGAGAACCCGCCACCGCCGGATGCGTCGGGTTGGAAGCCCCATCGGGACGTGGTGCACCTCCTGTGGCTGCTGGTGCACCGCTACGGCCAGACCGCGGATCTCGTGCAGCGCGCGCTGCCCGTCGACTTCACGGACCACGAGCCCGTGCGCCGGGTGGTGGCGCGCCTCCTGTCCGGCGAGCCTGCGGCGGCCATGCTGCCGGAGATCGGTGACGCCGGCGTGGCGCGCGCCCTGTCCGCCGTGGCCGCGCGCGAGACGCTCTACACCGCCGACGAGGCCCCGCGCGCCGCGTGCGAGGTCCTGGTGCGGTTCCTGCGCCCCGCGCGCTCGGCGCTGCTCGCGGAGCTCACCACTGAGGTCGCGGACTGCCTGCGGCGCGGAGACACGGACGCGTACCGGCGCACCGCGGCGCGGCGCGCGGCCCTGGTGAGCGCGGACCGCGAGCTCGAGCGCGCGCTGGCTGCTGGCGACCTCGCGCGGTGCGCGGATCTGCTCGCGAGGCCGGTCGACGCCCCTTGACGGCCCCGCGCCGCGGGGATCACGCCGCGCGCCACGTCGCGGCGCGCGGC
>CAMCWU010000328.1 GCA_945882675.1 Klebsiella pneumoniae | reverse complement strand
GGCTCCGGGCCGTGGGGACCAGCACGTTCGACGAGCTCGTGCGGCTCATGTCAGAGACATGGGATAAGCTGGACTCCAGCTACTTCCCGCGGTGGGTCGAGAGCTGCGGCTACGCGGCGGCATCAACTTGACCGCCCACCGCTGTAACGAAGATGGCGCCGAGGAGCTGCTGCTCCACGAGTCCTACTACCTCCCCGATGGAGGAACGGTCGGGCTGGTGCTCATCGGAACTCCCGCTGGCCTGCTATGACGCCAGACCGAGAGGTCAGCCCGCCGTGTCAGTCGACTCCGCCGTGCACGAACCGCACGCCCTCGAACCCGGCGGCCGCGACAGTGTAGGGCACCGGGCTGAGCCGCTTCCATTGGAGCCGGCGAGGTGTATGCCGGGGAGAACAAGCTCTTCTTCGCGGGCGGCGGCAAGTCCCCGGTGCGCTCCGTGCCGTTCACGGCGGATGTCCCGCTGCAGCCGGGCGCCAACACCATCACCGTGCTGGCGGAGGACGAGGACGGGATCACCACCACGCGGTCGGTGGTGACCTACTACGTGGGGCCGGAGAACGTGGCGATCGCGGGGAACCTCCTGGAGGGTCGGGAGTAACCTTCGGTTTCTCTTGTGGGGGTGCTCGAGCCCGTGCCCGGGGGGCCGGGCGCCGGTCCGCGCGCTCGGCAAGGCGTGTCCCGGCCGATCGGCGATCGCGGCGCGAGGAGGCCACCGAGGCCGCGGGGAGGGGACCGGCGGAAACTTCAGGATCGTCGGTGTAGACAGCGGTCGATGCCTGCGCTATCGTGACGTCGTGTCCAGGCCACTGGACCAGGGGGAATCATGATCTGGAATCCGAACGGGCCGGGCCGGGCCGGGCAAGGGCGTGGTGTGCTCCTCGACGACATCCTGCGGCGCGGACCGCCCAGCCAGGCCTCGCGCGACCGCGTGATGAACGTGCTCGTGGCGAGCAACCTGACGCTCACGACCAATGGCGACACCGGGGCATGGTCCTGGATCGACGTCCCCGCTGACGTCCAGCAGTTGTGCGAGAACTGGGGTCCCTGGATCGTCTCGATCACCGGCCACACGCTGACCGGGCAGCGCACCCCGAACCACTCGTGGAAGTCCGGCTGGTACAAGAGCTTCGACGGGCAGCAGTGGGGCGCGCTCCCCACGGACCTGTTCGGCGCCATCATTACGAACGGGTCCGCGGTCCAGACCCCGAACACGACGGCCACGGACTTCACGCAGGCCATGCGCTGGGTCATCGGCTCGAAGAACGTCTCCGGCGGTGCCACCGAGAGCGCGGTCGTGAGCCTCGCGCTCGCGATCGAGCTGCGGACCTGAGCGGCCCCGCCCGTGCCCGCCGCGCCGGACGCCGGCGAGATCCCCCAGCCGGGTGAACAGGGCAACGTCCCTGGGCCGGATGGGCCTGCGTCGGACCCGGAGTACGCTCCCTTCGTCGGCGACGAGGTGTATGGGCCGCCCACGCTGGTCGGCCACCAGTACGCCGGCCAGTCGGAGGTGCTGGTTGACGGCATCTGGGACGAGGTGCAGATCGAAGTCGGCACTGCCTGGTTCATCTTCAGCTACTTGCCCCTCCGCACCATCGGGGTGGTAGGGGCCGGTGACGCGGTTGGGGGGTCCGCGGTCGTCTCGCTCACGGAGGAACTCTCGCCCGATCTGCTCGTGAGGGCCATCAATGTCGTCGGCGGCGTCTCCTACTACGGAGCGCCGCGTGCCGTGCTCGACCCCGGTGAGCGTCGGGGGCGGCCGTGGATCCCGGCGCACCCAGCCGTGGGGGCCACGCGCGTCGCCGTCCGAGGGAAGCCTCCTGGGGCTCGCGCCCGCGTCCGCGACGTCAACGGCGTACTGCTGGGGATCGGGCTGGTCGGACCGAACGGCGTGGCCAGCGTGGACGTGGGGCTGGTGCTCGAAGACGAGCGACTGCGCGCAGCAGGCGGGGGCGGTCAGGTGGACGGCGGGCTGCACAAGGCACGCGAGCTGGGTGGCCTTCCGTGGCCGGCTCCACGCATCGGCACGCTGTACGCGGGTCAGACCGCCGTCCGGATCGAGGGGCTGCGCCCCGGCTGCCGGACCGCCGTGTTGCTGGTGGGCGCCGTCATCGACTCCAGGGAGTTCACGCCCGCGGAGTCGGAGAAGTGGCTCGAGTGGAATCTGGCGCCGCTGGTCGCCGGCGACGATGTGTTCGTGTGGCAAACCGACGACTTTGGCAAACTGAGCGGTACCGGAGACACGACCGTCTCGTCGGTTTCGACCGCGGTGCCGTTCATCCGGCCCGTCCTGCGGGACGGTGACGTCATCCTGCGCGTCGGCGGACAGGTGCCGGGCCACCATCTCGTGATCTCGGTGGACGGGCGGGTCACCGGGATGTTCAGACCGTCCGGACGCCACGAGGAGGTCGAGATCTCTCCCCCGCTCGTCGCCGGCGCCATGGTAACGGTCTCCCAGCGCTCGCTGACACTGGGGGAAGGTGACCGGCTCAGCGAGCCGGTCCTGGTCGAGCCCGGGCCACCGCTCTCGGCGCCAACCCTCGTGCCCTACCTGTTCGGGGGCGCAACGCGGGCGCTCGTGTTGTTCGCGGAGCGGGGCGCCACGGTGCGGCTCACGCGCGACGATGGGATGGTGATCGGCGAGGCCTGGACGGGCAACCACACGTCGGTCGAAGTCCTGCTCCTCCCCACCGTGGAGGTGGGTGACAACATCGAGATCCAGCAGTTCACGGGCCGCTACAACTTCAGCCCTGAGCCCGGTCAACAGGCGGCCGACGACTACGTCACCGTGGTGGCGGCCCCCGATCCTCTACCGACTCCGGCCATCCTGCCCCCGGCCTTTGAAGGGGATGACCGCGTCGTGGTCGCGGGCAACCCTCCCGGCGCGCTGGTGGAGGTCCAGGCGTTGCTCGACGACGGGTCGTGGTGCAGCCTCGGGAGCGCCATCCTCCCGGACCCGCACGGGGTGGTGCAACTCGCGATCCCGATCCCGGCAGGAGCGACGCTCCGCGCCGGGTCCTGGTGGGATGGGCCGACCTTCTGGGGCCCCGAGCTGGTGGCGGTGCCGGATCCGGGAGCGACCGGCCCGTGGGAGGTGAAGGTCGAGACGATCGTGGACGCTCTTGGGGTTGCAGTCGGCGAACTTACGACTCCTGTGGACGGTCTGGGGGCGTTGGTGGTGACTGCGGATGCGGCGTTCGTAGTTGTGGTCCATGGTGACGCGCCCTTGAATACACCAGCTGCCTCGTTCACCGGCTATAGATGGCTCGCCGAGCACCTCGCAAGCCAGGGTATGGTCGTCTGGTGCCCCGACAGCGACTCGGTAATCACCACGCCGGAGACCGTGGAAGCGTCTACTGCGGTGCTCCGTGCGGATCCGCGATGGTCGACCTTCGAATCTCTCGATCTGGCCCTCTTTGCTCACTCGTTCGGGTGGCCCAAGGCCCCGGCGTGGCTGGCCACCCTTTCGCCCCAGCCCCCTGTCCGGGCAGTCGTAGGGCTGGGCGCAGCGACGGAAAGTTTCGACGTAGAGGTGCCACCCGGAGTGCCTGCGCTGCTCGTCAGCGCTCCGCAGGACTACGCGCTCACAGGCAATGGTGCCTTGAGCGGCTATGATTCTCTTGGAAGGCCGAGAATGGCGATGCTGGTCAAGGGAGCCAATCACTTCGGCTGGAACACGCAGTGGTCGCTCGGCGCAAGGGCAAACCAGGGAGGCTTCTTTGACGACTCCAACGACTGGCCGGTTGGCTCCATCGATGAGGAGGCGCACCATGATGTGGGAAGAGCAATGTTCCCTCCCGTCCTCCGGCTGAAAGGGGACTTCTTTGGCTGGTGGCGAGTGTTTGCGGGTCAGCTCCCGCCACTCGCTCGCGCAGGCCCCGAGCTCCGTACACTCATCCAGGCGCCGGACGTGCTGTCAAACGCCGTGGGCGATGCGACGGCGACCGCGACGATTCACGCCGTGGACTTCGTGGATGAGATCACAAATGCCCTCGGGCTGCGCTCGGACGGGTTCCGGGCCGTCGAGATTCTTTTGACCTCGGCCGCCATCCAGCCGGGCAACCGTGCGTTCGAC
>CAMCWU010000327.1 GCA_945882675.1 Klebsiella pneumoniae | reverse complement strand
TCGCCGAGCTTCTCGATGGACTCCCAGCCGGGGAACGTCTCGAGCGCCAACCACGCCTCCGCCCGCATCCTAGCGCGGAATCGGGGCCCGCGGTGGGCACGGGCGCGCCCGCCATGAAATCACTGCAGGTACCCGAGGGCCTCGAGCTGCTCGCCCGCGTCGTCGGGGCGCTGGGCGCGCGCCGCCCGCCTGCGCTCGCGCTCGGCGGCGCCGAGGGGCTCGTCCGCCGGCTCCGGGTTCGCTGCGATCCACGCGTCCATGGCGGCCTCCATGGCGGCCACCCTGGCCGGCTCAGCCGCCGTGAGGCTCCGCGTCTCGCCGGGGTCCGTCGCGCGGTCGTAGAGCTCGCGGTCGCCGGTGCTCGATCGGATCAGCTTCCACGGGCCGTCGTAGATCGCGACGAACCGCCGGCGCTGCGGGATGACCCGCCCGTCCGGGCTGCGCTCGGGAGCGCCGGGCCGGAGCCCGTGTGGCGCCGTCAGCTCCGTCACGACCGGGGAGCGCGGCGCGGCGAGCGTCGTGGCGCCCGCGATCGGTGCCCCGGCGAGCTCCGCCACGGCCCCGAACAGGTCCGCCGTGCTGGTGGGCCCTGCGCGCCGGCCCGCCGCGAGGCCCGGCGCCCGCACGACCAGCGGGACGCGGACCAGCTCGTCGTGGACGCTCCAGTTGTGCCCGTAGACCCCGTGGTCTCCGAAGCCTTCGCCGTGGTCCGACACCACCACCACCACCGTGTCGTCGAGGATCCCGCGGCGATCGAGCGCGTCCAGCAGGTCGCCCGTGGCGCGGTCGAGCTCCCACAGCGCGGCGTCGTACACGCCGAGCATCGCGGCGTCCTCGGCGGCCGTGTACTTCCGCTCGTCCCGGTTCGCGGCCTTCAGCTCGTCGAACCCCGCCGGCGTCGCGAGGCCGACGGCGATCTCGGCGTCCGTGAGCCCGACGGCGCGCCGCGCGTCCATCGACGGCAGGCGCGGGGCGTGCGCCTCCATATAGTTGACGTAGGCAACGAATGGCCGATCGTCGCTTCGTCCGTCGAGAAAGCGGCCCAGCGCCTCTGCCGCCACGGGCCCGGCGTCCTTCGACGAGCGCGCGTACTGGGCGGGGGAGTCCGCCGTCGCGGGCCACGCAGGGGAGCTCGGCGTGCTCGCGTCCGTGGGGACCCGGTGCTGGGCCAGGACGTCGAGCGTGCGGCCCGCCCAGGCGTCGTCCGAGTGCCGCTCCACGCGCTCGAAGCCCTGGTCCAGGTTGCTCTCCGCGCCCACGTTCGAGTTGGTGGTGAACGCCCAGGTCGACCAGCCGCGGTCCCGCAGATGATCCGCCAGCGTGACGTGGCGGTCGCGGAGCCACGGGAAGTGGGCGTCCGCCCCGTGGGCGCGCACCGGGGCCCCCGTGAACAGGCTCGCGTGGGCCGGGAGCGTCCAGAAGGACGGGGAGATCGCGTCGTCCCACACGGTGGCGCTCGCCGCCCACGCGTCCAGGCGCGGGGTCGTGGGCCGCGGCCCGCCGTACAGGCTCATCCGATCCGCCCGGACCGTGTCCCACAGGACGATGACGACGTTCCGGGCGTTCGCCGGCGGCTCAGGGCGCGCCGTCGGCGCTGGGGGATCGCCGTCCTCCACGATCTCTACCGGCGACTGCCGGGTCGCTTCTCGCCGATCCAGCCACGCGGTGACCGCGCCCGCGGACAGCAGGGCGCCCACGGCCACGAACACGAGGCTGGTGGCGAGCCCGTCAGTGCGATCCGTCTGCATGCGCCCGGGGTAACCGGGTGACGGACCGGTCGCCCCTCGGGGGGTGGCATCCCCCGTCAGATGCGATAGACACGGCCGGGCCGGTGACCCGTGCGGTCGCGCCCCCGGGTGCAGAAATGGGTGCGATCCTCCTCCTCGAAGACGGACGACGCTTCGTGGGCGAGGCGTTCGGCGCGGCGACCACCCGCGTCGGCGAGTCCGTGTTCAACACGGCCATGACCGGCTACCAGGAGATCCTGACGGACCCGAGCTACGCCGAGCAGATCGTCTGCATGACGGCGCCGCAGATCGGGAACACCGGGATCAACCTGGAGGACGAGGAGTCGGAGCGCGTCTGGGCGTCCGGCCTCATCGTCAGGTCCCTCACGCGTGGTCCCTCGAACTGGCGCTCCACCGGCGGCTTGCACCAGTACCTCGCGGAGCGCGGGGTCCCGGGCATGCAGGGGATCGACACGCGCGCGCTCGTACGGCACCTCCGCGACCGGGGCGCCATGCGCTGCGTGCTCTCCACGGACGGGACGCCGGAGGGCGAGCTCCTCGAGCGCATGGGCGCCTGGCCCGGCATGATCGGCCGTAACCTCGCGTTCGAGGCCACGTGCAGGGCACCGTACGTGCTCGCGAACCCCGACAAGCCCACCGTCCGCTTCTCCGTCGTGGACGGCGGGATCAAGCGGAACATCCTGCGCCTGCTCGAGCAGTCCGGCTCGTACGTCCGCGTCCACCCCATCACGGACCCCGCGGAAGCGTGGATGGACGGCGTGGACGCCGTGCTCGTCGGCAACGGCCCGGGTGACCCCGCTGCGCTCGGGGGGCCGATCGACGAGCTGAAGAAGGTCCTCGGGAAGAAGCCCGTCGTGGGCATCTGCCTCGGCCACCAGCTCCTCGGTCGCGCGATCGGGGCCGAGACCTACAAGCTCAAGTTCGGCCACCGCGGCGGCAACCAGCCGGTGCGGGACGAGCGGACGGGCCGCATCGAGATCACCAGCCAGAACCACGGGTTCGGCGTGGACCGCGCCAGCCTCGAGAAGGCCGGGGCGCGCGTCACGCACACGCACCTCAACGACGGCAGCGTGAGCGGGTTCGTCCACGACGAATCCCGGGCGTTCGCCGTGCAGTACCATCCGGAGGCCGCCCCGGGGCCGCACGACGCCCGCTCGATCCTGCTCCAACAGTTCGTCCGCTTCGCCCGCGGCGAGGACCCGGTATGACCAGCGCCCCCTTCGCGACCCCGCCCCGCAAGCTGCGCCTGCCGGAAGGCTCGACGATCCTCGTGATCGGCTCGGGACCGATCGTCATCGGCCAGGCCTGCGAGTTCGACTACTCAGGCACCCAGGCGTGCAAGGCGCTCAAGGCCCTCGGCTACCGGGTCGTGCTGATCAACAGCAACCCGGCCACGATCATGACCGATCCGTGGCTCGCGGACGCCACTTACGTCGAGCCGCTCGTGCTCGAGAGCGCCACCAAGGTGATCGCGCGGGAGCGTCCGGCGGCCGTGTTGCCGACCGTCGGCGGCCAGGTCGCGCTGAACCTCGCGCTCGAGCTCCATCGCGCCGGGGTCCTGGAAAAGTACGGGTGCAAGCTCATCGGGGCGGATCCCGCCGCCATCGAGCTCGCGGAGGACCGGCAGCTCTTCAAGGACGCGATGATCGAGATCGGCGCGTCCGTCGCCGAGTCCGGCACCGCGCACACGCTGGCCGAGGCCGAGGCGCTCGTCGAGAAGGTTGGTTTGCCCGCCATCATCCGGCCGAGCTTCACGCTGGGCGGCGCGGGCGGCGGCACGGCGTGGAATATGGACGAGTTCCGCGCGATCGTGGCGGACGGGCTCCATCTCTCGCCGAACAGCCAGGTTCTCGTGGAGCAGAGCCTCCTCGGCTGGAAGGAGTTCGAGCTCGAGGTCATGCGGGATCTGGCGGACAACGTCATCATCATCTGCTCGATCGAGAACTTCGACCCGATGGGCGTGCACACGGGCGACTCGATCACCGTCGCCCCGACCATGACGCTGACGGACCGCGAGTACCAGAAGCTGCGCGACCTCGCGATCCAGATCATCCGCCGCGTCGGCGTCGAGACGGGCGGGAGCAACGTCCAGTTCGCCGTGAACCCGGACGACGGCCGGATCATGATCATCGAGCTCAACCCTCGTGTTTCCCGCAGCTCGGCGCTCGCGTCCAAGGCCACGGGCTTCCCCATCGCCAAGATCGCCGCCCAGCTCGCGGTCGGCATGACGCTCGACGAGATCCGCAACGACATCACCCAGGTCACCCCGGCGTGCTTCGAGCCCGCCCTCGACTACGTGATCGTGAAGATCCCGCGCTGGAACTTCGAGAAGTTCGG
>CAMCWU010000326.1 GCA_945882675.1 Klebsiella pneumoniae | reverse complement strand
GAAGACGCGGCGGCGGGGCCTGGAGTCGTTCTCGTCAGCGGGCACGAGCTTCGGGTTCTGCGCGGTGTTCGACATGGTCCGTTCGTCCATCGCCCTGCTCAGTAATTATCACGAGGGTCGATGTCTCACTCAGCTTGACACGGAGGGCCATCGGGGCGTTGGCGGGACTCCAGGGTCCCGCGGAGCGGGGGATGGTGGGTGTTTCCGGCCGGAAACACCGAGGGTTGGCGGCGTTCGCCCGTCACGGCTGTGCCCAGACGACGCGCACCACGTGGTAGCACCGGATCGACCGAGCCGCCGCGGAACCACTACCCGAGCGCACGGACCGGAGCCATCGAGCCGTAGACCGGCTAGAGGCTCACAAAATCAGCTCTCGAGCTCGGCTTCCCAGTACTCGCGCCAGGGGCTGTCCTCCGGGAGCCAGTCCTTCCACTCGTCGGGGACCTCGTACCAGTGGATCGCCATCCACAGGACGTCCCACTGGGTGGGCACGCGGGGCTGGCGGCGGAGGGGCATATGCGCCTGGGTGGGCGTTCGATCAGCCTTCTTCGCGTTGCAGTGGCAGCAGGCGGTGACGACGTTCTCCCAGCACGTGACGGGCACGACGCGGCCGACGGGGAGCGTGACCTTGCCCTTGCGGGCCTGCGCGCGCGGGATGACGTGGTCGATCGTCAGGTTCTCGAGGTACGGCGCCCCATTCCGGCGGCGGGGGCGCAGGCCGCAGTACAGGCACTCGTGCTGGTCGCGCGCGAGGACGTTCTGCCGGTTGAACTTGACCTGCTGGCCGAACGCGGCGTAGCGCTTGAGCACCACGACGGCCGGGAACGGGAAGTTCGCGGAGGCGGAGCGGATCGCGCGGCCCGTGTACGCGGTGACGAGCTGGACCTTGTCTTCCAGCAGCAGGCCCATGGCACGCTGCCACGACAGGACCTTGATCGGCTTGTAGTCGGCGTTCAGCAACAACACGGCCTGACGCATGCCTGATTATCCTCACCTGGAGGCCCGCCGTCAAGTGCAGGTTTGCGCGTGACGCCCTTGAAACCGACGTGAAACGGCCAGGGGGCAGCCCTGCAGGGGCGGGCCGGACACGATATGGAGCGGGCGGTCCCGAGGAAGCACAGTGCGCGGCCTGATCTACGACGTCGTCATCCGACCCCTGACCGCGGGCTGGTATCGCGAGGTCCTCTCTCGGCTCGCGCTGCGCGCGCGGCTGCTCGACGTGGGGATCGGCACTGCGGGCGCGCTCGTGGCGAACGCGCCGATGATCTGGCAGAAGGATCTGCACATCGTCGGAGTGGACATCGACCCGGACTACATCGAGCGCGCGGGCAAGCTCGTGCGCGAGAAGTCGCTCGAGGGTCATGTGCAGGTGCGGCTGCAGTCCGTGTACGACCATGTCGGAAACGCGCCGTACGACGCGGTGTATTTCTCGGCGAGCTTCATGCTGCTCCCGGATCCGGCAGCCTGCCTGCGTCATATCCGCCATCAGCTCGCTCCTGGCGGTCGCGTGTTCTTCACGCAGACGTTCCAGGAGAAGCGGTCGGCGCTCATGGAGAAGGCGAAGCCGATGCTGCACAAGGTCACCACGATCCACTTCGGATCCGTGACGTACGAAGCCGACTTCATGGCGATCCTCCGCGCGGCGGGGATGCACGTGGACACGCTCGAGACGATCGGCAAGGCGGGCCCGCGCACCTACCGGCTGGTGGTGGCGCGGTTCGACCAGGAGGCGTCAGCATGAGGAAGCTTGGGATCTCGATTTTGCTGGCGGCTTGTGGCCCGGAAGAGGTCGTGGACGAAGGCACTGAGTGCGAGGGCGCCGGCGAGCCGACGCTGACGCTCGGGACGGGCAGCCTGTCGACCTTCGTGGCGTTCGAGGACGGGGACTCCGTGGCGGTGACGGACGCGGGGGTGCAGCTCGCGCTCCTGACGACGGGGCTGGACACCACTTCGCCCGTGACGGCCGTGCTGAAGGTCGGGATCGGCGGCGACAACGCGGACGCAATCGCGAGCCTGTCGCTGCAGTGCCCGGAGGAGGGCCCGGGGTGGATCCAGGTCGTGGCCGGCCTGCCGGCAGGCGTGGACGCGGCGTCCGTTTCCGGCATGACACTCACGCTCGACGGCGTGGCGACGGACGGGCGGGAAGTGACCGCCAGCGCGGAGCCGGTGGATCTCGTGGTAAAGTGAGAAAGGTTCACGGCCGGGACTCAAGTCTTCGTCCCTGTTGCCGACAAGGATCCTCATGCGTGTCCTCTCGATCGTGATGACTGGCTCCCTTGCCGCCACCGGGCTCGCCCTCGTGCGCGAGACCGTAATGTCCACCTGGATCTCCCCGTCGACCGGCTACACGATGGTGAGCGTGGACGCCGGCTGGACGACGCTCGGATCGCCGATCTACGAGGCGGGGCGCGGCGAGGACGAAGGGCAGCGGAGAGTGCACGTTACGCGCGGCTTCTG
The DNA here is from genome assembly GCA_945882675.1 of Klebsiella pneumoniae. Taxonomy (GTDB): domain Bacteria; phylum Myxococcota_A; class UBA796; order UBA796; genus CANLGQ01. Next base: position 1,671 of record CAMCWU010000326.1, on the reverse strand, counting down.
GATGGGCGTCGCGGAGGTCACGCAGGTGGAATGGGAGGAAGTCGCGCGGACCAACCCGTCCCGGCACCGCGGGGACGATCTGCCGGTCGACTCGATCTCGTGGTGCGATGCCGTCGCCTTCGCGAACCGGCTGTCGGCCCTGGACCAGCTCGAGGCGGTCTACGATCTGACGGACGGGTGCCGCGGGATCGTCGCGAACTGGCGGGCCGACGGCTACCGCCTGCCGACGGAGGCCGAGTGGGAGCTGGCCGCGCGGGGCGGCTCGATCGCGACGTGGTCGGGCGGCTGGGAGGCCGAAGCGGTGGCGTGGACGGCCGAGAACGCGGGTGAGGAGCCGCATCCGCCGTGCCAGAAGCGGCCGAACGGCTTTGGCCTGTGCGATATGTCCGGGAACGTGGCGGAGCACGTCTGGGACCGGCCAGCGTCGGAAGACGGCGCGGTGACGGACCCGCGCGGCGGCGACCTCGGCTGGAACCGGCGCTGGAAAGGGGGCTCATGGCTCCATAAGCAGCGGTTCGCGCGCATCGCGGAGCGCGACAGGGTCCCCGCAGGGGACGCGGACGACGCCGTAGGGCTGCGCCTCGCCCGGAACCGCTGAACGGGATACCGGGCGGCGCTCCGCAGGACCGCCCATGCGCCCGCACCCGGGTCTCGTCATCTTCCTGCTCGCTGCCGTTCTCGGCCTGTTCTTCACGGGCTGGTCCACGCTCGACTTCGTGCAGCACCTGGACCGGCAGACGCATTCGCTGCACTGCTCGTTCCTTCCCGGCATCGCGCAGACCTCGGTGGACGCGGACTCCGGCTGCCACGTCGCGCTCATGAGCCCGTACTCGTCGTGGTTCCGCTGGTACGTGTGGGGCGGGATCCCGGCGGCGCTGGCCGGGATCGGGGTGTTCGCGTTCCTGGTGTTCCGCGGCCTCGAGCTCTGGCTCGCCGGCAAGCAGCGCGACCCAGGCGCGGCGCTGTTCCTGCTCATCGCGACGCTCGTGCCGGTCGTCACGTCGATCGTGTACGCGGGCATCGCGCTGATGGTCCTCGACGCGGTGTGCAAGCTGTGCGTCGGGATCTACCTCTCGAGCCTCGGCACCATGATCGGCGCGGCCTGGCTGTGGTTGTCTGCGTCCCGTGCGCACGACGAAGACGAGGACCCCAGCACCGGGCCGCTCGGCTGGCTGCTCGGCGTGGGAGAAGGCGTGGCGTTCGTGGCGCTGCCGGTCTGGGCATACCTCGCGATGATGCCGGACTTCACGCAGTTCGTGGGGACGTGCGGCACGCTCGAGAAGCCGGAGGACCCGAACGGGATCCTCGTGTCGCTCGCGACGCCGGGCGGTGAGCCGTCGTCCGCGGAGAAGGTCGTCGCGATCGAGGTGCTGGATCCGCTGTGCCCGTCGTGCCGCGGGTTCGAGGACCGGCTCGAGAAGTCGGGTCTGGGCAGCCAGCTCGACAGGAAGATCCTGCTCTTCCCGCTGGACGACACGTGCAACTGGAATGTGTCGTACGCCGTGCACCCGGGCGCGTGCGTGGTGTCGGAGGCCGTGCTGTGCGCCGGCGACCGCGCCGATCAGGTGCTGAACTGGGCGTTCGTGAACCAGGCGAATATCCGGGACCGCGCCAAGGCCGACCCGAAGGCCGCGGAGCAGGTCGTCATCGAGGCCTTCCCGGAGCTCCAGG
>CAMCWU010000325.1 GCA_945882675.1 Klebsiella pneumoniae | reverse complement strand
GCGCCACGATCGACGCCATCGCGGCGCAGGAGGACGCGCCCGCTGGCCGCGCGTCGCTGTACCGGGCGGTGCGGACCCTGCTGCAATGGGAGGACCTCCCGCCCGACATCCGCGACGAGCTCAGCGCCTCCCAGCACGCGGCGCTGCTGATGGTGCCGCGGGACCACACCGAGAAGATCCCGCTGGCGCGCGAGGCGGCGATCTCGCGCATGCCAGCGCGCGAGCTCGTGAATCGCGCGCGGGCGCTGGTGGGGCGGCCGGCGCTCACGGATTCGCCGCCGACCCCGCGCCGCACGGAGGGGCTGCAGTCGCTCGCCCGGGCGACGCGGGTGCTCGAGCCCTGGGCCGCCGCGATCCGGGCCGGTCGGCGGCCGACCCCCCGCGAGGCGCAGGCCGTGCTGACCGAGGTCGAGCGGATCCGCGGCCTGCTCACCGAGCTGGTGACGTGGGCGACCTGACGGCGGGCTGAAAACACCTTTCGACCCGACTCCGCCGGGCGGAGTGGCATCGAAAGGTGCAGGTGACAGAAATCGGCCGGTGTGAATTGCGAACCCTGTTGTAGTTCCCTCGGGGGTCGGCTACCGTCGGGGGGGGCGCGATCGGGGGAGCGATGCGGAGCTGGTTCGGGGTCGTGGCGTTGCTGGCGGCGGGCTGCGCGGAGAAGTGGTCGGCGTCCGACGCGGTCGAGGCCGAGTTCGTCGGTCCCGGCGTGTTCGGGGTCGTCGTGACAACCACGCCCGACGCGTGGCCGGAGGAGCTCTTTGACGGCGCCGTCCGGGCGACCTTCGAGGGCGACGGCGCGCTCGCCTCGCTCGACACCGACCGCGACCTGCTCCAGGGCGGCGACCGGTGGGTCAACGTGCTCGACGCGTTCGACGACTGCGACCGATCCGCCACCTGCGAGCGGACCTTCCGCTTCGACGTCGCGTGCGAGGGCGAGTGCCCGGGGACCGTCGCGGTCGACGCGTTCCTCTCGCAGGAGACGTGGCGGGACGTCGACTTCCATGAGGGCGCGATCACCCTCGTGCTCGTCGACGAGCAGGGCGACCCGCTGGGGGCCTCGGGCGGCTGACGCCACGTCAGTCTACGCGCATAAGGGGCGGTCCCCCTCGAATGTCTCCCCGTCCCGAGTCGCCTGCCCCCGAGTGTCTCCCCCGCCCGCGCTCTCGGGCTCCCGCCGCTCTACTCCGCGGCGCCGAGCACGGACCGGGCTCCAGGATGGACCTGGTCCCGGTCGCCGGACCCGGCCGGGTTGGGCCGGGGGGAGACACTCACCCGGGGGCGCCTCCCTGGGGGGAGACAGTCGGGTGGGGGCGCCTCCGCACCCTCGACGGTGCCGGATCGGGTGTCACTCGCCCTGCGGCTCGCAGTACACCGTGACCGGCTCGCCCTGCAGGGCGCACGCCGACAAGTCCAGGCCGAACCACGCGTCCGGGCACTCGTCCGACGCGCCCTCGTCCACACGCCGCACCGCCGCGAGCGCGTTGCCGTCGTAGTACAGGTCGGCAGCGTCGTCGCCCCCGACCTTCGTCCATTGCTGGCCATCGAGCTCGCACACCTGCTCGGTGTGGCTGCCGATGCACCCCTGCGACCGCGCGTCGAGCGTTCCGCAGGAGACCCCGTCGTCCCCGCAGTACTGGCTCTCCGCCAGGGTGCCGATCGGACACCCCGCCTCCTCCGTCTCGACGCAACCCACCGCGAACAGAACCAGCCAGCGCACGCGACCTCCCACCATGCCCCGCCCCCAGGGTACCCCACCCGCTGGCGACTCGCAACAGGAACCGTCGCGCGAGCCTCCCGACGCCAGTCTACACGTATAGACTCGCGTCACGCGGCGTTCATCCGTCGCGGCCCGCGGACGCGGCGGCCCCGCGGAGGCAGAGTCGGTCCGAACCGCTCACTTCCGAAGCAGAGCCGGTCCCAACCGCACACCCTCCCCCGCCGACCGGCCGATGACCGGCGTTCTCCTGTTGGACCGCCCGAGAGGTGTGCGGTTGGAGGGGGCTATGCTTCCGGTTCGTGCGGTTGGAGGGGGCTCTGCTTCGGATTCGTGCGGTTCGAGGGGGCTCTGCTTTGCGGCGCCTCGTGGCGACGGGTGCACGACGCGCAACGAGAGGTGGGTCCGTTGGCGGGCCCGCCGCGAGCGCACGGACCGGAGCCCTGCCACCCCGGCCCGGGCTCGAGCCCCCCACAAACCCGTGCGCCCCCCGCGGACCCGCGCGATCGGCGTCCCTCCGTCGCAGCGGATGGCCCGATCCTCGCTTATGCTGAGGGCGGGGGTGCCCGTGCGCCGTGCGCTGCTGGTCGGTGTCGCGCTGTCGCTGGTCGCCGCGGACGAGGGCGTGCCGTGGGTCTCGACCGACAAGGACGACGTGGTCGTCTGGGGGGACCTGTTCGCGCGCTGGGACGACACCCGCTGGCGCATCGACACCGAGATCCAGCTCCCGTACGCGGTCGGCTTCGAGCAGGTCTTCAACGGCGTCTTCTACACGGCGGGCTACCAGGTCCGCGCGGTCCTCGCGTGCAGCAAGACGTGGAAGCTCACGCGCAAGAGCTACGAGGTCGACTGCGTCCTCGAGGACGTGGCGATCCAGGCGTCGATCGCAGACGGCTACAACCCGCGGCGCATCGCGACGGCCCAGGAGATCCTCGACGAGATCGACGGCCGGCTGCAGGGCGCGGAGCTGCAGCTCCAGGTCGCGGCGGACGGCCGCGTCACGAACATCGACATCGAGGGCCTGCGCGAGGACAACGAGCGAGAGAGGAGCATCGCCGAGACGTTCCGCCAGGTGCTTTCCCGCGTCGTCGTCGGCTTCGACATGAAGATGCAGCCCATGAACCAGCTCCACGAGGGGAAGTGGATCGAGTACCATAGCCGGCTGATGTCGATGCCCGTCCGCGCCAATTCCACGGGGACGCGCTCCTCTTCCACGCTCGTCCACTACCTGAACCGGTACGACGGGCACGTGCTGGTGCAGTCCATCGGAGAAGGGATCATCGAGCTCCCGCCGATCCCGCTCTCCGCGCCCATCGTAGCGCCGATGACGGAGTGGACGGACGGCCAGCGCCCCCTCCCCGAGCTGGTCTACCTCTACGACACGGACTTCGTGGGGGTCTCGCTCTACGATCCGACCGAGGGGTTCATGACCGAGCGCGTGTGGGCCCTCGAGGCGAAGGCCACCGCGTCCGCCCAGTTCAACGTGGGGCAGTACTGGCATGCGGGGCGGATCACGCGGCTCGGGGACCTGGAGCGCCCGGATGTCGGTCCGACGCGGGTCGTCGGCCTGCGCGGAAAGAGCGTCGAGGGCGTGCCGGACTGGGTCGGCGTGGATGCCGCGCTCGCCGCGGCCAGCCCGTGACGCTGGCAGGATGCGCCTGCGACGTGTAGGATCCGCGGCACCAGCCGGGCGGACAGACATGAGCCAGCGCCAGTACGAGCTCCAGGCCTTCAGCGGGCGAGGCCCCTTCGGTCCGGTGTATGCGGCCGCGCGCGCGGTGGAGGGCGGCCCGGGGGAGCCGGTCGCCGTGACGCTCCTGGAGCCCACGCCCATCCTGCCGCTGCCGGTGCTCCTGCAGCGGTTCCGGGACCAGGCGCGCGTCCTCGCGCTGGTGCGCGATCCGGCCTTTCCACATGTCGAACCCCCGATCCAGCTCGACGGGCGGTGGGCGGTGGTCGCGCCGGCCGCGCGGGGCGAGGACGCCGCGGCGCTCCTCCGCGCCGGTGGCCTGCCGCCTGCGTGCGCGCTCGAGGTGACGCGGGAGGTCGCGCGGGCGCTCGCCGGCGCGTACCTCCGTCCCGGTCCGGACGGGCGGCCCCTGCGCGCGCTCCACGGGGATCTCGAGCCCGCGAACGTGCACATCTCGCCCGACGGCGGGGTCCGGGTGCTCGACTTCGGCGCCAGCGGGTCTGCGGCGCCGGGGTATGCCGCCCCGGAGCTCTCGGAAGGCCGGGTGGGCCCCGAAGCCGACGTGTACGCGCTCGGCGTGCTCCTCCACGTGCTGCTGACCCGGGACGCGCCGCTCGGCGCCGGCCGGTACCAGGAGGCGGACGCGCGAACGGAGGAGATGGAGGCCGCGCTCGGCCTCGCCGGGGAGATGACCGCCCCGGACCCCGCGCATCGCCCGACCATGC
>CAMCWU010000324.1 GCA_945882675.1 Klebsiella pneumoniae | reverse complement strand
GGGGGGGGGGCGGTGACGCCATGGCCGCCAACGAGTTCGGCTACGACGGCACCTGCTTCAACACCCTCGCAGACGCCATCGACGCCGCCGACCTCGCCGTCGACGTGTACGCCAACATCTGGATCAAGCCCGGCACCTACGCGCTCGGCGATGAGGTGGTGTGGACCCACCATCGCACGGTCAAGCCCGGCAACGCCACGTGCGACGGACCGGCGACTTCCGGCACCGTGCTCCTGAACGCCCACTCGACGGACCGCGCCTTCCGCATCGACGACAGCGCGACCCTGGTGATGCATGATATCAGCCTGTTCAGCGGCGACCCGCTCACCGGGGCCGGCGGGACCATCCAGCTCGGCGACAACGCCGGCCTGTACATGTTCAACGGCACGCTCTCCTACGGCAACACCATCAACGAGAACGGTGGGTGCCTTGCGACCGGCACGAACGCCACGGTCGAGCTCTACGACGTCACGGTCGAGCTCTGCACCGCCGACGGCGCCGGGGGTGGGCTCTACCTCGGAGAAGGCACCTTCGCCTTCCTCTCGGATGTCACCATCGAGGACAACGACGCCGTGAGCGGAGGCGGTGGTGTCGCCATCGTCGGTGGCTCGTTCGTGTACGTCGTGGGGAGCTCCATCGTCGAGGACAACGAGGCTGGCACTGGCGGAGGCATCTCGCTGCTCTACGGCGATGAAGGAGACACCACCCTCATCCTCCAGGATACCACGACGGTCACTGGCAACTCGGCCGGCGCCGGTGGTGGGATCTGGGCCAGCCGCGCGCTCGAGACCACGCGGGAGATCAGGTTGGAGGACTCCGCATCTGTGTTGGGCAACGAGGCCACGACGGGCGGTGGGTTCTACCTGGTCGGCGACGGGGAGGCGATGCTCGTCAACCTCGAGGACGATGCGAGCATCGTCGGCAACGAGGCGTCCGGGAACGGCGGAGGCATCATGGCCTACGGCGCCGGCATCACCATGACGGACCGGGTGCTCGTCGCCGAGAACGTCTCGGGCGGTCAGGGTGGGGCGGTGAACCTCGTGTCGATCTCTGGCGCCCCGGACTCCACGCTCGACATCGCGGGCGAGCTCGTTGCTGCCACGGGAGTCATCACGGGCGAGACGCAGAGCGGCGTGCGCTTCGAGGACAACTCGGCTGTGGATGGTTCGGCCGTCTACTCCATCGACGCGCACACGGTGGCGGACAGCCTGGTCGTGCAGGGGCACGACAGCACCGCGGTCGTCGCGGTCCGCACGGGGGCCGTCGGGGGCGGCAGCAGCTTCACCGCGAACCGCTCACACTTCAACCAGAACGCGGCCGTGTTCCGCATCGGTGAGACCAGCACCCTGCTCGTGCAGGCGGAGTACGGGGTCGCGGGCTGCGACACGCTCAACACGGCCCTCTTCGACCCGGACCGGTACTGCTCCGAGATCTACGCGAACACCGGACAGCTGATCAACACGCAGAGCGGGTCGGACGTGACGATCCTCACCACCGCCATCATGTCGAACGACCTCACCACCCCGACCGTTGCGGTCGAGGTGGAGAACGGCGCCGACGTGACTTTCGTCACCAATATGGTGGGCAACAACTTCAGCAACAGCACCACGGCCGACACGCTCGTAGACGTGCATTCCGGCGGGAACTTCGTGGGGAAGCAGAGCACCTTCGCGGACGTCGATCTGCCGATCCGCTACAGAGGGGGCTCCACGGGAGACTTCCGCCGGAACGCCGCATACGACTCGGGCAGCGGGGTGGCCGTCATCGTGGCCGGCACCGCCACCGTCACCGGGAACCAGAACATCGGTGACAAGAGTGGCACGGTCACCTTCGTCACCGGCACGCCGGGCTGGGTGACGACGTCGCGCGGCGACTTCCACCTCGACATCACGTCGCCCGCGGTCGACATGGTCACGATCGACGGCGGGTTCGACGTAGAGGGGACCGTGCGTCCTCAGCCCGCGGCGGACTGGGACGCGGGCGCCATCGAGCTGGCGCAGCCGTGAGCCGAGTCGTCGCCCTCCTGGCGCTCATCGCATGCGGTCCATCCACCGGTGGGCCTAAGGACACGGCCAAGGTCGGGGAGCCTGTTCCCGGGGAGTTCACCTCCCTGGAGCTCACCCCCGTGGACCCCACCCCCGTGGACCCGACGCCCGCGGAGGAGCCCGTGGACGCCGACGGAGACGGGTACCTGGCGGGCGACGACTGTGACGACGACGACCCCTCCAGCCACCCGGGCGCGGAGGACGTCGTCTATGACGGGGTGGACCAGGACTGCCTCGGGGACGACGACTACGACGCCGACCGGGACGGGTACGCGTCCGATGTCTACGGCGGGGCCGACTGCGCCGACGCCGATCCCGCCGTGAATGGCGGGGCCGTCCCGGTGTGCGGCGACGGCATCGACAACGACTGCGACGCGATGAGTGACTGCCTGCGCGGCGACGTCTGGATCGAGGACGTGGCGGCGGGCTGGTACACGGGCACCGAGAACTCGTACGCCGGTTCCTACCTCGACCTGGAGGATTTCGACGCCGACGGCGACGTCGATCTCCTGCTGATGGGGGGCAGCTCGGACCAGACCTGGCTGTTCAACGGCCCGCTGCTCGAGGAGCGCGGCCCCGATCAGGCCGACGCCGTCCTGTCCGGCGGCGCGCAGGGGGGCGCGTTCGGCGACTTCGATGGGGATGGGCTGCTCGACGTGGTGACGACGAGCCAGAGCCTGTTCTTCGGGTCGACGACGACCTTCTGGTCGGGTCCCGCGCTGGTGGAAGACGCGCCGCTCGCGCAGCTGATCCACGCGCCCGGCGACGCCCAGACGCTCGCGCGGACGATGGCGGCGGACGTCGACGGGGACGGGTTCGACGACCTGCTGCTCGGCGCGGTGACGCACTGCGGCATCTCGGCGCTCTACTGGGCCGGGCGTGGGTGCACGGTTGTGTACAGCGGCCCGTTCGAGGGGGACTTCGACGACGCAGCCGTCGCTTCGGTCATCTACGGCGAAGACAACCTCCCTTGGACGGACTATCCGGGCGTCAGCATGGACGCCGATAGCGACCTGACCGGCGACGGCATCGTGGACCTGGCCATCGTCGACCCCCTGATCGGGGACCGCGGCGCGGTCTACCTGGTGGAGACTCCACTCCCCGAGGTGACGCTCCTGGAGGACGCGCCCACCAAGCTCGTCCTCGACCCGGCGGTGATCGACGCCGGGGCTGCGGTGACGGCGACGGGGGACCTGGACGGGGACGGGCACAACGACCTGCTGGCCGCTACGACCGGCTTCGGGATTTGGGAGGGCACCGCGTGGGTGTTCCGCGGACCGATCTCCGGGGACGTCACGGAGGCCGATGCCTGGGTGACGCTCACCGGCCTGAACACCCTGAACGCGACCTTCCCCGGAGACATGGACGGTGATGGCAGTGCGGACCTGGTGCTCGGCACCAGCTTCGAGGATCCGGTGTCCGGACTCCTGGAGTACTCACTGCAGATCTTCTATGCCCCACAGGGGGTGATGGCCACCGCGGACGGGCGCGTTCGGCCCCGGGACTACGGGAACGGGGCCGACACCCCGATGGCAGCCGGTGACGTGGACGGCGACGGCCTCGCGGATGTCGTGTCTTCGTGGCAAGGGCTGCTGGACAACGGCCTCTCCACGGGCGGCGCGGTGACGCTGCTCGGCCAGAGCGGCTTCTGATCAGACCTCCCGGGGTGCACTGAAGCGCCGCGGACGCCCGCGTGAGCCGGACCGCAGGGTCGCGCAGCGAGCCCCGCAGGGGCCGAGGGCTCCGCCCGAGCCCGGAGGGAGGGCGACCCCGCGCTTGCGCGGGGGCACGCAAAAATCCTCTTCGGCAGCACGCCACAGCCGTGGAACACCCACCGTTCCACGTGGAACACTACGGCTCGAGATCCCCGGTCCGCACCCAGACGCGCGTGAGCTCGGTCGCGAGGCTCCGCGCGAGCTGGCGGCCCACGCGATCCGCGTCATACCGGCTGCTGAGGACGGCTTCGAAGGTGTCCGTGTAGCGCAGGCACACCTCGCCGTCGTGGGTGACGAGGGCGGCGCCGATGGTCACCGTGACGAGGTACGGCTCGTCCTGCAGGTCGACGACGACGGGGCCCGCCGGCGTATCCACGACGTCTCCCGCCATATTGTAGGCGGTGATGGGCTG
>CAMCWU010000323.1 GCA_945882675.1 Klebsiella pneumoniae | reverse complement strand
TTCGGCCCCCGGTCCTGGGGGTGGCGTTCGTTCGGCCCCCGGTCCTGGGGACGGCGGTCGTTCGGCTGGCGGTCCTGGGGCCGCCGATCGTTCGGCTGGCGGTCTTGGGGGCCGCGCTCCTGGCGCTGGGGCTGGCGCGCCTGCGGGGCCCGCGGCGGCGGCACCGGCTCCGGCTCGAACACCTTCGGCGCGCGCGCCGGGCGCATGGGCAACCCGAGGGCCTCCCGGCGCATCCTGACCTCGCGCGCGATCTCGTCGATCTCTCGCAGGAGCGAGCTGACGTTCGAGCGCTTCTCGTCCTTCTTGTGACGGCCCGTGAGGACGGTGTCCGGCTGGAGCTGGCCGCGCTCGTACAGCGCCCACATCTCGGCGCCGTACTTCGTGTCCTTGAGCTCCGGCGCGAAGCGGGCGAGGAAGCTCGTCAGGTTGTCGACGTCGCGCACGAGGAGCTTACGCGCCCCCTGGTTGGCAGCGGGGTCGATCGACTGCGGGAAGTCGATGATCACCGGTCCGTCCGCGCTCATCAGCACGTTGAAGTCCGACAGGTCGCCGTGCACCACGCCGGCGCACAGCATCCGAACGACTTCCCGGATGAGGTGATGGAACAGCTTGCGGGCCGGCTCCGGCTCGAGCGACACGTCCGCCAGGCGCGGCGCGGGCTCACCGCTGTCGTCGGTCACCAGCTCCATCACGAGCACGCCGTCCACGTACGTGTACGGCTCGGGGACGCGTACGCCGGCCTGCCAGAGCCGGTAGATGACGTCGACTTCCGCCGACCGCCACGCTTCCTCGACCTGCTCCTTGCCGTACTTCGTGCCCTTGTCCATGGCGCGCTGCTGGCGGCTGTTCCGCACGCGCCGGCCTTCCGTGTACTCGGTCCGATGCTTGAAACTGCGGTGCGTCGCCTCCTTATAGACCTTCGCCACCGCCGGCAAGTCGTTGGCGACCACCAGGTAGACCTGGGCCTCCTTGCCGGACATCAACGGACGAACGACCTCCTGGATCACCCCTTCGTCGCACAAGGGCACCAGGGCCTCAGGGACTCGCATCACACCCCACCGTGGCGGCAGGATAACGCATGGCGCCAGCGGGACGCTCGGGGTACCTTTGCGTGTTCTGTCGGGCGGCACCGCCGTCAGCGGTCGGGAATCCGATGAAGCCCATTCTCGCAGCACTCCTCGTCATATTCACCGCGCAGGCGGCTGCAGCCGAGACCCCGATCTACGAAGTGCCCGCGGCGCCCACGGACGCTGCGTTCTACATCGTGGGCCCGCGTGACGTGCTCGAGATCACGGTTTACGGGGAGGAGACCCTCTCGCGCGTGGTCACGGTCAGCGACACCGGCGACATCTCCATGCCGTTCATCGAAGTCCAGCGCATCGTCGGCATGTCCCCTCCGGAGATCTCGCGCAAGCTCGACACGGCGTTCCAGGACGGCGGGTTCCTCGTACACCCGCACACGAGCGTGCGCGTCGCGGAGTTCCGCAGCCAGGCGGTAGAGGTCATCGGCGCCGTCGCGAAGCCGGGGCTGTACTTCATGCAGGGTCCCACGCTGTTGAGCCGGGTGATCGCGGACGCCGGCTGGATCGACCTCGCCACCTCCTCGGGCCAGGTCACCATCGTGCACCTCGACGGGTCGGCGGAGACCGTGGATCTCAACGATCTCACGCGCTCGGATGCCGTCGCGTCGAACACCCTCCTCGTGAACGGGGACCGCGTCTCGGTCGGAGAGGGCCAGGTGTTCTACGTCTCGGGCCAGGTCGGAAAGGACGGGAAGTACGCGTACAAGAACGGGCTGACCGCCTGGCGCGCGCTCGCGGTAGCGGGCGGCCCGAACGCGGTCGCGCGGCTCTCTGGCGCGTACATCATCCGCGGGGACCAGCGGATCCCCGTGAACCTCAAGCGGATCCGTCGCGGCCGGGAAGAGGACTTCCTGCTCGAGCCGAACGACACGCTGTACATCCCCGAGTCGGCGATCTGAGCCGGACGAACGGAGCCTCGCGCATGGAGAAGATCGCCGTCATCGGCCTCGGGTACGTCGGCCTCCCGGTGGCGCTCGCGTTCGCCCGCAAGTTCCCCGGCACCGTTGGGTTCGACATCGACCCGACTCGGATCGCGGAGCTGCGCTCCGGCGTGGATCGAACGCACGAAGCCACGCCGGACGCCCTGTCGCAAACCACGCTGACGTTCACCTGCGACGTCGGGGACCTGCGCGGCGTCACCTTCTTCGTGGTCGCGGTGCCCACGCCGATCGACAGCCATCGACGCCCCGATCTCGGGCCCGTAGAGAAGGCGAGCGCGACCGTCGGAAAGGCGCTGCAGCCGGGCGCGGTCGTCGTGTACGAGTCGACCGTGTACCCGGGCGTCACGGAAGAGATCTGCCGTCCGATCCTCGAGAAGATCTCGGGTCTGCAGCCGCACGAGTTCAAGCTCGGCTACTCGCCCGAGCGCATCAACCCGGGCGATCCGGTCCACCGCCTCGAGACCATCACGAAGGTGGTCGCGGCAGAGGACGAGCCGACATTACACCGCGTTGCTGCGGCATATGGCGCGATCGTAGACGCTGGCCTGCACCTCGCCCCGAGCATCAAGGTGGCAGAAGCCGCCAAGGTCATCGAGAACACGCAGCGGGATATCAACATCGCGCTGATGAACGAGCTCTCGGTGATCTTCGAGCGGCTCGGCATCCGCACGGCAGACGTGCTCGCGGCCGCGCGGACCAAGTGGAACTTCCTGCCTTTCACGCCCGGTCTCGTGGGTGGGCACTGCATCGGGGTGGACCCGTACTACCTCACGGCGCGGGCCGAGCAGGCGGGGTACCACCCCCAGGTGATCCTCGCCGGTCGCCGGATCAACGACGACATGGGGCGGTTCGTGGCGTCTCGGGTGATCAAGTCGCTCGGGCGGCAGGGCGTCGCGGCGCGGGATGTGCGCGTCGGGATCCTCGGCCTCACCTTCAAGGAGGATGTGCCGGATATCCGGAACTCCCGCGTGCCGGATATCCGGGCGGAGCTCCTCGAGTATGGCGCGACCGTGCTCGTCCACGACCCGCACGCCCGGCCGGACGAGACGCGGCACGAGTGGGATCTCGAGCTCACCGATCTGGGCGATCTTCGCGATCTCCACGCCGTCATCCTCGCCGTCAGCCACCGGGAGTACCGCGCGCTCGGCGCCGCAGACCTCGCGGGCCGGCTGCTCCCGGGCGGCGTATTCTACGACGTGAAGTCGGCGTTTCACCCGCGAGATTTCCCAGACACCGTCTCCTACCTCTCGCTGTGAGCAAGACCTCGTGACCGAAGCCACCGGCCCCGTCCTCGTCACCGGCACCGCCGGTTTTATCGGTTACCACCTTGCGGATCGGCTGATCCGGGACGGGCGCGACGTCGTCGGCATCGACAACGTGAACCCGTACTACGACGTCCGGCTCAAGCGCCAGCGGCTCGCCCGGCTGGCGGACGCCGCCACGGCCCCCGGCGCGGGCCGGTGGACCTTCCACGAGGCCGATCTCGCCGATCGTCAGGCGATCGAGGAGATCTTCTCGGAGTCGCGCCCGGTGGACGTCGTGAACCTTGCGGCCCAGGCCGGCGTCCGGCACTCCCTCACGAACCCGCACGTGTACATCCAGAGCAACCTGGCGGGGTTCCTCCACATCCTGGAGGGGTGCCGCCACCACGGCGTGCGACACCTGGTCTACGCGTCGTCGTCGTCGGTCTACGGCGCGAACAAGCTCATGCCTTTCGCGGAGGCGCACTCGGTCGATCATCCGCTCTCGCTGTATGCGGCCACGAAGAAGGCGAACGAGGGGATGGCGCACTGCTACAGCCACCTGTACCGCGTCCCGACGACCGGCCTCCGCTTCTTCACCGTGTATGGACCGTGGGGGGGGCCCGACATGGCGCTCTTCCTGTTCACCAAGGCCATCCTGGAGGATCGGCCGATCGACGTGTTCAACCACGGGGAGATGTCGCGGGACTTCACCTACGTCGGCGACATCGTCGAGAGCATCGCGCGCCTCCTGCCGCTCCCGCCGGCCGCCGAGCCCGAGTGGACCACGGTGGGTGAAGCGCACCCCGATCCGGGGGCGAGCGACGCGCCGTTCCGGATCCGGAACATCGGGAACAGCGACCCCGTCCCGCTGCTCGACATGATCCGCGCGATCGAGGACGCTCTCGGCAGGAAGGCGACGTTGAACCTGCTCCCCATG
>CAMCWU010000322.1 GCA_945882675.1 Klebsiella pneumoniae | reverse complement strand
CTGTTCGCGGGCCTCGGCTTCACCAAGCCCTGGACGGTCGCGTCCATGTGGGTGGCGGGCTTCGCCTTCGCGGGCAACTTCGCCGAGGTCGCCGAGCCCATCCGCGCCCGCATGCAGAGCCAGAAGGAGTCGCTCCTCGTCGCGACCGGCCGCGCGTACCAGCGGGCCCGCAGGCGATATGGCGCCCACCTCGCCCACTTCGGCATCGTCCTTGCGCTGTTCTCGCTCGCCCTGTCCCGCGGCTATCGGGAAGAGGTCGACATCAGCCTCGCGAAGGGCGCTTCCGCAGAAGTTCACGGGTTCACCCTGACGTATCAGGGCACCCGCGACGTGCAGGAGCCGCAGCGCCGCAGCCGCCGGGCCGAGGTCCTCGTGGCCCGCGGCGGGACCGTCATCGGCACCTTCGAGCCGCGGATGAACTTCTACCCGACCCAGCGCGAACCCGTGTTCTCGCCGGATGTCTACTCGCGCCCCACCGGCGACCTGTACTTCTCATTGATGAACCTGAGCCCGAACGGCGACCACGCTGGCCTGCGCGTCATCTGGCAGCCGTACGTCGCGTGGCTGTGGATCGTCGGCCCGATCATCCTGCTCGGGAGCTGGATCGCGATCTGGCCCGCGCGAAAGCGCGCTCCCGTCGCCGTGGTGGCGGCAGCACCTGCCCCGGAAGCCGAGGTCGCGCGGTGAGCGACGCAGCGCGAAAAGGCAAGGTCAACTGGCCGATTCTCTTGGTGGGTGGCTCGGTGGTGCTGGGCCTCGTGCTGCTGCTTTCGTCGGGGTTCGGCAAGGATCCGCACGCGATCCCGTCGATGCTCGAGGGCCGGCCCGCGGTCGACTTCGCGCTCGAGGACCTGGACGGGAACCGGGTGTCGCTCGAGAGCCTGCGCGGGACCCCGGTGATCCTGAACTTCTGGTCCACCTGGTGCCAGCCGTGCAAGATCGAGCACCCCTACTTCCAGGACGCCGCCCGCGCGTTCCCCCAGGTGAATTTCTACGGCATGCTGTACGGTGACGAGCCAGAGAAAGCGCGGCGCTTCCTCAAACAATCGCGCTCAGCGTACCCCACGCTGTTCGACCCGGGCAACCGCATCGCCATCGACTACGGGGTCACGGGCGTGCCGGAGACGTTCTTCATCGATCGCGAAGGGAAGATCGCGAAGAAGGTCAGCGGCATCGTCCCCCCAGACCTCCTTCAGGAGATGATCCGGCGGATGACGCAGTGACCAAGATCCTCCTCCTCGCGTGCGTGCTCGCGTTCGGGGCCGGCCCCGAAGGGGCTGACGGTGATTCCCTGGGAGCGGGCGCGATCCCAGGGATGCCGCCCGGTCCGGCGCCGGAAGCATCCACGGTGGACGCGAGTACGCGCAACGTCGCCGCGCGCCTGCGCTGCCCGGTGTGCCAGGGCCTATCGGTCGCCGACTCCACTTCGGAGGCCGCGGTCACCTTCCAGAGCCGGATCCGCGAGCTCGTCGGCCTCGGATACACGGACGACCAGATCCTCGACTACTTCGTCGACCGGTACGGCGAGTGGATCCTGCTCGAGCCGCCGGCTCGGGGGCTGAACTGGCTGATCTGGCTCGCGCCTGGGCTCGCGGCCGGGGTGGGCCTGTCGTGGGCAGCGATCACGGCGGTCCGCTGGCGCAAGGAGCCGGACGACGTGCCGCTCCCGTCGGACACCGGCGCCGCCGCGAAAGATAGCTACGAGGCGAGATTGCTCGCGGAGCTCGACGAATGAACATCGACTGGTCCGAGTGGGGGCCGCCCCTCGCGGTGGTGGCGGGCGGCCTCGCCGTCGGCGGGATGCTGTTGAGCCGCGCGCGAAACACGCCGGACGCGGCCGTGATCGCCGAGGGTCAGCGGGACGACCTCGCGCAGAGCCGCGCATCCGCGATCGAGGCCCTGCGCGCGCTCGAGCTCGAGAAGGACCGGATGGACCCCGTGCTCTACCAGCAGGAGCGCACGGCGCTCCTCGCGCGCGGGAGCAACGCCCTCCGCAAGCTGGAGGAGGCCGATCTCGCGGTGGAGGCACCGATCCCCGCGACCGAGCTCGCCGCGCAGCTCGCCGACGCCCGCCGGCGGGCAGGCCCCGCCGCGTTCGCCGCCGCGGCGCGAGAGGTCGCTCCGGAGCTCCGGACTGCGCCCCGGCCCGCCGTCGCCCCCGAGTGGAAGGGCGCGGGGTTCGCGCTCGCGGCGTGCGCCCTGGTGGCGCTGCTGTTCAACATGGCGCAGGACGACTCCGTGGCGCGGCGGGAAGGCGCGTCGATGACGGGCAACCAGGACCTCGGCAGCGCGCCCGCCGGACCGGCAGGCGTTCCGCCGCAGGCCGCCGCGATCATCGCTGAGCTCGACGCGAAGATCGCTGCGAACCCGAGCGATGTGGTCGCCCTCAACGAGCTCACCGGCGTCTACCTGCAGCTCGGTGACGCGACCAAGGCGATGGAGGCGAACCGCAAGGTCATCGGGATCGACGAGAAGAACCTCGACGCCCGGACCTCCAGGGGCGTCCTGGCGGCCACCGTGCAGATGTTCGACAAGGCCCTCGCCGAGTTCGACTCGGTGCTGGCCGAGGATCCGAAGCACGGTCGGGCGAACGCGTACCGCGGCCTGATCCTGCTCGAGCTCGACCGCGCGCCGGAGGCCGTGACGTCACTCGAAGCCGCCTTGCAGGCCGAGCCGGGCAATATGAACCTCATGCGGGCGCTCGGGCGGGCGCGGGAGATCGCGGGCGGCGGCGCGGCGGCCCCCCCTGCAGCGGCGGGGCCGGTGGAGCTCATCGTCAGCGGAACTGTCACGCTCGATCCCGCGAAGGCCGCGACGCTCACCGGGAAGGAGACATTGTACGTCTCGATCGCGGACCCGGCGCAGCCGCGGCCCCCTCTCGCGGCGTTGAAGCTCGCTCCCGGGCCCTTCCCGCAGAAGATCGAGGTGACGAGCGCGAACGTCATCTCCATGGGCGGACCGCGTCCCGTGCCGGCGACGGTGAGCGTCACGGTCCGCATCGACGTCGACGGCAACCCGCTGACCCAGGACCACCTCGCGACCTGGACCCAGGCCGCGACGGCGAAGGGCACGGCGGACCTGGCGATCGTCCTCGAATGATGTGGTTGCCCGTCGACGACGTCCTGGGCGACGTCGTGGCGGCCGCCAGGCGTGGACCGGTCGTCCTCCGTGCCGAGACGGGCGCCGGCAAAACCACGCGGGTCCCCCCTGCGATCCTGCGCTCCGGCGTGGCGGGCGACGGGATGGTCGTGCTCCTCGAGCCCCGGCGGGTCGCGGCCCGAGCGTCCGCCCGGCGAATCGCCGAGGAGAGCGGCTGGAAGCTCGGCGAGGAGGTCGGCTACCACGTCCGCTTCGACCGGATGGCGTCCGATCGCACGCGGATCCTGGTGGTGACGGACGGGATCCTCCTGCGGATGATGCAGGACGATCCGGAGCTCTCGAGGGTCGGCGCGGTCATCGTGGACGAGCTGCACGAGCGCGGGCTCCTCGTCGATCTGGCGATGGCCCTGCTCCGGCAGGTGCGGGCCGAGCTCCGCCCGGATCTGGCGTTGATCGCCATGTCCGCGACGCTGGACGCCGATCCCCTCGCCGCCTGGCTGGGCGCGGAGGTCGTGTCGTCGACCGGGCGCGCGTTCCCTGTGCACACCACCTACCTTCCGTACCCGGACGACGGGCCGCTGCCCGAGCGGATGGCCGCCGCGATCCGCCGCGCCATGGCGAACCCGGGGGATATCCTCGCGTTTCTCCCGGGCGTGCGCGAGATCCTGCACACGGCGGACCGCCTCGGCGTGATGGACGTCCGCGTGCTCCCGCTCTTCGGAGATCTGTCGGCGGAGGAGCAGGATCGGGTGCTCCGGCCCGGCGGCGGCCGGAAGATCGTGCTCGCCACGAATGTGGCCGAGACGTCGCTCACGGTGCCGGGCGTCCGCACGGTGGTGGACAGCGGAGTAGCCAGGGTGATGCGGCAGGATCCGGGGACGGGTCTCGATCGGCTCGAGCTCGAGCGGATCAGCCGGGCGTCGGCGGACCAGCGGGCGGGGCGCGCCGGCCGCGAGGACGAGGGCTGGTGCCTGCGCCTGTGGACCGAGCGTGAGCACCGCGGCCTGGAGCCCTGGACCGAGCCCGAGATCCGGCGGGTGGACCTCGCCGGGCCGGTTCTCCGTCTCCTCGAGTGGGGCGAGGCCTCGCCCGCGGAGTTCCCTTGGTACGAAGCGCCACCTCCAGTTGCCGTGCAGCACGCGGTCGCGCTGCTCGAGGACCTCTGCGCGACGCAGGGCGGGCGCCT
>CAMCWU010000321.1 GCA_945882675.1 Klebsiella pneumoniae | reverse complement strand
CGTGCGAAGGCGCGGTGATCTTCCCGCCGTCGGTGTCCGCGGCGTGGGCGGCGCGGCGCGCGCGGATCCGGATCGGCGTGGGCTCGGCGCGAGGGATCCACGGCGTCCCCCGAGGAGATCTCGCGGTCCGGCGGCTCATCCTCACCGATCTGGTGGAGGAAGCGCCGCACCAACGGTCCACCTTCGCGCGGCTCGCGCGAGCGGCGGGCGCCCACCCGCACGGCGACCCCACGTGGGCGCGCAGGGCAGGGGATCCCGCCGCGGACGTGCCCGCGGGACACCTGGGGTTGAACCCCGTGTGCGCGGGGGGCGACACGCGGAGCTGGCGGGGCTTCACCGCGCTCGCCGATCGGCTGGGACGGCCCGCGATCTTCTACGGCGGCCCCGGGGAGGACGCTCGCGTCGGGGCCTGGGCCGGCCGCCATCCCACGCGCGTGGGTTTGTCACTCCCGGCGTTCGCGGCCGCGCTCGCGTCCTGCGCCCTGTTCGTGACGGTGGACACCGGCGCCGCCCACTTTGCCCGCGCGGTGGGCACGTCGGTCCTGGTGATCCACACCTCCACCACGGCGGGGCGGACGGGCGCCGCGGGCGCCCACGCGGTGGAGGGCCCCGATCCCGGCTGCCGGCCTTGCTACCGGCCCACGTGCGCCACCGGGGGCGGGTGCGGCGTGGTGCCGCTGGACCGCGTGCTGGCGGCGGCGCGCGCGGCCCTCGCGGCATGATCCTCCTCCGCCGCGGGGCGCTGGGCGACGTGGTGCTCCTCGGCGCCGTGACGGCCCAGGTGCCTGGTTGCACCGTGGTCACGGACGCGCGGTACGTCGGGCTCGCGCGGCGGCTGCGGGGCGTCGCGCACGTGGTGCCCTGGCCCGAGATCCCGCCCGGCGACGTGGTGGACCTCCAGGGATCGTGGCGTTCGTGGCGGCTCGCGCCCGGGGCGCCGCGGGTGCACAAGCACTCGGTGCGCCGCCGGCTCCGGCTCGTGCTCCGGAACCTCACGGCGCGGCCGCCCGTCCCGGCGATCTACGCCCGCGCGCTCGGAGTGATGCCCGCTCCGCCGCCGTGGATCGATGTCCCCGCCCGTCCCCGCGACGCCCTCGCGCTGCTCCCTGGCGCCGCGTACGCCCCGAAGCGCTGGGACGCCGCCCGGTTCGCAGAGCTCGGCCGCGCCTGGGCCGGACCCGTCGTCGTGCTGGGAGGCCCGGGGGAGGAGGGCCTCGTGGCGGAGGTGACCCGCCAGATCCCCGGCGCCGCCAGCGTCGTGGAAGCTGGCTTCGACGCCACGATCGACGCGCTGGCGGGCTGCCGCGTGGCCGTGGGCGGCGACACCGGCCTCCTCCACCTCGCCGGCGCGTGCGGCGTGCCGCTGGTCGCGCTCTTCGGCCCGACCCACCCGTCCGACGGGTTCTTCGTCTACCCCGGCGAGGTCGTCCAGCGCGACCGGTGGTGCCGCCCGTGCACGCTGCACCGCCGGGAGCGGTGCCCGCTCGGCCATAACGCGTGCATGGACCTGCCTGTGGAAGCCGTGCTGGCCGCGGTGCGCCGCTGCGCTGGCTGATCCTCGGCGACGAGTGGCCGTCCCGCGACGCCGTCGGGGGTGTCGCCACGTGGACCGCCGCGACGGCCGGCGCGCTGGTGGACGCGGGCCACCACGTCACGGTCCACGTCCGCGCCCGCCCGCACCTGCTCGCGGTCCCCGGCGTCGACCTCCGGCCGGTCCGCGGCCCGTCGTTCGCGCGCTTCGGGGCGTGGTGGACGTCGTTCGCTGTCGACCTCCGTGGCGCCGACGCCGTCCTGGCGGCCACCTGGCCCGTGGCGGCTCGCCTGGTCGGCCGGTGCCAGCTCCACGTAGTCTACCACGGCTCCGACCTCACGCGGCCGCCCCGCGATCCCGCGGCGTTCGCGGCGGTCTCCGGCGCAGCCCACCGCTGGGCCGTCAGCCGGTACCTCGCCGACCTGGCCGCCGCGCGCGGGTACCCCACGCGGGTCGCGCCGATCCCGCTCGATCCTCGTGATACGCTCACCCACACCCACCTCGATCGCCTGATCCATATTTCACGCGCCACCCCCCTGAAGGGCGGCGACCGCTTCGTGCGGCTGGTCCACGCCCTCGACCTGGACGGCGTCGTGGTCGGCGACGGCCCCGAGCTCCCCGCGTGGCGCGCGCTCGCCGCCCGCCTCGGCGCCCGGATCCGCTTCACCGGTTGGCTCCCGCCGGCCGCCGTCGCCGCCGAGATCGCCGCGGCGCAGCTCCTCGCGCTGCTCCCGCGCGCGCTCCCGGACGGATCGGGCGCGGAGGGCCTCGGCCTCGTCGCCCTCGAAGCCGCCGCAGCGGGCGTCCCGTCCGTCGGATGCGCCACGGGCGGCGTGCCGGAGGCCGTCGGCCTCGTCCTCGACGATCCGGACGATCCGATCGCGTCCGCCAGGGCGATCCGCGCGTGGTGGCGCCCCGAACGCGGCACCGCGGCGAGGGCCGATCTCCATATTCGTCACGGCCGTGTAAAATGGGCGTCGGCGCTCGCCACGCTGCGCGACTGACCAGCCGATGCCGGTCAGGATCGGGTACAGTTGTCACCTGGGGGGCGCATGCTGCTCTTGACTGTGCTCATCGGCTGCGGGGACCCGGACTTGACCCCGCGCGCAGAACCCGGCCCGCACGTTGCCGTTCACGTCGCCCCCCCTGCGTCTCGCTCCTCGGTCGGCCCCATCGGCCTGCCGGTTTCGATCGTGGACTGCCTCGGCGCCGGCAACTTCACGACGATCCAGGCCGCGATCGACGCCGCGCCGCGCGAAGGGTGGATCGAAGTCCGTCCCTGCACCTACAAGGAGGCCGTGGACTTCCGCGGCAAGACCCTGTGGGTCGCGTCGTCCGGCGGCTCCGCCGTCACCACGCTCGACTCCGACGGCCGGACCGCCATCATGGCCACCCACGCGGAAGCAGACGGCACCGCATTCGTCGGCTTCACCGTCAACAGTAACGTCACCGGCGCGGACGTCGACCACTCGGCGCTCCGCCTGCAGGACGTCGTGTTCGCGAGCACGGGCGGGCAGTACGTCATCGACGCCGAGGGCGCGGATCTCGAGCTCGAAGGCGTCGTCTTCGCCGCCAGCAACGATGCTTCGGACACCGTGATCATCATGGACCGCGGTGCGATCACGGTGGCTCGCTCCACCATCGCATGCGGCGCGGCGAACCGCGGCCTGTTCCTCGAGCACGGCTCGGCCTTCCTGGACGAGGTGACGATCGACTGCCGCGGCGCCGGAGAGGAATCGATCGAGCACGAGAACACCGTGGGCCGCATCCAGCGCTCCGTGATCCGCGGCCCGAGCGTCTGGCTGTCGGAAGACGACCACCCGGAGGACCAGTTCATCATCGAGAGCACGGTCATCTCCGGCGACATGGACATCACGAACGGGTCGGTGTCGGTGCGCAACAGCGTCATCGTCGCGAGCGACATCACCCTGGTGAATGTGTCGAACCCGCTGTTCACGTCGAATGTGTTCCTCGGCGGCGGCTGCAGCATCCGCTCCGACCTCCCGATCGTCGCGGACTACAACGACTTCTTCGACAACGTCGGCTGGTGCGATGGCACGGTCCTGATCGGCACGGCGGGCAACATCTCCGCCGACCCGCTGTTCACGAACGCGGCGATCGGCGACTACACGCTCCAGGCGGGCTCCCCGCTGGTGGACGTCGGCAACCCGGACAGTCGGTACCTCGATCCAGACCGTTCGCGCAATGACATCGGGCTGACTGGCGGGCGGTTCTCCGTCCTCGGGGGGTGGTAATATGACCCGGATCCTGACCATCGCCCTCTTCGCCGGCTTCGCCGCCCCCCTCGGTGGCTGCTCCTCCGGCAGCGCAGTGTTCCTCGACAAGACGTCCGAGCCGACCGGCACCGTCCTCGATCCCGGCACGCCGGTGGTCGACCCGCCCACCAACGTCGACACGGACGTCGACACGGAGACGGACGCCGACACCGACGCCGTCCCCACGGGCGACACCGCGCCGGTGGACCCGTACGCCCCCATGTGGGTGGTCGACTGCAACGGCGGCGGCGACTTCACGACGATCCAGGCCGCGATCGACGCCGCGCTCTCCGGCGACCGCATCGGCCTGCGCGCCTGCACCTACTTCGAGCGCATCGATTATATCGGCAAGACCCTCGAGATCTACGGGATCAAGGGCTCGGCCGTCACGATCATCGACGGCCAGGGCGGCGGCACCGTGGTGGACGTCGAGAGCGGGGAGGGGCTCGGCACCCGCCTCGCCGGCGTGACCATCCGCGGCGGCTCGGACAGCGACG
>CAMCWU010000320.1 GCA_945882675.1 Klebsiella pneumoniae | reverse complement strand
CGGGCCGGGCCCTCCGTCGCCAGCCGATCGAGGAGCTCGCCGGCCGCCGGATCCCCCCGGTGGAAGCGCCGGCCCAGGCCGTCCGCGAGCTCGAACAGCACGAGCTCCGCCGGATCGTCGAGGTGGCGCGCCGCGACCGCGAGCGCGTTGTCGGCGTCCCCGTCGAGCAGGAGCTCCATCGCCCGGGCGCGCAGGAGATATGGTTCGCGGCCGTCTTTCGCCGAGAGCGCCTGCTCGAGCCACCGGCGCGCCGTGCCGGGTTCGAGGCCCAGGGTGACGCGCAGGGCCGCCCGGCGGGACCACGGATCCTCCTGGTCGGAGCGCACGATCCGCTGGAGCACCTGGAGTCCGCGCGGGCCGATCGGGGCGTCCCGCGCCACCAGCGCCGCGGTGGCGTCCGCGAGGGCCTGGACGGCGGCGCGGCGGGTGGGCAGCCAGGCGCTCCTGGCTCGCGACGTCGCACAGGACGCCTTTGGCGCCGCTCTGCTCGAAGACGTCGCCTTCGAGGCCGCGGACCGCGAGGGCGCCCAGGGCGCGGACCGCGACCTCCAGCCGCGCGCCGGAAGCCTCGATCTCCGTCGCCTCCCGCTCGACGAGGGCGTCGAGGTCGAGATCCCGGTCCAATGCGCGCAGATCGGCCCACAACGCCCAGGTGGAGGTGACCGTGGCGCGCAGGTGCCGCGTGAGGACCTCGCGCAGCTCGTGGCCGTTGGCGTCCGCGGCGAACGCCACGAGATCGGCGGTGCGGCGGTCCACCTCTGCGCGCGTCGCGAGCGCGGCGCGCGCGGCCGCGACGAGGCCCACGACCAGCGGAACGGCCGCGAAGCCCGGGCGCGCGGCGATCCAGGCGATCTCGGGCTCCCGGACGCGGGCGGTCAGCGGGTCGAGGAGTCCGGCGAGCGCCGTCGCCGCAGGCGGGAGCGCGGTGCGACGCGACCGGAGCAACGGCTAGACCTCCGCTCAGGCCATATCCGCTCGGGTCCCCCCGGTCCACGACAGGGTCATGGCAGCTCCCGCAGCGCGCGGAACGCCTCCTCGTCGGGCGGCAGATCGCGCAGGCCGCGGCCCGCGGTGGACGTGACCGTCACGCCAACCCAGCCCTCGAGCGCCGGGAGCCGCGGGAGCGCCGTGAGGAGGCCCGCGACCCCGATGCGCCGGCCGCGCTCGCCCACCCACCACGCGTGGTCGAGCGTGAGGTCCACCCACGGCCGCAGGCGCCCTTCCGACCGCAGCGCGTCCGCGAACCGCCACTGGAGGTTGCCGTCGACGCCCACCTGGGTCGTGGATCCGATCAGCCAGTCCACGCCGGCGAACCCCCCGGCCCGGTCGAGGGACGGCCCCGGGTTCGTGGTGGCGCGACCACCGGCCTCGAACCTGAGGTTCCGCCGCGGCGTGCCGATGACGGAGAGCTGGCCGAAGGCGCCGAACGGGTGGGTCGCCGCGAACAGCGTCCACGCGCGGGGATCGACGCGGACGTTCGGGTCGAGGCGCCGGCTCGGCGCGACGCTCCAGGAGCCTGCAAACATGCCGATCCGAGCGGACAATCGCGTGTCGTCCGCGAGCCGGAGTCCCTGCACCAGCTCGCCCGTGCCGCCGAGATGGGCGGCGACGGCGGGGAGCACCGAGGTGCCGGCGTCGACGCCCAGTGAGACGCGGCCGGTGCGCCAGCGCCAGCCGAGCTCACCGGCGCCGCCCGTCGCGAACGCCGGCCCGTCCAGCCAGCCGGAGATCGCGGCCCAACCGGCGTCCGTCGACCGCATCCACTCGGCGGTGACCCCGAGCGTGTCCCACGCGGCGTAGTCGGACTCGCGGACGTCGTGGAGCGCGAGCAGGCCGAAGCGGGTGGTGCCGGCGGCGCGCAGGGAGGCCGGGCTCTCCGCCGCAGGGACGGGCACGTGCGCGAACAACGCCGGGATCCACTCGGGGAGGAGCGACGCTGGATCGACCGGAGGCGGGGGTGGCGGCCGATCGTCGGGCGGGAGCGCGGCGCCGCGGTACACCGTGACGACCGCGTCGCCCTCGATCCGCAGGCCCACCGGCGCTGCGTCCGGCACGGGGAGGAGGATCGTGCCGCCCGGACCTGCCGATCCGGTGGCGCCGCCGGCCGACGCCGTGGCGGTGCCGGACGCCACGTCCACGCGCAGAACCGCGCCGCCCGCGACCTGAACGGTGGCCGGAACGGAAGGGGTCACGCGGATCGCGAGCCGCTCGGAGCGGGGCGGGAGGAGCGTGCCGTCCACCTGCGCGCGGACCACGAGGGCCGAGCCGTCGCCCGGGCCGCGGACGAGGATCTCGTGGCGCCCGGGGCCGATGTCGAGGCCGCGGACCTCCGCGTCGGCCAGGGTCCAGCTCTGCGTCGCGCCGTCCACGCCGAGGGTCACTCGGCACGGCCGCGCTTCGAGCGCTTCGTCCCGGCAGAACACGTCGAGGTGCACGCGGTCGCCGGTCACGACGAGCCGGTCGGAGGCGTCGCCGCGCACCACCAGGCCGTCGGCCGCGGGCCACGGAGACGCGAGGAGGGCGGCTCGGATCTGCGCCGCGAGGGTGGGTGACGGCGGGTCGGCGCCGAACGGCACGGGGACCAGCCCGGCGCTCCGATCGGGTCGGGCGATCGGGCGGAAGTCGAGGGCCCCGAGGGCGCGCTCGAGGGGCTCGGGGCGGCCGCTCGCGACGGCGGCGCGGGCCGCGCGCACGGGGTCGGCGGCGGCGAGCCACGCGTCGGCCGTGGCGACGCGCACGAGGGGAGGGGGGGCGGCCACGGCGTCGAGGGCCACGGCGCGCTCTCGCGGATCCAGCGGTAACGCCAAGTCGATCCCGCTCTCCGCGAGGGCGGCCCCCGCGGTCACCGGCCCGGGCGCCGGGCGAGACGGCGCCGCCGCGAGGATCGAGCGCTCCAGGGCATCGGAGCCCGCGGATCCCAGGGGGCGCACCGATCTCCGCGCGGATTCGAGCAGCCCGAGCGCCGCCAGGTGCCCTGCGCGCGCGGCCCGCGCTCCCGCGTCGCCCCCGTCCGTGGCCCGCGTGAGCGCCTCGATCGCGGCGAGCGCGTCGGCGAGCGGGATATCCGGCAGCGCTGCGGGTGCGGGGTTCTCCGCCGGGATCCGGCCGCGGAGCGCCACGGACGCGAGCGCGTCGGCGTACAGCGTCACCTCCGTCGCGACCGCGCCGGCGTCGAGCTCCACGCGGGTGGCGGCGTCCCAGCGCACGGTCCGCCCGTCGTCGAACACGGCGACACCCGGCGCGGCGGGCCGCAGGTCCACGAAGATCCCGGTGCGGACACCCGGATCTGGGAGCGCGAACGTCGCCGGGAGCGCCACGGCCTCCCGCTCCCACGCGATTGGGGCGTCGGGCGCGAGCTCGGGATCGAGCAGGACGATCGACCCGGCGCGGACGTCGATCCGGTGGGCGCCCGCCGGGAGCGCAGTGTCCAGGCGGCCGCCCGGCGATACGCGCTCCTCGCCGTCGACCGCCCAGGTGGCTGGGCCGCGGACGTCCATCCGCAGGACCGGCGCGCGACCGTCCGCGCGAGGTGCGAGCGTCACTTCTACGCTGTCACCGGGACGCAGCTGCCCCCGCGGGGTCCCCGGCGCCGCCCCGAGGAGCGGGATGGGCTCGCCCGCGCCGGCCAGCCGGGCCGCCCGGGTCGCCACCGCGAGCTCCCGCGCGGCGTCGATGCGCGTGGACCGTCCGGCAGGCACATCCGGCGCGCGCCCGAGCAGCGCCACGCCCGCCGCGCGCGTTCCGGCGACCGGCCCGTCGAGCCAGCGCGCCACCGCCACGGGATCCGGGTCCCGCGCGGCCATCACCGCAGCCAGGACCACGGGGATCGGCAGGTCCGCCGCCCGCATCAGCACGGCGTCCGCGAGCGCCTCCGCGCCGTCGGCCGTGGCCGCGGGTCCGGTCGCGAGCGCCTCCACTTCGATCAGGTGGGATGAACCTGCGATCACCCGTGCCCGCGCCAGCTCCCCGGTGGGGCCCGGAGCCTCCAGGAGCGCGCGCCACGCGTCGGTCGCGCCGGGGTCGCCCGCGAGCCAGCGCGCCTCGGCTTCGTCGGCGTCGGTCCGTACGCTTCGCGCGGCCAGCGGAGCGGTCCAGCGCGGCCGCGGGCGGTGGACCTCTACCTCCACGTCAGCGGGGAGGCCGCCCGTGTCCACCGCGATCTCGTGGCGACCGGGCGGGATCCACACGGCGAACGTCGTCGCCGAATAGCCGGTCGAAGCTACGTCGTGGACCAGGACCGGCCGGCCGTTCAATTCCACGCGCGCCACCAGCCGCACGAGCCCGCCGTCGAGGGGGATCGGCCAGATCCGGACCC
>CAMCWU010000319.1 GCA_945882675.1 Klebsiella pneumoniae | reverse complement strand
GGCCGTCGCACACTTCGAGCTGGCCGGGCGCGACGCTGGCGCGGAGGTCGTCGCAGTCGTCGCCGCCGGCGCCGAGGGCGTCCGCGCCGTCGAGATCGTAGTCCGCGAGCGGCTCCGCGGTGACACCCACGGTGACGTCCGTGAGCTCTCCGGTGAGGCGTAGATCCGCACGGAGCGCGTCCCAGCCCGTGGGTGCCACGGCGACCTGGAGGCCCATCACGGCGCCCGGCGCGACGTCCAGCGTGGAGACGGCGAGGTCGAACGGGTCGTCCACGACCGCGCGGAGCGTCACCGGGGCCGTGCCGATGTTCTCCACGGAGACCGTGGCGATCGCGCCCACGCCCACGCCCACGCCCTCGAACACGAGATCGTCCGGCACGACGAGGATGTGCGGGACCGGCCACGCCACGGCGTCCGGCGCGCAGCCGAGCAGCAGGAGGAGGATCGGGGTCACGGCCCGGATATAACCTGGACGAGGGTCTGCCGCGCGCCGTTCCTCGCCGCCCCACGGGGATGTCCGATAATGTATATTATGTCAAGTGAGACCCAGGGGCCGACGCCCGCGCGGTAAGATAAGGGCTCGCTCCCCGAGGTCGAGCAATGTCGGAGTCCGATCGGCTCAACGCGATCCTGGCGCGCGAAGCTCCGGCCCTGGAGCGAATGCTCTCGCCGATCGGCCGCCGCGCCGCCTTCCCCCAGGGTATTCCCTGGCAGGCCACGCAGGCCCGCGGGGCCGAGATCAACGCCACCATCGGGCAGCTCACGGATGGCCGGGGCGCGCCGCTGCAGCCGGCAGAGCTCTCGGACGCCGTGCACGGCCTCGACCCCGCCATGACCTGGCTCTACGCGCCGGTGGACGGTCCGCTATCCCTCCGGACGGCCTGGATCGAGCGCCAGCGCCGCCTCGCGGGCAACCCCGCTGTCGCCACGAGCCTCCCGGTGGTCTCCCATGGGCTCACCCACTCGATCTCGCTCGCCGCCAGCCTGCTCGCCTCGGACGACACCACGATCCTCGTCCCCAGCCCCGCCTGGGAGAACTACGAGCTGTTGTTTGGCATGGTCGCCGCGCCGAAGATGGCGACCTGGCGCTTCTTCGACGATGACGGGCGCCTGAACGTGGACGGCTTCGCGCGCGCCATCGGCGCCGTCGAAGGCAAGCTCGTCATCGTGATGAATTTCCCCGGCAACCCGTCCGGTTACATGCCCACGGCCGCAGAGGCCGCCGCGCTGGTGGACGTGGTGGTCGCCCGCCGCGCGCCCACGGCGGCCATCGTGGACGACGCGTATCAGGGCTGGCTGTACGCAGACGACGCCCACAAGCGCTCGCTGTTCTGGGATCTGGCCGAGAAGGCGGATCCCGAGCACCTCGTCGTCTTCAAGGTCGACGGCGCGACCAAGGAGATGCTCTTCTTCTCGAGCCGCGTAGGCTTCCTCACGCACACGGCCACCGGCCCTGGCGCGGAAGAAGCCATGCTCTCGAAGCTGAAGTACGTCATCCGGGGCACGGTCGGATCGGCGTCCGGCCCAGCCATGGCGCTGATCCAGCGCGGGCTCGCCACGCGCACGCTCGACACCACGTTCGCGCTGCGCCGCGGCCTGCTCGCGGACCGCTGGCGGAGCCTGCAGAGCGAGCTCGATCGCGCGGGGATCCCGTACTTCCCGTTCAACTCGGCGTTCTTCGCGCTGCTCCCGCTGCGGGACGGCCTGATCGCGGAGGACGTGCGGCAGCGGCTGCTCCGGGAGCACTCGGTCGGGGTCATCGCGTTCCCGGCGGAGAACCTGATCCGCCTCGCCTACTGTTCGCTCCACGCGGACGACATCCCGCGGCTGGTCGAGCGGCTCGCGAAGGTGCTGTGAGAAGAGGGAGTCAGCCCTCGTTGCAGTAGGTCTCGGTCCCCGCGGCGGACATGCACATCTGGAGCGCCAGCGTGGTGTCCTTGCTCGCGCTGCGGGCGTACTCGAGCCACTCGCGCGACAGCGTCTTCGTCTGGTTCCGCGCTTCTTCCTTCGCGGCGTTGTTCGCCTCTGTCGGCGCCCGCACGAACTCCGCTTCCAGCCACGCCCACTTCTTCTGCGCGGCCATCGCCTTGAGCTTGTAGAGGGAGAAAACGCGCTGCACGAACACGTCCCCGCTCCAGATCGAGCGGTTCTCGAGCGCGACGTCCGCCCAGCGCAGGGCTTCGTCCATCTTGTCCGCCGGGGCGGTGTTGAAAACGCTCAACGCGTACTTGTAGCAGAGGTCCGGATCAGAGCGGTCGATGGTCTCGAGGTGGCGCTTCGCCATGACCTCCCACCGCTCGGGCTCGCCCTTGGCGTATGCGTCCGCCATGAGCACGCGGGAGATCTTGTCCTTGACCGTCTGCTTCTGCGCAGTACGCAGGCTGTCCTCGAGGCAGCGGATCCCCGGCTCCTTGAGCTTCCCGAGCATGGCCTGCGGCTCGAGCGCCATGAGATCGCCGCACGGCTCGACCGCGGAGCGCAGCTCGGTCATGTCCGCGGACTCCTCCTCGACGTCGAGCGTGATGACCACGCTGTTCGGATCCCCCGCGAGGGAGGCGGACTCCTGCGGTTCGACGGCCGTGGTCTTCTTCGGCCCGCACGCGGCCAGCGACACCCACGCGGCGATGATCACAAACCGGCCCATTCTTCCTCCGCCGGGAGTATAGCCCACGCCGGGGCGCGCTTCGCTACAACCGCCAGGAGACGCGTCCCCACGCAGCGAAATCGTCGAGACCGGGTGACGTCAACCACCCCGCGTCCGGAGTTTCGAGGCGGATCCCCGCGCCGACTTCGATCTCGGCCGCCGGGAGCTTCGCGAGCGGCTGACGCGGCACGCCGCCGCCGAGCCGGATCCCCGCGACCGTCGCCCCCGCGGGGCCGATCCCGTCGCCCACGAGGTGGCGGGTCGCGAACAGGCTCCCGAGAGGCGTCGTGAACGCGGCGTCCGCCGACAGGCGCGTCCCGCCCACGAGCGTGCCCTCCGCGAACGCCGGCTCGACGAGGCGGTTCCAGCGCGCCGCCGGATCGACCAGCGCCGTGTCGATCCCGCCCAGGTCGAACCTCCGATCTCCGCTCGCGACACCGTAGCCCGCCGACAGGTCCACGCTCCAGGCGCGCCCCAACGACACCACCGCCGCCATGTCCGCGAGCGCGCCCGTCCCCCCCGACAGCCGCGCGATCCCCCCGACGTAGATCCGCTCCCGTGCGGGATCCTGCCACGCCGCGGCCACCTCCATGACCGCGGCCACCACCGCGGGGCCGCCATCCAGCGGCGCCTCCACCAGCGCGCCGCCCTCCATGGCGGTCCGCCCGCCGCGGAACGCCCGCTCCTGGCGCGCCGTGGCGGCGCCACCGACCACCTGGCCGGGGTAGCCCGGGCCGTCCACCGCCCAGCCGGCCACGGTCACCGGCGCCGGCAGGCTCCGCGCCACGAGCGCCGCCCCGGCGCCGTTGTAACCGCCGGAGTCGCCGTACCCGGCCCGCACCAGGGCCTCCCACCGCCCGGCCACGTCGCCCAGGCGCACCCCGTACTCGGACGTGTTCCCGGCGCCCGAGAACGCCCCGCCGATCACCAGCTTCGGCTCGACGCGCCCCGCGCCGTACCGCTCGATCTCCACCGCCACGGGATCCGGCAGCGGAGGCGCAGCGGGTGCTCCGGGCTCCGCGACCGGCACGGAGGCCAGCTCCGCCAGCGGGAGGCGCCGCAGGTCCAACCCCGACGCGTCGAGCGCGGTGAACCACAGGTCGTCCGGGCCCGCGGCCAGCCCGAGCGCCGGCCCGCCGCCTTCGGACACCTGCGTCGGCTCGGGATCGAGGCGCCACACGGTCATCCGGCCCGCCAGGCCGCGGACGCCGTACAACGCGCCGTCCGCGCCCCACGCGAGATCCACCACGCCGGGGAGCTCCAGGTGGCGCTCCCCGTCCGCCCCGCGGATCACTGGGTACCACGCCGATCCACGGTGCTCGAGCCACGCCAGGCCGCCCGGCCCCGGCGTCGGCTGGTCCACCGCGCGATCCGCCACCGCCGGCACGACCACCGTCACGCCGCCGTCCGGGCCGATCCGCACGATCTCCGTGCGCCCCCACACCTGACGCACCGCCACGATCCCGTCGCCGTCGGCCGCGGGCGTGCGCACGTCCGCCCCGCGCGTGAGGCGAATGGTCCGGCCCGTCACCGGATCCCAGCGAAGCAGGTCGGGGCGCACCCTCCCCTCCGCGTCGGAGATCCAGCTCTCGAACACCACGGCGCCGTCCGCGAGGACCGCCGGGCTCCCCATGCCCTCGCGGCTCCGGCGGCGCGCGACCTCCCGCGGGGCC
>CAMCWU010000318.1 GCA_945882675.1 Klebsiella pneumoniae | reverse complement strand
GGGATACCAAGTCCGCTCGCCTCCAACTGGCCCAGCAACCCGACCGCGTCCGCCCGATCCTCCACCTTCCGCCGCGTGTCGTTCATCGGCACCTCCGCGAGCAAGATCACCCGGCGGCCGCCAAGAATCACGCCGGCTTGGCGGAGGGCTTACCATGAGCGGCGGCTGATGCGCGTCTACGCGCCGAGGGGTCTCAAGGACGCTCGCCGGCCAACCCCCGCCGCTCGACCTCGTCGACGACCGGCAGCAGGTGCGCCACCGAGTCGATGATCCGCCAGGCCCCCGCGGGCTCGAGGCGAGCGCGCGCCACTTCGCGCACACGGGCGCGCTCGGGCCCGGTGAGTGCTGCGAGCTCTCCCGCGCCGAGCCCGACCTCGTTTCCGGAAAGCGTGACACCGACCGACCACATCCCTGCAGCGCGCGCCGCTTCCACGTCCACCGGGGTGTCGCCGACGGCCAGGATATCCGCGGCCGGCCAGGCGCCGAGGCGCATCGCGGCGGTCCACAAGAGGAACGGGGCGGGGCGACCGGACGGCACCTCCGTCGCCGCCACCGCGGCGTCCGGCACGAAGCCCCGCGGGCGGAGCTCCTCCAACAGGACATCGAGCATCGCGCGCGTATATCCGGTTGTGACGCCGATCCGATAGCCGCGCTCGCGCAGCTCGGCCACGACGTGGAGCGTCCCGTCGATCAGCTCGGCGTGTTGGGCGAGAACGTCCATCTGGAGCGGTTGCGCAGCTTCGAAGAGCGCATCGACGTCGTCGGAGGTCGGCTCGTGCCCATGGACGGCGCGCCACCCAGCCGCGACGGTCGGATGGGCGCACAGACGTCGGATGTGCTCGCGCTTGTGCGTCCCCATCGGCTCCCGCGCGACGGCCCGCTCGACGGCGACGCCAGCGCGTCGGAACACCTCCACGAAGACGCCGACCGGAGCCTGGCAACCATGGTCGACGGTGGTCCCGGCCAGATCGAAGATCACCGCTTTCATGTCAGCCTCCCAGAGACTTCGCCCACCGCGTAGACGAAGCGTCGCATATCCGACGGGTACACCTGCCCGATGCACCCGACGCGGAAGGTGTCGGCTTCCGTCAGCTTTCCCGGGTAGATGGCGAACCCCCGAGCATACAGCGCGTCGTAGAAGCTCGCGAAGGGAAGCTCGGGGGGGAGCAGGAACGTGACGATGATCGGCCCGCAGATCGCATCCGGGAGGAGCGTCTCGAAGCCGAGCTCGCGGAGCCCGGCCAGCAGGAGGTGCCGATTGGCCTGGTAGCGGGCCAGGCGCGCGTCGGCGCCGCCCTCGGTGCGCCAGCCGTCGAGCGCGGCGGCGAGGGCCGCCATCACGTGGGTCGGCGGGGTGAACCGCCACTGTCCGTCCCGCTCGAAGCGCGCCCACTGCTCGTTCAGGTCCAGGGTCAGGGACGGGGAGCGACCGGCAGCCGCGGCCACCGTGGCGTTCCGCGTGAGCACGAAAGCGACGCCGGGAAGCCCCTCGAGGCACTTGTTGGCCGACGCGGCCACTGCGGTTGCGCTCGTCGGGACGGGCAAGACCCCGAAGCTGGACATGGCGTCGACGAACAGGGGTTTGCCGCTCGCGACCGCGCGTTCCGCGATCGCGTCGATCGGGTTGACGAGACCAGTAGTGGTCTCCGAGTGGACCGTGGCCAGCGCCGAGACCTCCGGATCATCGAGCGCGACGGCGATCTCGGCCAGATCGGGCAGCTGCGTCTCCGGGCAACGGATCTCGCGAACCGCGCGCCCGTGCCGGCGGGCGATCGCCGCGATGCGCGCACCGTATGCGCCGTTGACGACCACCGCGAGGGTGCCGTTCGGGGGGAGCAGGCTCCCGAGCATTGCCTCGACAGCGGAGGTCCCGCTGCCCTGCAACGGGATGCAGGTCGCGTCGTCTCCGAGGCCGGACATGGCAGCGAGATCCTTGCGAACCGACGCGGTGAGCGCGATGAAGCGGGGATCGCGCGAACCGTAGTCGCGCGTGGCCGCCTCCCGTGTGGCGGCGGCGGTGGTGAGGGGCCCGGGGGTCAGCAGGAGCGGGTCGGCAGGCATGCGGTACCCTAGCGGGCGCTTCGCGTCGGTAGGGGTCCGCCACGAAATCGTCGCGGTCACGCCAGCGCCGCGCCACCTTCGCTGGCGAGATTGCAGACGTGCTCCGAGCTCCCGCGATCTCCCGCGCCCTGACCCACCCCACGGCCCTGACCGCGTGGGCCGCATGCGCTAGCTTTGCGACGTACTTCTGCATGTACGCCTTTCGCAAGCCGTTCGTGGTCGCCTCGTTCGCAGCGCCTGCGGTGTTCGGTCTCGACCAGAAGAGCCTGTTTCTCATCGCCCAGCTGCTCGGCTACTGTGCGGCCAAGTTCCTCGGGATCAAGGTCATCTCCGAGATGAAACCCGGCGGGCGCGCGCTTGCGATCCTCGGCTGCATCGGCACGGCCGAGCTCGCGCTCGTGTTCTTCGGCTTCCTCGCCGGACCGTGGGCAGCGGTGGCGCTGGCGGTCAACGGCCTGGCGCTCGGCCTCGTGTGGGGGCTCGTGTTCTCGTTCATCGAAGGCCGCGCCACGAGCGATCTGCTCGGCGCCATCCTGTGCTCGAGCTTCATCCTCGCTTCCGGCACGGCGAAGGCAGCCGGGCGGTTCGTCCTCGACGCGGGCGTCAGCCCATGGTGGATGCCCGCGGCGACCGGCGCGTTGTTCGCCCTTCCGCTCTGCGCCGCCACCTGGATGCTGGCCCAGCTCCCGCCGCCGAGTCCCGCGGAAGAAGCGCTGCGCGTCAAGCGCGTTCCGATGCACGGGCCCGCGCGCCGGGCGTTCGTCCGCACCTGGGCCGGCGCCCTGATCCCGCTCGTCGCCGGGTACGTGGTCCTGACGATGTTTCGGGACTTCCGGGACAATTTCGCGGGCGAGCTGTGGGACGCGCTCGGGTACGGCGCGAGCCCCGAGATCCTGGCGACGACCGAGATCCCGGTGGCGCTCGGCGCGCTGGCGGCCGTGGGCGCGCTGATGGCGGTGCGGAACAACCGCCGCGCCGTCCTCGCCGTACACGCGCTGCTGGTTGGCGGAGCCGCCCTCGTCGGCGTCGCGACCCTCGGGTGGACGGCGGGTATTGTCAGCCCGGAGCTGTGGATGATCCTCGTCGGGCTCGGGTTGTACATCGCGTACGTCCCGTTCAACTGCGTCCTGTTCGATCGCCTCGTGGCCGCGACGGGTTCAGCCGCAAACGCGGGCTTTCTCATCTACGTCGCCGACTCCGCCGGCTACGTGGGCAGCGTCGGGCTGCTGGTCGTTCGCACCCTCGGTCACGCCGAGCTCGACTGGCTGGGGTTCTTCGCCACGCTGGCGTTCGGCACGACGGGCCTCTGCGTGGCGCTGTTCTCGCTCGCAGCATGGTGGCTCGCCCGGAATCTGCCGCAGGCTCCGGCGATCTCGGCCTGAAGACTCCTCCCGGTTGGTGAGGTGGGGGGCTCCACCCGGCCCGCGATCCGGATCCCGCCACCGGGTGTGTGGCGGCGCGGTGTCACGGCGCCAACTTCCACCGCGCGAACGCTGCCTCGCGGCCGGTCACGGAATAACCCGGGCGCGGAGGCCTCATGCGCCGTCTGACGCCCTTGGTGTGTATCGCGAGCTTGTGGGCTTGTACCGTCGTTTCTGACAAGAGTGCGGAAACGGGGGGCGGCGACGCGGACACGGACACGGACGCCGACACGGACGCCGACACGGACACCGACGCGGACACCGACGCAGACACGGACACCGATACGGACGCCGATACGGACACGGACACGATCATCGTCACGACCGAAACGGGCGACACGGCCGACACCGCGTTGCCCGTCGCGGCCATCGACCTGCTCGTCAGCGGCGACCTCGTCGTCACCGAGATCCATCAGAACCCGCTCGCGGTGGACGACGACTTCGGAGAGTGGTTCGAGGTCTACAACGCCGCCGGGATCCCGGTGGATCTCCTCGGCCTCGTCGTGTCGAACGCGGGTTCGACGCAGACGTTCAGCGTCTCGACCTCGTACGTCGCGGCGCCGGGCAGCCTGACGGTGTTCGCCACGAACGCCGATCTGCTGACGAACGGCGGCGTCACGGTGGACGTCGAGTACGCGGCCGGGGATTTCACGCTCGGCAACGGGATCGACGAGGTCGAGCTGCGCAACGCTGGCGGCCTGATCGACGGCGTCGCCTGGGACGACGGCGCGACCTTCCCCGACCCCGCGGGCGCTTCGATGTCGCTCGACCCCGCGTCGCGCAACGCCGTGTCGAACGACCTCGGCGCCAACTGGTGCGAGGCGATCGGCGCGTTCGGAGC
>CAMCWU010000317.1 GCA_945882675.1 Klebsiella pneumoniae | reverse complement strand
GGCACCACCACCCACTGGGGCCAGGTGCTGTTCCACGCCCCGCGCGTCTCGGTCCGAGCGGGCGACCGCCTCGAGATGTCGCTCCGACTCCTCCCAGGAGACGATCTCGACTTCCATTGGGATCTCCTCGTCCTTCGGGCGGGCGCAGTGGTCCACCGGAGCCGCCACACGACCGAGCGCGGCGGCCTCGCCTCCGGGGGGCCAGGGCTCGTCGCGCCCGACCTGGACGCGCGTTCGCTCCAGGCCCTCGGAGCGCGCGCGTTCCGCGATCGTCGGCTCGCCGATGCGATCTCCGCGTGGGAAACCGCCACCCGCGCGCTCCAGCCGACCGACGATGCAATCGCTCTGCAACTGTGGGAAAGTCTCGGGACCGGTTACCATCGGCTCGGCGAACCCCGGGCCGCCATCCGGGCGTTTCTCCGGGCATTGGATGGGCGCCCCGGATCGCGTGAAAAGTCGCTTCGATCTCTGGTAGAGTGCAGCGCAGAGGTCGGCGCGGGTCAGGAGTTGGAGCGGTGGACCGCGGCCTATAACGAGGCCTTCGGCCCGCATCCGACGGGCTTCGGGCGCAGAACGCCAAGGGAGGCGATAGTGGCCAGGAACGAGGACGAGGAGCACCTCATCGCCACCCTCGGCGACGACGAAGACGACGACGACGACGACACCGGGGTGTTCTCCCTCGACGAACTGCGGGGTCCGGCACGGGACGACGCCGTGTGGCTCATCCTGCTCTCGGGGCGCTCCGTCGGGAAGATGTTTCGCCTACAACCGGGTGAGTTCACGATCGGCCGCTCGCCGGGCTGCCAGGTCGTCGTCGACGACGAGGGCGTGAGCCGTGAGCACGCGAAGCTGTTCGTCACGGTTGGCGGCCCGCACCGGGTCGCCGACCTGGACTCCCGGAACGGCACCTGGGTCGAGGATCAGCGAGTCGGCTCCGCGTCCACGGCGGTGCGCGGCGGCGATCGGGTCCGCATCGGCCCGGGCACGATCTTCAAGATCGGCATGGCGGACGAGCTCGAGCAGCAGGTCCTGGTCCAGCTCTACCACGCGGCCACCCGGGACGGCCTCACCGGCCTGCTCAACAGGCGGTTCTTTCTCGATCAGCTCAGTCAGGAGGTGGCGTTCCACCGCCGCCACGAGACGCCGCTGTCCCTCATCATGCTCGATCTCGACAACTTCAAGCTCGTCAACACCCAGCACGGCCACATCGTCGGGGACGCGGTGCTGGTCGAGTTCGCGCGGCGGCTCCTGCGCGCGTGCCGGGGCGAGGACCTCGTCGCCCGCTTCGGGGGGGAAGAGTTCACCGTGATCCTCCGCCAGACGCCCGCGGAGCCGGCGGCCGCGCTCGCGGAGCGCCTGCGCGCCAGCATCGCGCGCACGCCGTTCCCGGTCGGACCGGGAACGGACGGCCTCGCCGTGACGATTTCCGTGGGCGTGGTGACCCGCGCCGGACCAGCGTTGACCGCCGAAGATCTCCTGGAGAAAGTGGACGCGTGCATGCGCGCCGCCAAGGGCGCAGGACGCAACCAGGTGCGCATCGCAGACTGAGCCGGCCCACCTTCCTGCGATCGCCGAAGCGGCGCGGCAAGCCCCGCGACCGCATTCTTCGCGCTGTTTCCTTGCGCGACGGACGGAGGGAGTATATCTGGCGGCGCCTGAATGGAGTGCAAAATGACCTGGAAGACTCTCGCCTCGATCGTCGCCGCCGCATCCCTCTCGGCCTCCGCGCCCGCCTTCGCCGCCGACTGCGCGGCGCTCACCGGCAAGGAGCTCAAGGCCTGCGAGAAGGACAACGAGAAGGAGGCCAAGTCCGCCGCCGCGAACGCCAAGCAGGACGAGCGCTCGGTCCCCTACAACCCGTCGGACCTCGACCCGATGCTCGCGGCCTGGAACACCCCGGAGAAGAACCCCTTCGCCACCGACGCGTACCGCGTTCGCGTCACCCCGACCGAGCTCTCGTCCGTGGACGCGTACCTCGCCAAGGCGTTCCGCATCCAGGCCACCGTGGTGTTCGCCCGCTACGTCGTGGACGAAGCCGGCAAGGGCAACATGGACGTCATCCCGCTCATCCCGAAGATGCTGCCCATGATGCAGCAGGTCGTCACGGACGGCAAGGCGCTCGTGGCGGAGGGCCAGGCCCTCGTCACCACCGGCGTCCCGAACGAGGTCAAGGCTGACCCGAAGCTCGCCATGAAGGCCCCGAAGATCCTCGGCGGCCTCAAGGACGGCATCGGCGCCCTCACCAGCGCGGTCGAGGCCGCTCCCGAGGTCGGCAAGTCCCTCGCCGCCATCCCGCAGGCGGCCGGCGTCGGCGGCAAGTAGTCCCCTTCCCCTTCCGGGTCCCCTGCGCCGCGTGAGCGTGCTAATGGGGCCCCGGAAAGGGAGGTGGTCTTGTCGAGCGATGCGCAGCGCGTGATCCGAGTGGCCGTGGTCGGCTCGGGTCCGTCAGGTTTCTACGCCGCGGCCGCTCTGCTGGCCGACAAGACAACCCGGTACGAGGTCGATGTGCTCGACCGTCTGCCCAGCCCCTACGGGCTCGTGCGCGGCGGGGTGGCCCCCGACCACCAGAAGATCAAGTCGGTCGTGAAGGCCTACGAGAAGACGGCGGCGGATCCCCGCTTCCGGTTCTTCGGCAATGTGCGCGTCGGCACGGACCTGACCCACGCGGACCTGCTCGGCCTGTACGACCAGGTCGTGTACGCGGTCGGCGCGGAGTCGGCGAACCGCTTGGGAATCCCGGGGGAGGACCTGCTCGGGTCGCACAGCGCGACCGAGTTCGTGGGCTGGTACAACGGCCACCCGGACCACCAGCACCGGCGGTTCGACCTGTCCGCGACCGGTGCGGCCGTGGTGGGCGTCGGCAACGTGTCGATGGACCTGAGCCGGCTGCTGGCCTGTGAGCGCGCGCACCTGGCCCCCACGGACGTCTCGCCGGTCGCGCTCGACCAGCTCGCGTCGTCGGGCATCCGGGACGTGTGGATCCTCGGGCGGCGGGGGGCGGCGCAGGCCGCGTTCACTACCGGCGAGCTCGAGGAGATCGCGGACCTGCCCGGGGTGGACCTCCGCGTCTCGGCGGAGGAGGTCGCGTTGGATCCCGCGTCGGAGGCGTGGCTGCAGGCCACCAACGATCTCGGCGCCCGCAAGAACGTGGCGTTCCTGCAGGCCCGCGCGGCGGTCCCCCCGAACCCGGACGCTCGCGTCCGCGTGCACCTGCGGCTGTGGGTCTCGCCGGTCGCGATCGAGGGCGACGGGCGCACCGAACGCCTGGTGATCGAGCGGAACGCGCCGGAGGCCAGCGCTTCCGGAGGCGTGTTGGCCCGCGGCACCGGCCAGCGGGAGACGCTGCCGGTCGGCCTCGT
The DNA here is from genome assembly GCA_945882675.1 of Klebsiella pneumoniae. GTDB lineage: Bacteria > Myxococcota_A > UBA796 > UBA796 > CANLGQ01. The sequence goes on along the minus strand of CAMCWU010000317.1, from coordinate 986 downwards.
GTTCCGCGCGGTCGGGTACCGCGGGATCGCCGTGCCGGGCATCCCGTTCGACGAGCGCCGCGGGATCATCCCGAACGCCGACGGCCGCGTACTCGCGGGCGGCACCCAGGAGCCGCCTGACGCGGGGGACGCACCCACGCCGCCGCCGTACCTGCCGCGCACCTACGTGGTGGGCTGGGCCAAGCGCGGCCCGTCCGGCCTCATCGGCACCAATCGCCAGGACAGCAAGGCCACCGTCGAGCGCATGATCGAGGATGCCCCGGCCCTTCCGGCCAGCACCCACACTGCGGCGGCAGCGGATGCGTTCCTCGCCGCCCGGGTCCGCCCACTCGTGCGCTGGGAGGACTGGAAGCGCCTGGACGCCCACGAGATCGCCGAGGGCGCGAAGCTCGGGAAGATCCGCTACAAGCTCCCGAGCATCCCGGAGATGCTCGCGGTGATCGACCCCTCGTACGGGGCCTGATCACCGCCGGCGGCGGACCAGGAGCGCGAGCGCCAGCGCCGCCCACCCCGCGCCGCCCGACCCCGTGGTCGAGCAGCCGCCAGCGGGCTTCTCGGTCCCGACGACCGGCTCGCCCCCCAGGGCGCACGCGCCGTCCGCGACGGCGTCATGGCGGTCCGGGAGGCCATCGCAGTCGGCGTCCGTGAGCGCGGACTCCGAGCCGTCGCCGATCCCGTCGTCGTCCGAGTCGGGGTCGAGCCAGGCGCCCTGGCCGTCGCGGTCGCCGTCGCCAGTGCCCTCTTCGGCGCTCGGGACGCCGTCTCCGTCGTCGTCGGGGTCGAGCGCGTCGGGCACGCCATCGGCGTCGCTGTCGCGCGGCTCGGCGCCGTCCCCGAGCTCCGCGCCGTCCGCCACGCCGTCGCCGTCCGTGTCGGGGTCGAGCGGGTCGAGGCAGTCCCCGTTCGCGCAGATCCCGGCTTCGTCGCCGTTGGTCACGCCGTCGCCGTCGCCGTCGACCAGCGGGCCGTCGTAGTCGTCCGCGTCC
>CAMCWU010000316.1 GCA_945882675.1 Klebsiella pneumoniae | reverse complement strand
ACCTCCTGCCCCGGCTGGACCAGGATCCGGCTCACCATGCCGGGCATGGGCGTCGCCACCACGCCCTCCGCCGCGCCGCCAGCCAGCGAGAGGCGGGTGCGTGGGTCCACGACGTCGGCCCGCAGCGCGTGGCCCGCGATCTGGAGGTCCGCGTGGTCGCCGTCCACCGTGACGGCCACGACGCGAGTGGCGCCGCCCTCCGTGAACCGCCACTCTGCCGGCCCGAGCTGGCCGCCCGTGATGGTGCGCTCGGGCCCGCCATCCACGGATACGAGCCACGCGCCGTTGGCCTTGCGGACGTCGATCTGGCGCTTGCTGCCTTCGATCTCGACCTCGTACCTCACAGGGACCCCCGCAGGCCGGCGCGCCAGCCGGTGACCTTCCACGCCGACCCGACACCTTCGCTGGCCTGGGGCTTGCTCGCCGAGTCGGCCTCGAACCGGACGATCGCGGACGCCACCGCCGCGAGCTCCACGGACTCCGGGGTCGGCACCAGCTTCTCCCCGAGCCACTCGGGCGTGATGAACCCGGTATCGTACTTGCCCGCCAGGAACGCCGGATCCTGGAACAACGCGAGGAAGAACGGGATCGACGTCGGCGTCCCGACGATGCGGTAGTCCTCGAGCGCCCGGCGCGCCCGCTGGATCGCCTCGGCCCGATCCTGGCCCCAGACCACCAGCTTCGCGATCATCGGGTCGTAGTGGATGGGTACGTCCATGCCCTGCACGACACCGCTGTCGGTGCGGACGAACGGGCCCGCGGGCTCGCGGTAGCCCTTGAGGGGCCCGGGCGCCGGCCGGAAGTTGGCGCGGGGGTCCTCGGCGTAGATCCGGCACTCGATGGAGTGGCCATGGATCGCGAGATCATCCTGCCGGAACCAGAGCTTCTCGCCCGCCGCGATCCGGAGCATCGCCTGCACGAGGTCGATGCCCGTCACCATCTCCGTGATGGGGTGCTCGACCTGCAGCCGCGTGTTCATCTCGAGGAAGTAGAAGCTGCCGTCCGCGCCGAGGAGGAACTCGCACGTTCCAGCGTTCACGTAGCCGACGGCGGCAGCAGCGCGACACGCCACTTCGCCCATCTGCCGCCGCGTCTCGTCGGGGAGGACGGGGCACGGTGTCTCCTCCACCACCTTCTGGTGGCGGCGCTGGACGGAGCAGTCGCGCTCGAACAGGTGCACCACGGTGCCGTGCGCGTCCGCCAGCACCTGGATCTCGACGTGCCGCGGCCCGACGATGAGCTTCTCGACGTACACCGCGCCGTCACCGAAGGATTTCAGCGCCTCCTGCTGCGCGCCGGTCAGCGCGTTCTCCAGGTCCTCCGCCCGGTCCACACGGCGCATCCCCTTCCCGCCGCCACCGGCCGCGGCCTTGAGCATGACGGGGAAGCCGATATCGAGGGCGATCCGCTTCGCCTCCTCGAGATCCGCGAGCGGCTCGAGCGTTCCCGGGACCACGGGGACGCCGGCCGCCGACATGCGCTGGCGGGCGGCGGTCTTCGAGCCCATGGCGTCGATCGCGGACGGCGGCGGGCCGATCCACACCAGCCCGGCGTCGATCACCGCCTGCGCGAACCCGGCGTTCTCCGAGAGGAATCCGTACCCCGGGTGGATCGCATCGCACCCCGCGACCCGCGCGACCTCGAGGATCTTGTCGGCCCGGAGGTACGATTCACGCGATGCTGCGGGGCCGATCGGGTACGCGGCGTCAGCCAGGCGGACGTGCAGGGCGTCCGCGTCGGCGTCCGAGTAGACCGCGACGGCCTGCAGGCCGCGCTCGTGGCAGCCGCGTATGACGCGGCAGGCGATCTCGCCGCGGTTGGCCACGAGGACGCGCTGGAAAGGTCGGGTGTTCATGTCGGTCCGCTTAACACCGCTGACGCACACCTGCTGGAGCGCACGGACCGGAGCCCAGCCACGCCGGACCCCGGGAGATCTCCCAAAGAGCGGTTACGAGCGGATCAGGCCTGCGCCGGAACCGGCGGCGGCGGCGCGGTCCCCGCGGCCTCCCGCGCCAGCTTCTTCGCCACGAGCTTCCGCTTGGCCTCCGCGATGCCTTCCTCGCCCAGCGTGAGCGCGAGGACCTCTTCCATGCGGGAGACGAACTTGAACTCGAGGTCGCGCCGGATCTCTTCCGGGACTTCGATCAGGTCCTTCCGGCACTTCTCGGGGAGGATCACGGTCTTGATGCCGGCGCGGTGGGCGGCCAGGACCTTCTCCTTGATGCCGCCGACGGGCAGGACCGCACCGCGGAGCGTGATCTCGCCGGTCATGGCGATGGTCGGGTCGACCTTGAGGCCGGTCAGGGCGGAGGTCAGCGCCGTGATCATCGTGACGCCGGCCGAGGGGCCGTCCTTCGGGATCGCGCCCGACGGGACGTGCACGTGCAGGTCGAGCGTGTCGAAGTCCTGGTCATCTACGCCGATCTCGTCACCCATCGACTTGATGTACGAGCGGGCTACCGAGACCGACTCCTTCATCACGTCGCCGAGCGAACCGGTGAGGTGCATGCCGCCCTTGCCGCGCATCTTGCTGGCTTCGACGAACAGGATCTCGCCGCCCACCGCGGTCCACGCGAGGCCGGTCGCGACGCCCGGGACGCTCGTGCGCTCGGCCACCTCCTTGAAGTGGTGGACGGGGCCGCGGATCTCCTCGACCAGCTCCGGCGTGATGACGATCTTCGTCGCCTTGTCGGACGCGATCTCCTTGGCGGACCAGCGGCAGAGGGCCGAGAGCTCGCGCTTGAGGTTTCGCACGCCGGCTTCCCGCGTGTACGACTCGATGACGCGATCGAGCGCGCCTTCCGCGAGGGTGACCTGCTCGGCTGTGAGCCCGTGGTCATCCAGCGACTCGGGCCACAGGTACTTGAGCGCGATCTGGCGCTTCTCGACGTGGGTGTACCCGGCGATCCGGATGACCTCCATGCGGTCGAGGAGCGGGCCCGGGATCGTGTCCTGGACGTTCGCGGTCGCGACGAAGAGCACCTTCGAAAGGTCGAAGGTCACGTCGAGGTAGTGGTCGCTGAAGGTGTCGTTCTGCTCGGGATCCAGGACCTCCAGCAGCGCGGACGACGGGTCGCCGCGGTAGTCCGCGCCGAGCTTGTCGATCTCGTCCAGCACGAAGACGGGGTTGTTCGTTCCGGCCTTCTTCATGCTCTTGATGATCTTGCCGGGCATGGACCCGATGTAGGTGCGGCGATGCCCGCGCACCTCGGCTTCGTCCCGGACGCCACCGAGCGAGATGCGGACCATCTTGCGGTTCAGCGCCTTCGCGACCGACTTCGCGAGGCTAGTCTTGCCGACGCCCGGCGGACCGACGAGGCACAGGATCGGCCCCTTCATATCCTGCTTGAGCTTCCGGACGGCCAGGTACTCGAGGATGCGGGTCTTGACCTTCTCGAGGCCGTAGTGGTCTTCATCGAGGATCTTGCTCGCTTCGTTGATGTCGAAGCGGTCCTTGCTCGTGATCGACCACGGGAGCTCGGTGAGCCAGTCGAGGTAGGTGCGGCTGACCGTGTACTCGGCGGCGCCCGGGCTCATCCGCGCCATGCGCTTGAGCTCCTTGAACGCCGTCTCTTCGACGTCCTTGGGCATCTTGGCGCGCCGGATGGCCTTCTTCAGCTCCTCGAACTCCTCCTGGCGCTCGTCGACCTCTCCGAGCTCCTTCTGGATGGCCTTGAGCTGCTCCCGCAGGAAGTACTCCCGCTGGGCCTTGTCCATCTCTCCCTTCACTTCTGTCTGGATCTTGTTCGAGAGCTCGAGGACCTGGATCTCCTTGTTCAACAGCGCGATGACCTTCTCGACACGGCTCTGCGTGCCGAAGGTCTCGAGTAGGCCCTGCTTCTCGTCCGGCGGGATGTTCAGGTTGCTGGCGACGATGTCCGCGAGCTGGCCCGGGTCGTTGACCGAGCGCACCAGGAACTCGGCCTCCGGCGGGATCTGCGGCGTCAGATCGATGATCTTCTGGGCGAGCTCCCGCAGGGTGCCGAGGAGCGCTTCCACTTCCCGCGACGACATCTCGGCCTTCACGACCTCCAGCTCCGCGCGAAGGGTGCCGTTGACCTCCTTCCACTCGACGACGCGGGCGCGCGCCAGGCCCTGGATGATGACGTTGAGCTTGTTTCCCGGGACCTTGACCATCTTGAGGATCTTGACGACGGTGCCGACCTGGTACAGGTCACCCGGCTCCGGGTTCTCCGTCTTCGGGTCCTTCTGGGCGAAGATGCCGAGGTATTTCTCCTCCGTCGCCAGGGCCTCCTCCACCGACTTGACCGACTTGCTCCGGCCGACGTTGATGGGGAACGCGAGGACGGGGAAGATCACGGTGTTGCGGATCGCGAGAACTGGCACTTCCAG
>CAMCWU010000315.1 GCA_945882675.1 Klebsiella pneumoniae | reverse complement strand
AGCGCTGGTCGCAAGAGCCCGACGTGGTGCTCATCGTGCCGTGGTGAGAACCTCCCGCGCGCCCGCGCGAGGGGGACCGAGGGGCGCCGCGGAGCGGCGGCCACCGCCGTGATCCGCGGATCTCCCGGCGGTTCGGACGGTGGCGGGGGCGACCGAAGGGAACCCGAGGGAGACCGACGGCGCAGCCGGCGCGCCCAGATACCGCGTTAGAAGCCGGGCTTGAAGCCCGTGCACACGAGGAAGAACTCCTTGCTGTTGCTCCACACCGCTTCCGGCCGGACCCGCTTCGTCTCCGAGAACGACTTGCGGACCGTGAGCACGAAGGCCGGCGCGTCCTCGCCGTCGAAGACCTTGCAGATGAACGAACCACCAGGGTTGAGCAGAGCTTTGGCGGTATCGAGCGCCATCGTCGCGAGCTCGAGCTGCAGCACGTGGTCGGTCAGCGCCATGCCCGACGTGAGCGGCGCCATATCCGAGAGCACGACGTCCGCGCGGCCGCCGAGCAGGGCCTGGATCTCTTCAGGGGGGACGTCCATGATCGAGCGCTGGAGGAAGATCCCGCCGGCCATGTCCACCGGCGTCAGATCGATGCCGACGAGCACCCCGAGCCGCCCGATGTGCTCGAGCGCGTACTTGGACCAGGATCCCGGCGCACAGCCGAGATCCACGACCTTCATGGCGCCGCGGAGGAGCTTGTACTTCTGGTCGATCTCGGAGAGCTTGTACACCGAGCGCGCGGCATAGCCCTCTTCCTTGGCCCGCTGCGTGAAGCGATCCGGCTTCGCGTACGGGTTCTTCGGCTTCGGCATCAGTCCTCGTCCTCGACCAGCGTGAGCTCGGGGTCCTCGTTCCGCTGGATGGGCGGTGAGCGGAAGGCGGCTTCGATGACGTCCCACAGGGCGTCCCGACCCTCTTTCGTAGTCGACGAGAGCGCGAGCGGCTGGCCCGGGGGGAGCTGGAACTCCTCGCGGATGGCGCCGAGGTTCGTCGCGCGCTCCCGCTTCGTCAGCTTGTCGACCTTCGTGGCGACCATGGCGCACGGGATGCCGGACTCCACGAGCGCGTACCGCATCATCCCGTCCATCTCGAGCGGCTTCCGCCGGGAATCGACGAGGAGGATCACCAGCCGCAGCGACTCGCGGCGCCCGAGGTAGCCCTCGATCATCCCCTTCCACTCGGCCTGGATCGCGGGCGGCACCTTCGCGAACCCGTAGCCCGGGAGATCGGCGAAGACGCCGGCGGTCCCGACCTTCATCAGGTTGATCAGCTGCGTCCGGCCCGGCGTCCGCGACACGCGCATGGCCTTCTTCGAGCCCAACAGGCAGTTCAGCGCGCTGCTCTTCCCGACGTTCGAGCGCCCCGCGAACGCGACCTCCGGCAGGCCCAGGTCCGGCAGATCCGCGGGGAAGCTCCCCACGAACTCTGCGGCGCCCGCCTGGTTGCGCAGGCTCGTCTTGCTCGGCGACCGATCGGACAACGACCCTCCCAGGCCCACGGGTAACGTGCGGGTCACGCCGCCGCCCGATAGGATGGGGCATGGGCCAGAGCTCCCCGCCTGTTGTCGTCGAACGGATCCCGGCCGACCAGAAGATCTGGTTCATCTCGGATCTGCACATCGGCGACGCCACCCCGTGCGACGCGTTCTTCGGCAAGGACCGCGAGCTCATCGCGCTCGTCCGACGCGTCGAGAAGGAAGGGGCGACGCTCGTGATCGTCGGCGACGCGATCGATTTCCACCAGGCGTGGACGTTCCCGCGCGTGCTGGCGGCGCACCAGGCGCTCTTCGGCGCGCTCTCGGGCCTCGCGCGGCAGGGAAAGCTGTATTACGTCGTCGGGAACCATGACTTCGAGATCAACCTCTTCCAGAGCATCCTGCACTTCAAGGTCTGCGACGAGCTGATCATCGGCGACCGGATCCGCGTCGTACACGGCTGGCAGTACGACCCGTACATGAAGGATACCGTGGGCACGAGCCACGGCTGGTCCACGACGTTCCACCACATGGTCGAGCGGTACCTGCGCACCTGGCTGCGGATCCCGCTCGGCGAGTTCTACACGGGCGGCAACCGGCTGATGTTCTGGCTCGCGCACAAGGCCGCGCTGTCGGCCAATCTGTACGCGCGCGGCATGGCGAAGCTCGGATACACCCGGTCGGCGGCCAAGCTCAACGCGTACCTGGACTACTGGGTCCAGGGGAACCTGGGCGACTCGATGGGCATGTTCCGCCCGGTCATGGACCACCTGCGGACGGGGCCGTACCAGTACATCCTGTGCGGCCACAGCCATCTTCCGGGCTTCGTACCGCTGGAGATGGCGGACACAGACGGCCAGCGCGCGTACGTGAACACGGGCTCGTGGACGTTCGCATCGAGCTTCTACGTGACCTGGGACGGCGCGGAGTTCGCGGTCAGCGACTGGATGACGCGTCGCCGGGTCGGCGCGGAGTTCTACGGTCCGCTCCTCGACGGCGTGATCTACGAGAAGGACTTCTGGCAGTGGTGGCGCGAGAACTACATGGGCCTCCTGCGCTTCCGCGAGGGAGAGGAGCGCAAGGACCGCCTGCGCGGCTGGGAGAGCTTCATCCGCGACCACCAGCACCTCGCGGGACGGCCGTTGTCCACGCGTTAAGTGCCGGGGCATGTCTGCATCGAACAGCTCCGCCCCCGTCATCCCGCCCCCGGTCGCCCTCCCCCTCCGCGGAATCGTAGTTTTCCCCGGGATGATCCGCGTCTTATCGGTCGGACGGGCGACCAGCGTCCGCGCGGTGGACCTCCACCTCGAGGGCCGGGCGCTCGTGCTCGTGCCCCAGCGCGACCCGGACGTGGACGATCCGCTCCAGGCCCCGCTCGCTAAGCTCGCGGTCACGGCCCAGATCCTGCGGGTCACCCGCATGCCGGACGGCACGCTGCGCGTCCTGGTGGAGGGGCTCGAGCGCGTGAAGCGCGTCGGGAGCATGGGGATCGCGGACGGCGCCACCACGCTCGACGTCGAGCCGGCGGTGAGCAAGGCAAAAGACGCCGTGAAGATCGGCGCCCTCGCGCGACAGCTGGCGAAGCTCCTCGCGGACTGGCTGGCGCAGACGGGCCTGCCGCTCAACGAGCACAGCGTGATGGCGCCGGGCCCGGACGATCCGGAGCGGCTCGCCGACCACGCGGCCGCGGCGCTCGAGATGGCGCTCCCGAAGCAGATCACCATCCTCGAGATGGTGGACGTCAAGGCGCGGCTCGAGGCCGTGCTGGAGGAGATCGCGGTCGCGACCGCCACGCAGAAGATCGCGGCGGAGGTCAACGAGCGCGTCCAGGCCGCGATGGACGAGAGCCAGCGCGAGTACCACCTCAAGGAGCAGCTCAAGGCGATCCGCGCGGAGCTCGGCGACTCGGTCGGAGGCGAGGCGGAAGCTGATAACTTCGAGGTCCGGATCCGCGAGGCCGGCATGCCGCCGGACGTCGAGGAGGAGGCCCTGGCGGAGGTCGAGCGCCTGCGCCGCGTCCACACAGAGTCCGCCGAGTACACGATCATCCGCACGTGGCTCGAGACCGTGTGCGAGGTCCCGTGGAACAAGGCGACGCCGGACAACGTCGGGCTCGCGGCGGCCGAGAAGGTGCTCGATCGCGACCATTACGGCCTCGGCAAGGTCAAGGAGCGGATCCTCGAGTACCTGGCGGTCCGGCAGCTCCAGCCGAACAGCACCGGGCCGATCCTGTGCTTCGTCGGGCCTCCTGGGGTGGGCAAGACGTCGCTCGGGCGGTCGATCGCGTCGGCGCTCGGGCGCGAGTTCGGGCGCATCGCGCTCGGCGGCGTGAAGGACGAGACGGAGATCCGCGGCCATCGGCGCACGTACGTGGGCGCGCTGCCCGGGCGGATCCTGCGGGCGCTCACCCGCGCGGGCACGCGGAACCCGGTGCTCGTCCTCGACGAGATCGACAAGGTCGGCACGGACTTCCGCGGCGACCCGGCGTCCGCGCTGCTCGAGGTCCTGGATCCCGCGCAGAACAACGCGTTCGTCGACCACTACCTCGACGTGCCGGTCGATCTCTCGCAGGTGCTGTTCATCGGCACGGCGAACCTGATGGATCCGATCCCGCCGGCTCTGTTCGATCGGCTCGAGATCATCGAGATCCCCGGCTACACGGAGGAGGAGAAGGTCGAGATCGCGCGCCGCTTCCTGCTCCCGAAGCTGTCGGAGAACCACGGCCTGACCAAGAAGCAGGTCCAGATCGACGACGACGCGCTGCTGCAGGTGATCCGCGACTACTCGCGAGAGGCCGGCGTGCGCGAGCTCGAGCGGCAACTCGCGGCGCTGCACCGCAAGGTCGCGCGCCAGGTCGTAGAGGGCCGGGCCAAGCGGGTGAAGATCCAGTCGGCG
>CAMCWU010000314.1 GCA_945882675.1 Klebsiella pneumoniae | reverse complement strand
CGCGCCGCGAGCACGCCCTCGCGGGCATGGGCACCACGCTCGTCGCCGCCTGGTTCGTCGTCGAGAAGCACCGGGTGTACGTCGGACACGTGGGGGACAGCCGGATCTACCGGCTACGGGACGGCCAGCTCCGCCAGATCACGGTGGATCACACGCTCGGGGCGCTCGGCATGGGCGGCCGGTTCGCGCAGCACCTCGCGCGGGCGGTCGGCGCGGAGCCCGCGGTTGTGGTGGACCTCATCACGTGCATCATGGCCGCCGGCGAGCGGTACCTCCTGTGCTCGGACGGCCTGTCGAAGATGGCGAGCGACCAGGAGATCCAGGAGATCATGCAAGCCAACCCCGACCCGCATGCCGCCGTGGCGGCGCTGGTGGGGCACGCGAACAGCCTGGGCGGGAAAGACAACATCACCGTCGTGGTGGTGAACGTGCACGCCGCGGGGGGCGCTCCTCCCGGGGTATGATGCGGCGGGGAGGCTAGATGGACACCACGCGTCGCAGCATGCTGGTCGGGTCTGCCGCCGTCGGCGTGACCGCCTGCGAAACGGTCGTGCTCACGGACGAGCCGTCGTATGGCGCTGGGATCCCCGAGATCACGCCGACAGAGGACTTCTACGTCTACTCGTGCTGCGGGGTCCCGGACGTCACCGCGGAGACCTGGATGTGCGTCGTCCGCGATCGGGGGGCGGACGTCGCGACGATCGACGCGGACTGGCTCGCGGCCCAACAGTTCGAGGAGATCGAGCACACGCTGCAGTGCATCGGCTCGAGCCCGCGGAACCCGTCGATCAGCAACGCGCTCTGGGAGGGCCTGCTCCTCTCCGACGTCTTCGCGCTCCTGGGCGTGACGGTGGACCCCACGATCACGGGGATCCGCCTCCTCGGATACGACGGGTACGACGCGGTGATCCCGGTGTCGGACATCGCGGACGCGCCGCTGCGGCTCGTGTGGCGCATGAACGGCGAGCCGCTCACGCTCCAGCACGGCTTCCCGGCGCGGCTCCTCGTCCCCGGTCGCTACGGCGTGAAGAACGTGAAGTGGTTGCAGGCGATCGAGCTGCTCGATGAGCCGTTCCAGGACTACTGGACCGGGCGCGGCTGGGATCCGGACGCGGTGTATCGGGCCAACGGCTTCATCCTCGGGCCGCTGTTCGGCACCTCCGTCTCCGTCGGCGCGACCGAGAACTTCGTCGGGACGGCGTACGCGGGCAAAGATCCCGTGGTGCGGGTCGAGATCACGTTCGACGGCTTCGCGACGACGGAAGACTGCGTGCTCGACTATGCCCCCGGCGCGAACCGCTGGGCGCTCTGGCATTTCCCGTGGACCCCGACTGCGGCCGGCAACTACACGGCGCAGATCCGCGTGACGACGGCGAGCGGAGCTGTCTCGGACGCAGATCCGCTCGGGACCGACCCGCTTGGCGGGTATGACGGCGGCGCCGCGATCGAGCTCGACGTCACGTGATCTCCCTCCTTCTCGCGCTCACCGGGGCGGCGGACGCCGGGGCCTGGACCCGCGGATACGGCTCGTACTACGCCAAGATTGGCGCAGATCTGTACACCGCGCCGCAGTACAGCAGCCCGGCCACCCAGCTCCCCGGCACGGACGCGTCCGCGGCGGGCCCGTACTTCGGCCAGCAGTACGGGGCGTACGCCGAGCTCGGGCTCCTCGATCCGGATGTGTGGCGGATCCAGCTCGCCGTCCAGGCGCCGCTGTCCGTCGGCCGCACGACCTTTCGCCAGGAGAGCACGTTCGGCGATCTCGCCGGGTACGCGACGGTCACCCGCCTCGGCGACGTGCGGATCACGCCGCAGATAGCACTCCACCCCACGGCCCCGCTCGCCGCGGGCCTGGAGGTGAAGGTGCCCGGCTACCGGAACGACAGCGTGTGCGAGGACAACCCGTACCGCGTGTACTGCGCCCGCCCCGGCGAGGGGCAGGTCGACTTCACGCCGTATGGCGCCGCGGGAACGCCGTTTGCGCGCCACGGCTTCGTGGAGGGCCGCCTCGGGTGGCGCTGGCGCACGGACGCCGTGATCGGGTCGGAGGCGCCCACGTTCCCGCTCGGCGACGGCCCGGTGTGGTCCGCCACCGCCGGCTGGACGCTCGGGCGCCTGCTCGCGCTCGCACAGGCGGACGGCGTGTCCGTCATCGGCGACGACGACGTGACGCCCCGCGCCGTGCGCGCCGGACCTGCGGCCATGCTCACGGTCCACGAGCCCTCGGGCCTCGCGCTGGAAGCCCGGTTCTCGGCCGACCTGTGGGCGAAGGCCACCAGCCGGGGCTATGGCGGCGGGGTGGGCGTCAGCATGCGGTCCCCCGGGCCCAGAGGAGACGACGAGTGATCTGGCTCCTGCTAGCCTGCAACCCCGACGATCCAGGCACGGACACCGCGGCCCCGACCGTGACCGTGGACGAGCTCGCCGCGCCCGGACCGTACGCCGTCGGCTTCCGCGTGGAAGAGGTCGCATACACCGACCCCGCGGGCGAGCCGCGGACGCTGCGCCTCGCCCTGTGGTGGCCCACGGACGCGACGTCCGGCGTGGAAGCCAGGTACTTCTTCGGCTCCCAGGCGGCGGGCCCTGGCGTGTACGCGGACGCCGTCGTCGCCGCCGGGCCGTTCCCGCTCGCCGTGTTCTCCCACGGGCACCAGGGCTATGCGGAGAACTCGAGCTTCCTGATGGCGCATCTCGCGACGCACGGGTGGATCGTCGCCGCGCCCGACCACACCGGCAACACGGCGCTCGACGGATCGGATCGGACCACCGCGATCTACTACCAGCGCCCTGCGGATCTCTCGGCCGTGCTCGACCACCTGGACGCCGCCGCGGACCCCGTGGCGCAGGCGATCGACGCCGGGGGCGCAGTCGCGATCGGCCACAGCTTCGGCGGGTACTCGCTCTTCGGCCTGGCGGGCGGATCGTGGGACGAAGCAGCGCTCGCCTGTCCGGATCCCACCACGGACTTCTGCAGCACCATGACGCCAGCCACGGCCGACCTGTTCCGCACCGGCTTCCACGACGATCGCGTGATCGCCGCCCTGCCCATGGCGCCCGGCGACTTCGGGCTGTACGGCGCGGGCCTGGCAGACGTGGCGGTACCCGTGCTCCTCATGGGCGGCGCCCTGGATCCTGGGGGCGACGGGCAGCCGTTCTGGGATGTGCTGGCCGCCGACGATCGCCACCGGTACGTCCGCATCGACGGCGCGGGCCACCAGAGCTTCACCGACTTCTCGGGGATCCTCGAGGACTTCGACGGGCTGATCGACCCCGCGGAGGGCTTCCGGATCGTGGACGTCTACGCGCTCGCGTGGGCGCGCGCCGCCCGCGGGGACACATCCGTCCTTCCGATCCTCTCGGGCGACGTTCCGGTGGCCGGATCCGCGCATCTCGAGCCGACGTCTCCCTGAGTGCCCCCGAAACGCGTTGACCCCGCGGGCGGCGTCGGGTAGCATCCGGCGGAAGCCTCTCCCAAGAGACCGGGGTCCCCTTGAACCGCATGCTCCCCCTCCACCGTCCGCGCAGCGCGTCCCTCGCCGGGCTGCTCCTGGCGTCCGGACTCGTCGCCGCGTGCGAGCCCCTCCCGTCGGTCGACTACCTCCAGGCGGGCCTGGACGGGCCGGTCCGGATCGACTCCGACTGCAGCGACGGCGGGTGCGAAGCGCCGGACGCCCTCGACGTCGAGTTCACCTGGAACGAGGGGGGTACCTTCCTCGACACCGACCGCATCCTGCTCAAGCAGTACCGGATCGACTACGAGATCGACGAGCCGGAGGGCGAAGCGGACGGGCTAGATGTCCCGGTACCGTACTTCGCCGGAAAGTTCGACCAGAAGGTCTCTTTCGGGGAGACCATCACCTTCTCGCTCGTCACCGCCGGCAACACCCAGCGGCAGGTGTTCGAGGACGTGGTGCCCTACGACCAGATCTGGGCCGTCACGGGCACCGTGACCTTCGCGGGGTTCGACGAGGGTAACCAGGTGTTCGAGTTCGCCGCCGGCGACTTCCAGATCGAAGTCGCGAACTTCAACAACCTCCAAGCGACCGTCGCGCCTACGGTCACCACGACCACGAATGGGAACTGAACCGATGCGCCACCACCTCCTGCTGCTCGCCATCGCGACGACCCTGACCGCGTGCGCCGACCCCCTCCCGCAGGCGGACAGCGACAAGCTGCCCGACTGGAACGAGGGCATGCAGAACGTCGTGACCGAACCGGACACGGACACGGACACGGACGAGGACACCGACGTGCCCGACAACCCGGAGCCGTTGGACAGCGAGTTCAACCTCTCCGTCCCGAAGAGCATCACGTGGGGCAACATGCTCCGTCGCTGGGACCCGGTGACGGGCGAGACCTTCCCGACGGAGGCCTGTGACATC
>CAMCWU010000313.1 GCA_945882675.1 Klebsiella pneumoniae | reverse complement strand
GCCCCGCAGGCGCCCGCCCGCCCCGCGTACGAGGACTCCGACCTCGACTACGACGGGCCGACGCCGTTCCGCACCTCCGCCGAGGACTTCGGGACGCTCGACGACGGGGAGCCCTCGAACGTCGCGCCGATGAAGGGCCTCGCCGGCCGGAACCTCCCGCCGGTCGCCCCGAAGGCCACGGGCAAGCTCTCCGCCGCGGACGCGCTCCGCGCGGCCATGGACGCCGAGTCGCGGCCCACCCCCCAGACGCCGCCCGCGCCCCGACCGCCCGCACAGGCTCCCCGCCAGGCCGCCGCGCCCGCCGCCGCGCCCGCCGCCCGCACCCACGACGCGTCCACGGTCGTGATCGCGGCGTTCGCCGGCCTCCCGGACGCGCCGCAGGTCACGAGCACGGTGGCCGTCACCAAGCCGGACATCTTCCGGGCGCTCTGGCGCGCCCACCGCGCCCGCGCGCTGCACGAGGGCGATCTCCCGCTCGCAGCAACCGGATCCGTCGTCCTGGACGCGCTGGATCGGCTGCCGTCCGGCGGCCTCGTCGCGGCGCGCGTCCGCATCGGCGGCACCGAGTGGGCGGCGTGGGTCGACACCACGCGCGGCGTGCTCCTCGGCGTGGCGCGCCCGGCCGAGATCTACCTGGCCGGCCTGTAGCTCACGCGTCGTACTCGCTCGTATCGGCGCTTTCGGGCACCGCATCCCGAATCGCCGCCAGATCGGAGTCCGTGAACCGGTACTCCGTGTTGCAGAAGTGGCAGGTGATCTCGGCGCCCTGATCCTCGCGGATCATGACGTCGAGCTCGTCCCGGCCGAGCGCCCTCAGCATCAGCCCGACGCGCTCGCTCGAGCAAGTGCACTTCCAGAGCAGGCTCCGACGCTCCAGGATCTGCAGATCCTCGCCGAGCAGCTCCCCACGCGCCAGGTCTGCCAGCAACGTGTCGAGGTCCATCTCGGCAACCGGCCCGAAGAGCGCCGCGAAGCTCTCGGGCTCGATGGAGACGCGCCCGCGGTCCGTCGGCAGCCGCTCCACGAGGATCCCGCCCGCCGCGACCATCTCTCCCGCGTCGTCGAGCGTCACGCCGATGCGGATCACCGCGTCCACCTGCACCGACTGCCGGAGATGCCGTCCGAACGCCATTTCCAGGCTCTCGCCGCCGAGCTCCGTCATGCCCCGGTAGATCTCCTTGGTGCCGTCGCTCCGGACCGCCAGGAGGATGCCGGTCATCTCCGGCTGCGGCATGTGCAGGGCGGCCGGGGTCAGGCGTTCGCGCAGGGTTCCGTCGCCCCGGACCTCCGCGTACACGGAGACCCGTGGCGTCTCGCCCTGGAGCTGGATCGTGATCCGCTCGTCGCCCTTCACGTGCGCCGACGCGACAGCCGCCGCCGCGAGCGTCTCCGCCGCCAGCCGCGCCGCGTGCCGCCCGAGGCCGTGGATCTCTGCCGTATGGAGCGCCGCTCCCAGGCAATCCACGGCCACGATCCGCACCGCGCCGCCCGCTGCCAGCGCGCGGACCAGACTCCCCGCTTCCCCTTCCATCGACCCTCCGGTTCGTCCAACCTAACCCACGCGGGATACGGGGCGGCGATGCGCGTCGCCGTCGTCATCCCAGCGCTGGACGAAGAGGAGAGCCTCCCGCTCGTCCTCCGCGATCTACCTCCCGTCTGGAAGGTGGTGGTGTGCGACAACGGGAGCCGGGACCGCACGGCGGACGTCGCGCGGGCCGCCGGCGCGCACGTCGTCCACGCGCCGCGCCGGGGCTACGGATCGGCGGTGCTGGCCGGGATCGCCCACTTGCGAGCGGACCCGCCGGACATCCTCGTGATCCTCGACGCCGACCATGCCGACCATGGAGAGCTGCTCGATCGGCTGGTGGACCCCCTAGTTGACGGCGTCAAGGATCTCGTGATCGCGGATCGAAGCCGCACCGCGCTGCCGGGCGCCCTCACGCTCCAGCAGATCGCGGGGAACCGGCTCGCGACCTCGCTCATGGCGATGGTGTCGGGACACCGCTACGCCGACATGGGCCCGTTCCGCGCCATCCGCTGGTCCTCGCTGGAGTCGCTCGGGATGGAGGACCCCACCTGGGGCTGGAACGTCGAGATGCAGCTCAAGGCCGTGCGGCGTGGGCTGCGGATCGCGGAGATCCCCCTGCCTTATCGGCCGCGCGCGTTCGGTCGCAGCAAGATCAGCGGGTCGGTCCGCGGCACCCTCCGCGCCGGCGCCCGGATCCTGTGGGCCGTCCGTCGCTACCGCAAGGATCGCGAGCCGGTTTGACGGCGCGCCCGCGGGGGGTGACGTTCCGGATCCTGCCCGGAGCCCCTATGCCCCACGTCCAGACCCTCCCCGAGCCGCTGCGCACCCTCCACGTCATGGGCGTCGCGGGCACCGCGATGGCCGCCCTCACCGGCATGCTCAAGGACGCCGGCTTTACCGTCACCGGCTCCGACAAGAAGGTGTACCCGCCCATGAGCGACTACCTCGCGTCCCTGGGCATCCGGGTGATGGAGGAGTACAAGGCGTCCAACCTCGATCACAAGCCCGATCTCGTCGTCGTCGGGAACGTCATCCGCGCGGTGTACGACGAGACGCAGGCCCTGCTCGCGTCCGACATCCCCTACATGAGCTTTCCGGAGGTCCTCGGCCACCTCTTCCTGAAGGACGCCCACTCCATCGTCGTCGCGGGCACCCACGGCAAGACGACGACCACGTCGATCATGGCGTGGCTCCTCGAAGCGGCAGGGCGAAACCCGGGCTTCCTGGTCGGTGGCGTCGCCCGGAACTTCGACCGCACGGCGCGCAAGGGGGCCGGCAAGGTCTTCGTCATCGAGGGTGACGAGTACGACACCGCCTTCTTCGACAAGGGCCCGAAGTTCCTGCACTACCGGCCGAAGACGGTCATCCTCACGTCGGTCGAGTTCGACCACGCCGACATCTACCGCGACCTCGACCACGTGAAGTCGGCGTTCCGCAAGCTGATGGCTCTGATCCCCGATGATGGCCTGCTCGTGGTGCGCGGGGACGACGAGGGGGCTGCGGACGTCGCGCGCGACGCGAAGTGCCGGGTCTGGAAGTACGGCCCCGGGCAGGAGTGGGACGGCCGCATCGACGGCGTGGACACGACGACGGGCACCATGACGTTCACCGTCACCCGAAACGGGGCTCCGATGGGGACGTTCCGCTCGATCGCCGTCGGCGAGCACAACCTGTACAACCAGGTCGCTTGCGCGGCTGTCGCGTTCGACCAGGGGCTGGGGGCCGCGGACCTGGAGGAGGGGTTCGATAGGTTCGCCGGGATCAAGCGGCGCCAGGAGGTCATCGGGGAGCCCGGCGGCGTCACGCTCGTGGACGACTTCGCGCACCACCCGACGGCCGTGAAGGTCACGATCGCGGCGCTCCGCCAGCGGTTCGGCCCGCGGCGCCTGTGGGTGGTATGGGAGCCCCGGAGCGCCACTTCGCGCAGGGCCGTGTTCCAGGGCGCGTACGCGGAGGCGTTCGACGGCGCGGACCAGGTCGTCATCGCGCGCCCGTTCGACCAGGACAACCTCGCGGCGGACGACCGGTTCGACAGCGACCGGCTCGTGGACGACCTCGCGGCCCGCGGGATCGACGCCGTGACCCTCGGATCGGCCGACGAGATCGCGCAGACCGTCGCTTTGCGCGCCCACCCGAAGGATGTGGTGGCGGTGTTCAGCAACGGCGGGTTCGACGGGCTGCACGGCAAGCTCGCGCGGCTGCTCCAACTCCGGTTCGGGAGCTGAAGATGGACGGCGGCCAGCTCCCCTCGCTACGGACGGAGGTCCCGGGCGCGCTCTCGCGCGATCTGGTGACCCGGCTGGCGCGCCACGAGTGCCCGGCGATCACCGCGCGGCGGGACCAGCGGGCGGCCGCCCTGGGCGCGGAGCACGACGACCCGATCGTGTGGGAGTCGGCGTCCGGAGCCAATGTAACCGACGCGGACGGCAACTGCTACGTGGACATGACGGCCGGGTTCGCCGTGGCGCTGCTCGGCCACCGGCACCCCGCGGTCGTCGCGGCGGCGCACCGGCAGGTCGACCGCCTGGTCCACGCGATGGGGGACGCGTTCCCGGACCGCACGCGGGTCGAGCTGCTCGAGAAGTTGGCCTCCATCGCCCCACCCGGGCTGCACACGGCGATCCTCGGCCTGTCGGGATCCGACGCCATCGACGCCGCCGTGAAGACCGCGATCCTGGCGACGGGGCGGCCGGGCGTGGTGGTGTTCTCGCGGGGCTACCACGGGCTGGCGCTCGGCGTGGTGGGGCTGCAGGCGTACAACGCGAGCTTCGGACTACCATTCCAGGCGATCACGCACCCGCGGGTCACCGTGCTGCCGTTCGGCTGCGCGGCGGATACGATCCCCATGGACGACGTGGGCCTGGTGCTCGTCGAGCC
>CAMCWU010000312.1 GCA_945882675.1 Klebsiella pneumoniae | reverse complement strand
CGACATCACGCGCGTCATCACGTTCATGCTCGCGAACTCCGGCTCGAACCGGAACTACGCGTTCATCGGCGTGCCCGAGCAGCACCACGACCTGTCGCACCACGGCGACTCGGAGGCCATGGTCGCCCAGCTCCAGACCATCGCGCGCTGGGAGGTGGAGCAGTACGCGTACCTCCTCGGCAAGATGGACGCCATCGTCGAGAGCAACGGCTTGACCATGCTCGACAACTCGCTCGTGTACTTCTCGAGTGAGGTCCAGGACGGCAACACGCACACGCACACCGACCTGCCGATCCTGCTCGCGGGGAGCGCCGGCGGCGCCACGGTCACGGGCGAGCACATCGTCGCGAAGAAGGCGGAGCCGCTGGCAAATATGTACCGCACGTTGCTCGAAGCCTGGGGCACGCCCGACGACACGTTCGGAAATTCCACCGACATCATGAGCGGCCTGCTGGTCGGCTGAGGATAGTCTTGCGCAACCTGACGCTCCTCGTACTCCTCGCCTGTAACGCCGATAAACCTTCGGACGACACCCCCGTGGACGGCGACGCCGACACGGACACGGACTCGGACACCGACACCGACACCGTCCCGGACACCGACTGCGCCACGGACCAGCTCGCGATGAGCCCGGGGACAGGCGCCTTCGCGTACGAGCCGCTCGTCGCCGGGGATCGGGTCACGGTCGTCCACGGCCCGCAGGGCGGATGGCACCTCTGGGTGGCGGGCTCCGTCACGGGCACCGCGGCCACGTCCGTCCTCGTGGCGCCCCAGGTCGTCGTCCTCAGGGACGGCACCCAGCTCGCGGGAGACCAGGAGCCCCAGGCGGTCGCTGTGACGTCGGACGGCTGCGGTGGCACGTTCTACGGGGGCTTCGCGTACCTCGACGACTACACGCCGGACGCCGGCACGCTCCTCGACGCGATCTGCCGGCTCGAAGGCGAGGCGCTCGAGCTCACCGTGACCGTCACGGACCCGGCCACGGGCGACACGACCACGACGGCGGTGGAGGTCGTCGCGGAGCGCGACCCGTACGACGAAGCGTTCTGCAAGTGACGCGTACGCTGCTCCTCCTGGGGCTCGCGGGCTGCGCGCAGGAGCCGCGGAAGGACGGAGACCCGGCGACCGAGACGGGCGGGCCGGACACCACCCCGACGACGACCGACACGCCACCCGCGCGGGTGGAAGTCTGCCCGATCGCCGGCGAGCCGGAGCTCGTGACGGAGCTGCCCGACCCCGCGCTCAACGAGATCTCGGGCGCGGTGGCGAGCCGCCAGAGCCCCGGGATCTGGTGGATCCAGGAGGACAAGGGCAACCCGAGCCGGCTCCTCGCCTTCGACGCCACGGGGGCCATCGTCGGCGACTACGGCCTGCCGGAGGACGACGTCGACGACATCGAGGATCTCGGCGTATTCCACGATCCGGTGACCGGCCGCTCGCGGCTGTACGTGGCGGACACCGGCGACAACGACTGGAAGATCCTCGCAGAGCGGCGGCCCTCCGTGTGGTTCTACGTGGTGGACGAGCCCGACGTCGCGCCCGGACAGCCGCTCGTGACCGACGACCTCGACTACGCGAGGATCACGCTGACCTATCCGGATATCCCGCGCGACGCGGAGGCGATCCTCGTCGATCCCCGGAACGAGGACGTCTACATCGTCAGCAAGGACTACAGCGGCCTCACGCTCGTGTTCCGCAAGCCCGCGCCGCACGTGGACGGCGAGGAGGCCGTGCTCGAGCAGGTCGGGACGCTCGATCTGCCGGGCGCGCAGACCGCCGGCGCGTTCAGCCCGGACGGCGCGCAGGTGCTGATCCGCGGCTACGGCTCGTCCGCGCGGATCTGGCTCCGGCAGGGGGACACGCCGATGTCGGAGGTGCTCCTGGCCGACCCGTGTGAGCTGAAGCTGGCGATCGAGCCTCAATCCGAGACGGCCACCTACGCGCCGGACGGGAGCGGGGTATACACGATCAGCGAGATCCCGGCGCTGCTCGACGGCGCGCTGCCGTTGCTCTGGATCACCCCGCTGACGCCCGGAACGGAGGAGTAGACCATGTGGATCGCCCTGGCGCTCGCCGCCCACGCCGAGATTCCGGCGCGGGAGCCGCCCCGCGAGATCGAGGTCGGAGCCGGCCTGTTCTTCAACGCCGGCGGCGTGTTCATGACGCAGCCGACGGACAACAAGGACGGCGAGCCGGGCCTGCCGTACAACGGGTTCGCCGGGTTCTCTCCGGGTGCCGGCCTGCAATTGGAGGCCCGGTACAAGGGCATCATCGGGCTCGAGATCGACTTCACGCGCTGGTCCCAGAACGCCGAGAGCGAGTTCACGATCGACGGCACCAGCTACCCATGGTTCATCCGCCAGGGCGCGTGGCAGATCCCCATCCTGCTCAAGCTCACGGCGCCCGTCGGGATCGTGCGGCCGAACCTGTTCGTGGGCCCGGAGTTCGTCCTCGTCGGCGAGACGACGGTAGAGCAGCCGGCCTGGCCGGTCGCGGTCGATCTGACGGCCGGCACGCCGAACTACATGCTGTGGACGTTCGGCCTGGGCTTCGAGACCGCGCTCCCGATCGAGGGCCTGGATCTGCGGATCCCGTTCGCGATCCGGCTCTCGCAGAACCCCGGCTTCCCGAAGTCCGCGTTCGACCGGGCTACCTACCAGGTGAACGGCGCGCCGTGGGACGGTACGGCCGGCGGAAACCTGCAGGCCATCGACTACATCAGCGAGTGGCAGTACCAGGCCGCCGTCACCCTCGGCGTCAGCTACTTCTTCCTGTAGTCACTCACACTGGCGGGTCTCTGCGAGCTTGGGGTTGCCGGCGTTGACGCCGAAGGTGCCGGCGGGCCAGTTGACGACGCCGACGTCCCACACCTCGTTGTAGTCGAGCGCCTTACTGCCGCTGTACGCGAGCGTCCCGCCCAGGAATACGCGCACCGTGGCGTCGACCGCAAAGTCGACGTTGCGCCTGAAGTAATGCACGCGGACCGGGTACGTGCCGTCCGCGGCGTTCGCGACGGTGATGGCCTCCGGGCCGAGCCCGTCGTCGTCGTCCTGGCCCAGGAAGCCGCCCCACGCGGGCGCCGGGTTGCACGGCGAGACGTCCCCCGGGGTGGCGTACAGGGCCGTGTCCTCGGCGTCCGCGAGGTGCAGATCCAGGTCGGACGTGGCGCCGTCCCACGAGAGCTCCACGCGGATGTCCTCGTCCGGCGTGGCCGTGATCTGGCAGGTCGCGGGCGGGGAGCGCGTCCCGTCCACGTTCGTCACCTGGAGCTGGACGGTCCAGTCGCCCGCGGCGTCCACGTGCAGGCTGGTGTTCACGCCGGTCGTGTCGGACAGGTCGCCCTGCGCGCCGGTCGGGGCGTCCACGACGGACCACTCGTACGTGAGCGCCTGCTCGGCCGGATCGTTGCTCCGTTCGCCGGACAGCGGCAGGTCGGCGACCGGCGAAACCTGCGCCGGGCACTCGGTCTCGGGCGAGGTTCCGGGCTCGCCCCACAGGATCAGGGCCTCCGGGTACGACGCGGTCCCGCCGCCGTTGCCCTTCAGCGCGATGTTCACGTCCGGCTCGTCCGGATCGTTGCTCTGGAGTCGCCAGCTGCCGGAGTCGCCGTCCGCCGTCGCCGGGGTGTAGTCGATCTGGACGGGGAATGGCGCGCCGCCCGCAGCCAGGGTCGCGCCCGACACGTCCGTGACGACGTCGAACGCGCCCGCGCCCGACTGCACGACCGCCGAGATCAGCAGCTCGGCCTCTCCCACATTCTCGACGAGCACGTACTGCGTCGCGGTCTCACCGGGCGACACATCCCCGAAGTCCAGGAGCTCCGTCGAGACCACGATGTCCGGCACGGGGACCGGCCGGCCGGAGCCAGTGAGCGCGTAGGGGAGCTCGAGCTCGTCCGGGTTGTTGTCGACGACGATGAGATCCGCCGCGAACGTGGCGAAGGCGTTGGGCGTGAACGTGATGGGGACGATCGCGGTCTCGTCCCGCCCGACCACGAGATCTTCGCCCTGGACGACGCCGCCGACCGAGAACACCGCCGGATCCGACGGATCGACGAGGAAGCTGACCACGAGGTCCACGCTGCCCGGGTTGCTCACGAACAGCTCGCGGGTGGCGGACTCGCCCACCACCACCGCGCCGAAGTCCATGGGCGAAGGCGGGCTGAGCGCGATCTCCGGGCGGAGGTTCTGGATCGTGTTCTCGCTCGGCGAGCAGGCGGCGAGGAGGAGGACGACGAGAGGCAGGGCCCGCATCAGTTGCACCCCGTCTTCTGCTGCAGGCGGACCGCGCCGTCCGGAACGAACGTCCCAGCGGGCCATTCCACGGTTCCGACCTCCCACAGGTCGAGCACGTCGATCAGCTTCAGCTCCTCGTGCACGAGCACGCCGAAGACGTACACACGCACGGTCGCGGTCACGAGGCCG
>CAMCWU010000311.1 GCA_945882675.1 Klebsiella pneumoniae | reverse complement strand
AGGCGACGACCCCGATCACCCCGATCACCGGCAGCGCCTGTAGCACCCTCTCGCTCGTCGACATCGCGCGCTCCAGGAGGGCCGGGATAACACCGGGGGCCCGTCCCGTCCGTCCGGGGCCCGCCGATCGCGCGGGCTGGCCGCGCTGGACACTGCCCCGCCCCGAGGTTACCTCGTGGGGCCGTTTACGTTCTACCTGCACACGTGTCCTCCGGGACCCGGGGTTCCCCTCCATGGCGAAGACCAGCGCAATCCACCGTCAGCTCAAGCGCGAGAAGCTCGTCCGCCGGTACGCCGCGCGCCGTGCCGAGCTCAAGCGTCAGTCCCGCGACATGTCCCTGAACCCCGAGCAGCGCCAGCAGGCCCGCGAGAAGCTCGCGTCGCTCCCGCGCAACTCGTCGCCGGTCCGCCTCAAGACCCGCTGCCAGGTCTCCGGCCGCCCGAAGGCCGTGTACCGCAAGTTCATGCTCTCCCGCATCGCGTTCCGCGAGATGGCCCTCGCTGGTCACCTCCCCGGCGTCCACAAGGCCAGCTGGTAGTATCTCCGCAACCCCCCGCTTTTTTGGGGGGTTCGAGTCACCGCCAGGTGCACGGGCTCCGACCAGGGCCGGGCTCCGAGCCACAAGGAGCGATGGCCCGACAGGGCCTACGAGCGACGTCTGAGCGAGGATGCTCGTGCGGAGCGCGAAGGCCCGGTAACGTGTAGTCGTGCGCCCGTGAAGCGCCGCCGTCAGCCCCGGGTCACTCCGTAGAGCGCCCCGTGCCGGCGCCACAGGTGCGCCAGCAGGTCCTCGACCGCGTCGCGCTCGCCCACGGCCCGCCGCACGATCTCCGGCGCGTCCAGCATGTGCCCGTGCCGGTGCACGTTCTCGCGCAGCCACGCCAGGATCGGGGCGAACTCACCGCGCGCGACGCCCTCCCACATGCCCGGGAGCGCCGCCTCCATCGCGGCGGTGAGCGACGCCGCGTACAAGTTCCCCAGCGTGTAGCTCGGGAAGTAGCCGAACGCGCCGCTCGCCCAGTGCACATCCTGCAGCACGCCGCGCGCGTCGTCCGGGACCGCGACCCCGAGGTAGGTCGCGTACTTCTCGTTCCACGCCGCCGGCAGATCCGCGACGGCGAGCCGCTCCTCGAACAGGGCGAGCTCGAGCTCGAACCGCACGATGATGTGCAGGTTGTACGTCACCTCGTCCGCGTAGATCCGGAGCAGGTCCGGCTTCACGCGGTTCGCCGCGCGGTACACCTGTTCCGCGTCGAGCGCGTGCTCGGGTGCGTGGGCCGCGAGACGACCCGCCAGCCAGCCCACGAACGGCCGCGAACGCCCGATCTGGTTCTCCCAGAACCGCGACTGCGACTCGTGCAGGCCCATGCTCGCGGGCCCCTCCACCCCCGTGCCGACGAGCTCACGGGGCAGCCCCTGCTCGTACAGGCCATGGCCGGCCTCGTGGATCGTGCCGGACAACCCGCCCAACACGTCGTGCGCGTGCAGGTGCGTGGTGATCCGCACATCCCCAGTTCCGAGCGTCGTCGTGAACGGGTGCTCCGCGAAGTCGAGCCTCCCCCCGTCGAAGTCGTAGCCGAGGGCCGCTGCGACCTCCCGGTGGAGCGGGAGCTGCCGATCGACCGGGAGCGGGATCGGCGCGTCCGGGATCGGCGGGGCCGCCGCGATCGCCGCCAGGAGCTCGGTCAGCCCGGCCTGGAGCTGCGCGAAGGTCACCTTCAGCGTAGCGACCGTCGTACCCGGATCGTACTCCTCGAGCAGGACGTCGTACGGGTGGCGGTGCGGGTCGATCGCCCGCGCGCGCTCGATCGTCGCCTGCAGGATCTGGTCGAGGAGCGGGGCGAACCCCGCCCAGTCGGATCGCGCCTTCGCGTCGATCCACGCCGTGAACCCGTCGGACTGGAGCCGCGCCAGTCGGGCCACCAGCTCCGCCGGCACCCGGACCTCCCGGTCCACCATCCGCCGCAGGTTCCGGATCCCGGCCGCCCGCGTGGAGTTCAGCTCGGACGCCGATAGTTCGCCGATCCAGCGGAGCACGCGCGGGTCCACCACGCGCTCGTGGAGGATCTCCGTGAGCAGCGTGAGCTGCTCGCCGCGGGCGGCGGCCGCCTTGGGCGGCAGGTAGGTCTGCTGGTCCCACCCGAGCGCGGCGCGCGCGCCGTCCAGCGTCGCGATGCCGCGGAAGTGTTCGACGAGCGCGGTCCACGCGTCCATGCGGCCCCCTGGGCCGATGATCCTATCCCGCCGGGTCGATCACGCGTCGTCGAGCCGGTCGAGCTCCCGCGCGATCTCCACCGCGGAACGGCGCGCATCGGCCTCCGTCGCGCCCGCGAGCGCAGCCGCGCCGGCCTCCCACGCGGCGCGCGCGTCGTCGGTCCGGCCGAGCGCCTCGAGCACCAGCCCCAGGCGGTAGTGACCCGGCCCGGACAAGGGGTGGGCGGTCAGGAGCGCGCGCAGGCGCGACTCGGCCTCCTCGAGCCGCCCGGCCCGCTCGAGCTCGAGGGCGAGAGAATACAGGGCGAACCTGTCGCCCGGGTGGGTCTCGAGCCATGCCTGATAGGATGCGATCCGGTCCATCTGCGCTCCGTGGTATATCCGTTCGGGAGGATCCGAGCATGCCGCGCAAGACCGAGGACGAGACCCCGACCGTCGTGACCGCGCCAGAGCGCACCGTCATCCCTCGGGAGACGGGCCCTCGGCCGACGGGGGCCGCGCCGCCGCCGGACGCCGAGCCGGACAAGAAGAAGCCCGCCCCGAAGAAGAAGAGATAGCGTTCAGCGCCGCCAGTCGCCGTCGCGCAGCCGCTCGTGCGGTGCGTAGTCCGCCTTGTACGCGAGATGTCGGGAATCCGGCACGTACAGGCCCAGGTACAGGTGCTCGCGTCCCGTCCGACGGCACAGGTCGATCTCCTGCAGCGCAGAATACACGCCCGGCGACAGCTTGCCGATCGCGGGGTCGGGGTCGAAGTAGAAGTAGACCGAGCTCGCTGACGCGCGCCCGAGATCCACGATCCCGACGCCGACCAGCCGATCCTCCCAGTAGTACCTCATCTCCACCGTGAGGAAGCAGCTCTGTACGAGCCAACCGTGGTAGCCGAGTGGCGTCATCGGCTCGTCGTCGGGCTCTGCCAGCCCGCGACCTCCCTTGTGCCGGTTGTACAGCTCGACCCGCTCCTGATCGGCCACCGGAGCGCCGATCTCCACGCGTCCGCGCTCGTCCCAGCGCGACAGGACGCGGCGCTGGCTCTTGCTAGGCTGGAACTCGGGGACCAAGACGCGGATCCCCTCGCATGCCTGGCACGTGGGGCAGGCGGTCCGGTACAGGGCGCCCCCGACCCGGCGCTCGGCGGTTCCCAGGCGCGCGTCCGTCTCCTCGAGCGTCAGGCGGCGGAGCTGACGGTACAGCGGCATCCGGGCCACGCGACCGGGCAGGTACGGGCACTTCTGCAGGCCGTCGTAGACGAGCTTCTCGGGCATCTGAGGATAAACATACCCCGGGAGAGCGCATGACGAGACGCTTCGGCGCAGTCCACGGGAGCTGGGCGGATGTCCCCGCGGCCGACTGGGACGCGCTCGTGGGCGACGAAAGCCCGTTCCTCGAACACGCGTTCCTCTGGACGGCGGAGGAGACCGGGGGCGCGACCGCGAAGACGGGCTGGACGCCGCGGCCGGTCCTCGTGTGGGACGAGCCCGAAGATGGCGGTCCGAAGCGGCTCGTCGGCGGGGCGCCCGCCTGGATCAAGTCCCACTCGATGGGGGAGTTCGTGTACGACCACGCGTTCGCGAACGCGGCGGAGCGGGCCGGCATCCGTTACTACCCGAAGTGGGTGGTTGCGGCGCCGTTCTCGCCGGTGACGGGCCGGCGGGTCCTCGCGACGGACCCGGGCGCGCGGGACGCCGTCGTCGCCGCGATCGACGCTACGGCGCAGGGACGCGCATCCGGGGTGCACTACCTGTTCGACCTGCCGGAGGAGGCCGTCGACCTCGAGCAGCGCGGCTACTTCACTCGCCTCCAGTACCAGTTCCACTGGAAGAACCCGGGGTACTCGGACTTCGAGGACTTCCTCAAGCAGGCGTTCAAGAGCGACACCCGCAACAAGATCCGACGCGAGCGGAAGGAGCTCAAGCACGTCTCCGTGACCGCCGAGCTGGCACCGTCGCCAGCCGTGCTCACGGCGATCCATGGCGTCTACCGCAACACCGCGGCGCAGTTCGGGCCGTGGGGGCATGTGTACCTCTCGCTCGACGCGTTCCTGAAGCTCGGCGCGCGCTGGGGGCACCGGCTGCACGCCGTCGTCGCGCGGGACGGGGACCGGATCATTGGTGGATCGCTGAACATCGTCAAGGGCGACCGCCTGTATGGCCGGTACTGGGGCTGCAGCGAGGAGGTGCGGTTCCTGCACTTCGAGGTCTGCTACTACGCGGCGAT
>CAMCWU010000310.1 GCA_945882675.1 Klebsiella pneumoniae | reverse complement strand
TGCAGCCATGCTCCCAGATCGCCCGCCGGATCGGCAGGTGCAACCGCGATCACTGCCAGAATGGGCCGTCTCCGCGATCAGGATCGTCGAACCTCAGGATCCGCGCGCCGCCGCAGGTCACCGGCTCGGCCGCGACCGGACCTCCTGTCTGACCCTGAGCCTCAGGGGTAGGAGCTGGCGTCCAGCGGGTCGGTCTCGTAGATCGCTTCGTACCAGTCGCTCCACCCATCGAGATCGGTGTCCTCCACGAGCGGATCCGTTCCATAGTCCAGCTCATAGGCGTAATACAGCCAGTCGCCATCATCATCGCAGCCCTGGTTGGGATCGAGCGGGTCGGACTCGAAGACCACCTCGTACCAGTCGGTCCAGCCGTCGCCGTCCGTATCGGCGATCAGCGGATCCGTGCCATAGTCGAGCTCATAGGCGTAATACAGGTCGTCTCCGTCGTCATCACAGCCCCAGCTGCTGTCGAGCGGGTCGGACTCGAAGACGACCTCGTACCAGTCGGTCCAGCCGTCGCCGTCCGTATCGGCGATCAGCGGATCCGTGCCATAGTCGAGCTCATAGGCGTAATACAGGTCGTCCCCATCGTCATCGCAGCCCTGGTTGGGATCGAGCGGGTCGGACTCGAAGACCACCTCGTACCAGTCGGTCCAGCCGTCCCCGTCCGTATCAGCGCGGCGAGGGTGGGTGCCGTGGGTCCGCTCTTCGGAGTTGCTGAGGCCATCCCCGTCGGGGTCGCGCAGGTGGCCGGGAGCCGCGGATGCGGAGCTCGCGATGAGCAAGGCGGACGCGATCGCAAGGAACCGGAGCACGGGCATGGACACCCCCGCCCGGGAGAGTGACCCATGCCCTACGCCATTGCCGACGGTACAGCCAAACCAGGCAGAGATTGGCAGGTCTTGACCGGGTGACTCCTCGCCGGCTGCGGACGGTCGGGCGCGCGCCTTCCATTGTGGTCCGCGCGCGCCGGTTCACGGGGCCGTGACGGGGACCGGGGCGGACTCCTCGATGGACCGCCTCTCTGCGTGCTTCGGGGTCACGGCACGCAAGACGTCGCATCGGCCGCGATGGCCGACGCGTCGAGCGCGGTCTCCCACACCCGTACCTCGTCGATGTCGCCTTCCCAGGGCAGAGAGCAGGCGGCATACGCCCCGATCCACAGCGCGTCGCCGTCCGGCAGACCGTAAGCGATCGGCGCGCCCGCGAACGTGCCGGTGCCCACCTCGACGCCGTCGACGTACAGGCGAACCCACTCGCCGTCATAGGTTCCAGCGGCGAAGTGCCATTCGCCGTCCCACAGCGCGCTGCCCGCGTCGGGCGATTCGTAGTACCACGCTCCGTCGTAGACGTAGAAGCTCAGCCCGCCGTCGAATCCGCTGTACAGCGCGTAGGACGAGGCGATGCAGGCGTCGGCCCCCTTGGCGACCACGTAGCGGTTCTGCCCGGGGCTCCCGTCCGCCCGCACCCAGGCCTCGACGGTGACGTGCTCGGGCGCGAGCGCGGCGTCGTCGGCGACCTGCAGGCGGCTGCCTCCCCCGAAGTGGTACGCGTCGCCGCAGGCGCCGTCCAGGATCCGCGTCGGGTCCAGCGGATCGACCAGGGGGGACTCGCCGCGGATCGCGTCGGGCGAGCCCGGGGGCCAGCCCGGCACGATCTGCTTGTTCTCACCGAGCTTCCACCGACCGACCAGGCCGTCGAGATCGAGGCAGGTCGTCTCGCCGCTCGCGGTGAACGGATAGCCGTCCATGATCCCCTCGAGCGTGACGCCGTCGGCCGAGAGCGTGCCGGTGAACACGAAGGTGTCGAGGAACCAGGAGGGCTGGAAGAACTGGAGCTCGACCGCTCCGCCGAGCGTGACGGCGCCGCTCGTCACCCGCGCGCGGTACTCCGGTCCGTCGGTGGGGACCTCCTCGTCCCAGTGGCCCTGGGTGTGCGCGTCGGACCAGCGCAGCTCGAACGGCCCGTTGTCGCCGGCCCCCTGGCCCTCGTAGACGGTGGTCTCCGCCACGAACCTGCAGTTTTCGGCATGCGCGAGGGTCGCGAGCAGTAGCGCGATGGTCATGGCGCCTCCGCCGAAAGTCTAGCACGGTTCCGCCCGCAGGTGCGCTACGACGCCTTCGCGCCCCCTCCCACGCCTGTTTTCGGGTCAACCGCCAGCGCTGAGGTGGAAGGGCGTGCAGCGTGACTCTTCGTCGTCTATCGGCCCACCAGGCCGGGCTGGCTCGGCAGGATGTTGCCTCCCGACCCGCCGCCGGTCGTCCCAGCGCCCGAGTCCTGACCGCGTCAAGCCCCCGGGCGGGTGGATGCCAGCGACGGCCGGTCGGCGTGCTGCGCCAGCAACGAGGCGAACTCGGGCACGGCTTCGACGTCCCGCACCGCGCGGTACCGCATCCAGTCGAGCGCGGTGATCGCCGCGAGCTCGGTGACCCCGAACGCCTGTGGCCGCCAGTTCGCGGCCAGCCAGGCCAACGCTGCGTCCACCCGCTCGTCCTGCTTGCCGAGATAGGGCAGAGTCGTCGCGCTCGCTCCGTCTTTGCGAAGGTAGAAGGCGTTGATCGCGGCGTCGAGGGCGCCGTCGATCACGTGCCCCACCCGCAGCTCCCACGGGCTCTGGTCGACGCGCAGCCCGGCGTCCGGCGCGGGACCCGCAAGGGCGAGCAGACGCGCGATGATCGTGTGCGAATCGAGCACCACCTCGTCGCCGAACCGGGCGACCGGGATCTTGCGGATCGGCGACCACTCCCGCTCCAGCACCTGTCCCGCCTCGGTGGTGCTGTCGAGGAGCTCGATCGCCACGCCCAGCTCGTGCGCGACGACCCGCACCCGGCGGACGAACGGCGAGGTACGAGTACCGAGGAGTTGGATCACGGGCACCTCTTGCGAAAGGCATGGCGAGCAGCGGCCCGTCACGGTTAACCTGTCGCACCACGGGCTCGAGCAGCCCGCGAGGGTGTGGGGGTGTCATGGGGTGGTTCTGGCTGGTTGCTTGCATCACGGTCGTGGTTGAACCTGCGGAATGGCCCGAGGATACCTCGAGCCCGCCGATCGACACCCCCGACGACACCGACCCCGACACGCTGCCGACCGAGCCGACGGTCCCGTCCGAGACCGGGGAACCCCCGGCGGATGCGTGCGCGGAGAGCGAGCTCGTCGTCGTCGAGTCGCTGGTCGCCGACCGCGGCCGGATGGTCAACCAGTACGAGCTCCTCGTCACCACCAGCGTCTCGGTGCCGGTCGCCGCGCGCTGTATCGCCGCTGCCGACACCACCGAGGCGCACCTTCTCGAGGATCTTGGCGGAACCGAGCACGTCTTCCAGTTCTCGGCCCTGCTTCCCGACACCGAGTACATCTGCACGGCCGCGCCGATCTGCCCGCGCAGCGGGGCCGCTTTGCCCTCGGTGGCGCTCTCGGTCGGCGGCTCCCCCCAAGGCCTCGCGCCGGTGAGCGTGTGGGTCGACCCGATCCTGGGCATGACCGGCGATTACACGCTGTTCAACACCAAGCCGGGCGGCGCCTGTGCCTACGACGGCGGCTTCCTGCAGCTCGTCGACCCCGACGGTCGGCCGCGGTTCTGGCACGCGCTGCCCCCGGTAAACGTCGGCGTCGAAGCACGGTATCACGGTGACGACACCTTCGTGTTCGGCGGCGGGATCAGCGCCGAGGCCCGCCCGCGCATCCTCGACATCTGGGAGGGCGAGACCTACGCGTCCGAGGCCCTGCTCGATTACGCGAGCACCTCGTTCCACCACGATGGCAAGATGATCGACGACGGGCGAATCGTCACGCTCGAACTCCAAGATACGGTGTACAACGGCAGCGTGTTCGAGGGCTTCGCGGTGCGCGCCCACGACCCGGTGACCGGGGTCGTCTCCTGGGAGTACACCTCGCAAACCGCGGTGGACACTGGTGAGTTGACGGCCGGCGGCGCGTACGGCGACGTGTGGCACGCGAACTTCGTCGACGTGAAGGTGGAGAACGGCGTCGACAAGATCTACCTGTCGCTCTGCTACTACGGCTGGGTGCTCAAGATCGACCCGGTGGCTGGGCACATCGAGTGGATCCTCGGCGCCGGAGGTGACTTTTCGCTCGTGGATGCCGGCGGCCTGGAGCTCGACCCCTTCGAGTTCAGCCAGTGCCAGCACGGCCTCGAGATCGATGGCGATCGCGTGTTGTTCTACGACAACGGGTGGAATCGCGGGTACTCGCGCGCATCGGAATACGAGCTCGACACGAGCGCGATGGTCGCCCGTCTGCTCTGGACCTTCGCCGACGATGGCTGGTACGAAGGCACGCTCGGAGATGTGGACTACCTCGACAACGGGCGCGTCCTCATCAATCGGGCCCACCCCGCGTGCTGGAGCTACGGTGCGCCGTCGCAGATCGTGGAGTTCGACCCGCTGACCGGGCTCCCCGCCTCGCGGGTCACC
>CAMCWU010000309.1 GCA_945882675.1 Klebsiella pneumoniae | reverse complement strand
AGCGGCCGCCGAGGGAGTCTTCTGCAGCATCGCGCCTCCGGTTCACCCAGATCACGCGGCAGCAGTCGGCCAGCAACCAGCTTTGCTCACGATGTGTAGGATCCTCAGCCTTGTGGGGGAGGGTCGGGGAGGGGGGTGGCGGGAGCGCCATCGCGTCGCCTTGAGCGGCCAATGCATAGGTTCATCCTTGCCAACGACCCCCACCCCAGCCCTCCCCCGTGAAGGGGGAGGGGGCATGAGGGCAGCCGTCGCGGCCCCACCGCTCGACTTGGAACGGGGAACGGGAACGGGAACGACCACGCGAACGGCGGGATCGGGAACGGAGCGGGCCTCCACCGGTGTCTCACGAACGACCCCGCCCTCCCGCTGCGGGCTATACTCCCCCTCGTTGGAGGTCCCCGTGCGTCGTGCCGCCTTCCTGCTCGCTGCCCTCGCCCTGCCCGGCTCCGCGCTGGCGGAGAGCGGCGTCCGCTTCGGCGCCGACGTCGAGTACGGGTTCCCGCTCGACGCGGCGGTCCCGCCCGGCATCGGCGTGGGGTTGAAGATCGGGTACTCGATCGGGTTCACGATCGGCCGGCTGATCCCGGAGATCGGCGTGACCTACTACACGAACGGCGAGATGACGGCGCCCAAGGTCGGCGGCGCGCTGTTCCTCGGCAAGGGGCTCGAGATCGGCGTGTACAGCCACCTCGTCGTGCCGTTCGCCCCGACCGTCTCGC
This sequence comes from Klebsiella pneumoniae, assembly GCA_945882675.1. GTDB lineage: Bacteria > Myxococcota_A > UBA796 > UBA796 > CANLGQ01. The sequence goes on along the minus strand of CAMCWU010000309.1, from coordinate 3,716 downwards.
AGGGCGCGTTCGGGTTCGACGCGGGCGTGGCGCTCGACGTGCGCGCCATCCCGAAGGTCGACTTCGGCGTGCACTTCGGCGGCCAGTTCATCGGCGAGACCGACGAGAGCATCCCGTCACCGGACGAGGCGCTGATCGTCGGTGCCCATATCGGGTTCACCATTTAGGCGGATGCGCGGCGTAGCACGCTCACGAAGAGCGTGTCCGAGTCGAGCTCCGGCGGGCCGAGGAGCTTCGAGCGCTCCACCGTGAACTCGGGGTTCGCGGCGACGAACCTGGCGACCAGGTCCTCGTCCTCGGCGCGATCCCAGCTGCAGGTGGCCCAGGTGAGCGCGCCGCCCGGCTTGACCGACGGCGCCGCGTTCGTGATGAGCTGGAGCTGCAGCGCCGCCAGGCCGTTGCCCTCGTCCGGCCCGAACCGGAGCTTCGCGTCTGGGTTTCGCCGCCACGTACCCGACGACGAGCACGGCGCGTCCACGAGCACGGAGTCGAAGCCGTCGGGCGCCTCGCGCGGGAGGCGACGGGGAGCGGTGCCGTCCCACACGCTGGTGCGGATATTCTGCCACTCGGCGTTCACCGTGCGCTTCTTGAGGATCTCGATCTTGTCGCGCGACACATCCGACGCGTAGACGGCCCCCTTCCCGGCGAGCCGCCCGGCCAGGAGCAGCGTCTTGCCGCCGGCCCCGGCGCACGCGTCCCACACGTGCGCGCCCGGCGCGAGCGGCACGGCCTCGCCGGCGCGCTGGCTCGCGAGATCCTGCACCTCGATCCAGCCGTTCTGGGCGGCCTCGGTCCCCTGGATCGCGCGGTTCCCGTCCACGCGCAGGCTGAACCCGCCGGCGTCCACCGTGGGTCGGAGCCCGTCGCGCACCAGCGAATCCGTCACCTTCGCGGCGTCTTCTCGCCGCGCGAGGCGCGCCCAGAGCGGCGGCCGCCGATCCTGCGCCGCGAGGAACGCATCCAGCCGGTCGCCGAACCGGGCCTCGAGCGCAGGCGCCCACCACGCGGGCACGCCGTGCGCGGCGCACCGCTCCACGGCATCACCGTCTTCCAGGCGCGCTTTCCCGTCGGTGAGCCAGGCCGGGGGCGTCCCGTCCACGGCCTCGGCCAGCTCGCGCGGCCCGAGATCGAGCAGCGCGCGCCGGACCTTCCCCGGATCGGTGAGCCCGTGCGGGTCGCGCCCGCGGGCCGCTGAGAACAGCACGCCGAAGCGCACCATGGCGTCGAGCCGGGTCCACACCGCCTTGCCCAGGTCCTGGGCCCACTTCTCGGACTTCTGGCGGCCGGAGAACATGCGGTCCAGCGGCGCCGGGCGCGCGAGCCACCCGCGGAAGGTGTCGACCGCGAGGGCCTGGGGGTCGGGTCGCTGCGGCACGGGCACCTCGGGGCGGGTCACCTATCCCGGTCACTCCTCGGGCGTGAGGTACCCGAGCTCCTCGAGCTCCGCCCGCATCTCCTCCGAGTAGCCGGACACCGCCACGCCGCCCGGCGTCGCGACCCACACGAGCTGCACCGTGGCCCCGAAGCCCGCGTCCCCGATCTCGAGGAAAGTGTCCTCCTTCGTGGCGAAGGGCACGCTGGCCGGCGGCGGCTGCGCGGGGTCGGTGAAGCCGCCGTTCAGGTCGAGGCCGGCCGACGTGAGCTGGACCGCCAGGCCCGCGATCTGGCGCGGATCGCCGTTCGGGACGACATAGATCGCCGGGGGGATCGGGTCGCCCTTGTCCTGGACGAGCACCATGGCGCCCGCGTCGTCCACCGTGGGCTTCGTCTTCTCGAACTCGCCGCGGGGGTCGTAGCTGTTCCACGCGAGCTTCACGCCGCCCGGCGCCGTGACGGTCAGCCGGCTTTCCTGCAGGTTCCTGCCGTTTCGCAGGACGATGCGCCACGCCGGGACGACCTCGCGCCCGAGCGCCTCCGCGAGCGCGGTGGGGTACGCGGCGACGTCTGCGCCGTCGATCGCGCTGTGGCCCTCGACCGCGTCGGTACGCAGATCGTAGAGGACCTGCGTGCCTCCGCGCTGCCACCACTTGTGGCCGTCCGTGTAGACGCCCCAGCCGTCGAGGCTCGGCGCGCTGCCCTCGGGGCCGTACAGGGGGCGGCCGAAGGCCTGCGGGCGCGCGGCCAGCGCTTCGGCGGCGCCGGAGTCGCCCCAGGCGGCGGAGACCAGGGAGATCCCCGTCTTCGCGTCGTGCGGGAGGCCGGCGAGCTCGAGGACCGTGGGCGTCACGTCGAGCAGGCTCACCGGCGCGGCGACGCGGCCCACCGGGAGGTTCGGGCTGCGGACGACCAGCGGGACGCGCAGGAGCTCGTCGTGGAACGACTGGCCGTGCTCGAAGTGCCCGTGATCCCAGAACTCTTCGCCGTGGTCGCTGAACAGCACGACGGTGGCGTCCGGCCCCGCGGCGGCGATGAGGCCGGCCACGGCGTCGTCCACCACGCGGATATTCTGGTCGTACCGGTCGATCACGTACTGCCGAATCTCGGGGAGCGCCGGATCGGAGGGCGCGATCTTCAGGAGCTCCCGCCGGCTCGGCTCCTTCAGCGCAGCGGGCTGGGCGCCGGCGAAGATCGACTGGTACAGGAACGGCTCGTCGTACGGGATGTGCGGCTCCATCAGGTGGATCATCACGGCCATGTCGCGGTCCGGGTGGGCCTCGAGCTCGGCCGTCAGCTTCGGAACGACCTCCCCGGCCGGGTTCTCCATCAGGAACTCGTACCGGCTCCACCCCTTGTGCATGTCGAAGGTCTGCGAAAGGAACGCGTTCGTGACGATGGCCTGCGTCTGAAAGCCGGCTTCCGACAGACGCTGCGCGAGGGTCGGCGTCTCGAACCACATCTCGGGCTGGGCGCCGGTGAGGGTCGCGCGAGCCGACGGGAGCGTCCAGGGCGCGACGGTGCGGGCGTCGTCGAAGATCGCGGCGTTCTTGGCCCAGGAGTCGAGGCGCGGGCTCGTCGGCCGCTCGTACCCGTACATGCCCAGGTGGTCGCGCCGCAGCGTGTCGACGAACACGAGGACGACGCGCTTCGGGTGCGCGCTCGGCGTGTACATCGTCGGCTCTTCCAGGAACACGTAGTCGAGGTCGGGGGTGGCACCCGGCTCGGTCCGGAGCGTCACGGTGACGGTGCGGTTCGCCCACTTCGCGAGATCGAAGCGGATATCCGCCCAGTCCGCGACGGCCAGGCGCTGCCGCCCGACCTCCGTCGTGGCGCCGTCAGCGGTCACCTCCAGCACGAACTCGGCGCCGTCCGACGTCTCCGCGACGCGGATAGCCGGGGGGACGACGGTCCCGCGCGTGGTGAAGACGCCGTTGCTCGGGACCTGGGTGTCGAAGCTGATCTTCGCGGGGGCAGGGAGCAGGAGGCCGGTGTACGACGTCTCGTCGATGGTCAGAGTCCGATGGACGAACTGCGCAGGTTCACGGCCGGAGTGCGCCTGGTTGAGCGCGTTCTCCATCTGCGTCGCCTTGTCGAAGACGATGTCGATGGTCTGCGGGTCCGGCGCGCCGGATCCCAGCGCCACGCCGACGTAGAGGAACTCCCGGTCGAAGGCGTAATGTCCCGCCTGCTTGACGTGGCGGATCTGGTGGAGCTCGCCCTCCGGGCCGTAGACCTTCAGGCCGGGCGGCGCGTAGTTCCCGAAGATGTGCGTGCCCTTCTCGCGCATGGGGAACAGGTTGCTGTGGACCGGCAGCGGGGTCTTCCACACCGCGGCGTTC
>CAMCWU010000308.1 GCA_945882675.1 Klebsiella pneumoniae | reverse complement strand
ATCCACCGTGACCCGACGGCCTGGCGTCGGCGGAGCCGGACAGCAGCGACGCGAGCAGCAGGAACAGCATCGTCACACCTCTGGCGTGCACAGGGAAGTGGAGACGACCGACGACCGCATCCTATTCTAACATATTATCTTCTCGGCATGAGCCCGCGGTGTCCCGTCCTGTCCCCGTTGTGCCTCCTGACCGGGCTCGCCGCGTGCGCGCCCGGCGAGATCCAGTGGCGGGACGGCCACGAGCCGCTCCGCACCGCCTGGTGGCAGCGCGTGGCGTTCGACGACGGCAGCGAGCGGATCGCGGTCGCGCTCTCGACGAGCGACTTCCCGTGCGCCCTGGACCTGACGGGCGACGATCCGGCGGAGATCGCCCTCACCGAGCTCGAGCTCGTCACGGCGGCCTGCCGGGAGGGCGCGCGCCATGTGCTCCTGGACCTGCGCCAGCCGATCGGGTCGGTGGAAGGCCTGTATCCCGGCCGCACCGTCCTGCCGGACGACGAGCTCGGGGACATCACGGCGCCCTTCGCGAGCGCGTCGTACTTCGCGGTGGTGGAGGCCGGCGTCCTGTACGTAGACGGGATCAACCGGGCGTATGCGCCGATGGAGGGCGGCGCGGAGCTCTGGCCGTTCCTGGGGGACGGCGGCCAGGTCGGCGTGGACCGGCTCGACGGCGACCGGCTCGACGGCTGGTACAGCTTCCCGCAGGCAGAGGTATCCGGCAGGTTCGAAGCCAAGGAGTGCCCCGAGGGCCCGACGCTGCTCGACGACCTGTTCGACGCCCTCGGCCTCCTCGAGATCGTCTGCTCAACGTGAGCCCTACGCACGAGAGACCGGTTCGGATGAGCGATCTCGCCGCGCGCCACGCAGCGGTCGCGGACGACGTGGAAGCGCGGGTCCTCGCCGTGCTCCGGTCGGGCGCGTACATCGGCGGGCCGTGGGTCGCGGAGGTGGAGGCGCTCGTCGCGCGCTGGTGCGGCCGGGCGGGCGCCGTCGGCGTGAACGGCGGGACGGACGCCCTGATCCTCGGGTTGCAGGCGCTCGGCGTGCGCCCGGGGGACGAAGTGATCGTCCCCGCGCTCTCGTTCTTCGCCACGGCGGGCGCGGTGTGCGCGATCGGGGCGGTCCCGGTCATCGCGGACGTGCTCGCGGACGACGGCTGCCTCGACCCGGACGCCGCGGGGAACCTGATCACGCCCGGCACCCGCGCGATCGTGCCCGTGCACCTGTTCGGCGCGCTCGCGGCGCACCCCGCGTGCGACGTCCCGATCCTCGACGACGCCGCCCAGGCCATCGGCGCGGATCCGCCGGCTTCGACGGGGATCCTGACGGCGATCAGCACGTACCCGACCAAGACGTGGGGCGGCGCTGGAGACGGCGGCTTCGTCGTCGGTGACGATCCGGAGCTGCTCTCGCGCATCCGCCTGCTCGGATCCCACGGAGCGGCCGGCGGCCACCACCACGAGCCGGTGGCGGGCGCCGTGGGGCGGAACTCGCGGTTGGACGCGATCCAGGCCGCGGTCCTGCTCGGGCACGCGCCCGCGCTGGCGGACCGCGTCGCACGCCGCCGCGCGATCGCCGCCGCATACGACGCAGGCCTCCCGCCGGAGATCCGCGCGCTACGCCGATCCCCGGGTAGCCCGGTCCACCAGTACGTCGTCCGGGCGCCCGAGCGGGACCGGCTGCGCCACCACCTCGCCGCCCGCGGGATCGAGACCGCGGTGTACTATCCGAAGCCGCTCGGCGATCAACCTGCGCTGAGGGGGCGGGCCCGCGGCGACACCCCCGTCGCCCGCGCGCTGTGCGGCGAGCTCCTCGCGCTCCCCGTGCACGACGGCCTCGCGGACGAAGACGTCGCGCGTGTGCTCGAAGCGTGCTCGGAGGCCGGTTGATCGAGATCTGGTGGCTCTACCACGTGACCGCGGTGCTCATCGGCCTCGTGATCGGGAGCTTCGCGAACGTGGCGATCCTCCGGCTCCCGGACGATCGGAGCCTGCTCCCCGGGAGCGCGTGCCCCCGCTGCGGCGCGCCGGTCCGGCCGCGCGACAACATCCCCGTCGTCTCGTGGGTGATCCTCCGCGGGAAATGCCGGGACTGCGCGGCGCCGATCCCGCCGACCTACCCGCTCGTAGAGCTCCTGGGCGGCCTCCTCGCGTTCCTGGTGTGGCGGCGGTTCGTCCCCGGGCCCGCCCAGCTCGACGCCGCGCACCTGGTCGCGGCCGCGCTGTACTTCGCCCTCGTTATGGACCTCGTGATCGCGGCGTACTCGGATGTGCGGCGCCGGATCATCCCGGATCAGACCAGCTCCTGGGCCGTGCCGGTCGCCATCCTCGGCGTGGTGGCGCTCGGCGCGCTCGGCTACGACGGCCCCCTCGCCATCTCGTGGCGGGCTTCCGTCGTCGGCGCGGCGCTCGCCGGCTGCGCCCTCGGGATCGTCGCGTGGGCAGCGGGCTGGCTCACCGGCGGCGAGGCCCTCGGGTGGGGCGACGTGAAGCTCTTCGCGCTCCTCGGCGCGGCGCTCGGCGCGGTCCCGGGCGCGTTCGTGGTCCTGCTGATCGCTTCGCTCACGGGGGCGGCGGGCGGCCTCGTGGGCATCGCGGTCGTACGGCGCAGGATCTGGCTTCCGTTCGGGCCGAGCCTCGCGTTCGGCGGGATCGTGTACGTGCTGTGGGGCGAAGCGCTGGCGCGCACCTTCGTCCCCGGACTCGCGCTCCTGACAAGCGGGCGGTAGCGCAGAAGGTGGGCGGATCGGTCCCGGATCTGATATCCATGGACATGGTGCGCCTCCCGATGCTCCGATCGCCGCTGTGCTTGTTCCTCGCCCTCTGCCTGGCAGGGTGCGGCTGCGGGAACGGCAAGGACGGCGCAGAAGACTGCTCGAACGCCGAAGATGACGATGGCGACGGCTATACGGACTGCGCCGATCCCCAGTGCGCCAGCCAGTGCGTGGAGGACTGCACGAACGGAGAGGACGACGACGGCGACGGCCAGGTCGACTGCGCGGACGCGTCCTGCTCCGCCGGCTGCGAAGAGGACTGCCTGAACGGCGCGGACGACAACGGGGACCTGCTCGAGGATTGCGCAGACCCGAACTGCGCTTCCGTCTGCGACGCGGACGGGGACGGCTTCCTCGGCTCGCAGGCCGGCGGCGACGACTGCGACGACGGGGAGGCGAGCGCCTTCCCCGGCGCGGACGAGATCTGGTACGACGACGTGGACAACGACTGCGACCCGGCCACGGAAGACGACGACCAGGACGGGGACGGCTTCGACGGCAACGCAGCCGGTTCCGGCGTCGACTGCAACGACGCCAACGCCGCGAGCTATCCGGGCGCGCCCGAGACCTGCGGCGACCGCGAGCTCAACGACTGCGACGGCGGCGCGGCGACGCGCAGCGACTGCTTCGGGGAGCGCTCCCTCGCGACCGCGGACTGGATGATCGACGGGTTCGAGGCCGACTCTGCCTCGGGCTGGTCGGTGGCCGGCAGCGAGGACACGAACTTCGACGGCTCGGCCGAGCTCATGATCGGCGCGACCGGCCACGCGAGCCCCGCCGTGAACGCCGGCGCCATCTACCTGGTGGAAGGCCCCGGGCCCCCGCCAGAGGGGTACCCGCGCGACCCGCTCCCACGCATCACCAACCTGTCCACCGTCCCGTGCGAGATGGAGGGCCTGGGCGAGGAGGACTACGCCGGCTGGTCCGTCGCGTCCGTCGGAGATCTAGACGGGGACGGACGCCCGAACTTCGCCATGGGCGCGCGGTACCAGGACCTTGCGACCTACGACCGCGTGGGCGCCATCTACATCACGAGCGACAAGTGCAGCCCGGGCCCGCTCGGGCAGACCGCGTTCGAGATCCAGGGCGGCAACTTCTGGGAGCTCGGAACGAGCGTCGCCCGCGGCGGGGACGTAAACGGAGACGGCTTCGACGACCTGCTGGTGGGCGCGCCGCGGGCCGCTCCCCCGACGAGCACCGGCGCGGCGCTCGTGTTCACCGGGCGCATCAACTCCGACAGCGCAGCAGCCGACGCGTACCTCATGGCCTACGGCGAAGAGGAGGAAGCCCGCGTAGGAGAGGCCGTCTCCTCGCCCGGGGATCTCGACGGGGACGGCCGGGACGACGTGGCGATCGGCTCGCCGCTCTCCCGCTTCAACGGCCCGGACTCCGGGCGTGTGTACATCGTGAACGATGTGCAGCCCGGCGAGTTCTCGCTGCAGGACACGCTGTACTTCGCCCTCGGCGACGCGGACGATCAGCTCGGCGCGATGATCGTGTCGGCCAGCGGCGACATCACGGGGGACGGCCTGGCGGACCTCGTCGTCGGGGCGCCGGGAGATGTGTACGCGCCCGGCCGCGTCTACGTCATCGATCAGGTGTTCCCGACCGTCCGCGTGGCCGCCGCGATCGAGGGCGCCGCCCCGTACGACGGCTTCGGCGCGTCGGGGGCGCTCCT
>CAMCWU010000307.1 GCA_945882675.1 Klebsiella pneumoniae | reverse complement strand
CCCAATATGTAGGCCGATCGCCGACTACTCGTTCCCTTCTGCCCGCTGGATCGCCGCCCGCGCGGCCTTCACGAGCGAGTCCTTCTGCGCCACGAAATCGGCGATCTTCCTGGCATCTGCGCGGATGTGGCCAGGGAAGACGATGCGATCCAGGTTGCACGCCACGACGAGCGCTACGAGCGTGCCGTCCCGCGGTGAGATCGCTTCGCCCGTGCGGACTGCGGCCGCGAGCTGCGCGTGAAGGCCCGGCACGAGCGCGGCGTCCACGAGCTCGTACGCCGTGATCCCGGGCAGCACATTCGGGGTCGGCGAGAAGGCGGTCCCGCGGAGCACCCCGGCTTCGCGCAGCTCCACCGTCAGTCCGTCTCGGATCGCGGGGAGCGCCACGCGCAGATCGTCCAGTCGCTCGTCCACGGTCCCGCGGTCCGGGAGCGCAGTCGCCACCGTGTCGAGCGTGCGCGAGCCGGTTCCCGCGAGCGGCCGGTCGGTTCGCGCGATCTCCCCGCCCCGCGTGCGCACCACGCCACGGCTCCGCAGCTCCGCGAGGGCTGCGGCGCGGAGACCGTGATCAATCGCCAGGAACGCCCCGGAGTGAACGAGGCCCTTTCGCGGATCGAGGGCGAGCAGGAGCAGCGCTTCAGGGAGAGTGGGCATGGGCGTCCTCCGAGTCGCGTAACCCCCCGCTCGCCGTCTGGCGCGCGACGTGGCATCTTGCGGGCATGTGGTGGATCCCCCCGACCCTCGCGGCGGAGACCGCGGTGCTCCGCGTCGGCGTCCATCGCGGCGCGGGCTCCGTGTCCGACTTCGCCGCGGATGGCGCTGCTGGCCTGTGCGTGCCCGGGCCGTCCACGATCGCGTGCCCTGCGACCGGCCCCGTGACCTTCCGCTGGGCGGGCGATCCCGCGTGGACGCTCGTCGGTGACACGATCGTGGAGCCCGGCGAGACCGGCCTCGCGTGGATCCTCGCGCCCGACGCCGCGCGCGCCGTGGAGATCGCGGCGCTCGATGCGCCTACCGCCGCCGTCGTGCGCGCGCTGCTCGTGCGGGACGGCGCCCACGAGATCGCCGCGCCGAGCCCGGGGATGCTCGAGCGGCTCTGGACGCTCGTGGACCACCCGGACCCGCTCGTCCGGCGCGCCCTGGTGGACGCGGTCCTGCCGTTCCTCCGCCACACGGCGTCCGATCCGTTCCCTGCGGAGGCCCCGCCCGTCTTCCCGCCCGGTCTGCTCGCGAACCTGGCCGCCGACACCGACTTCAAGGTCCGCCGGCGCCTGGCGGTGACGCTCAAGGAGGTCCGGATCACCGACGTGTCGCCGCCATGGCTCGTGGACGAGGTGCACGCCGTGCTGGTGGACCTGCTCGACGATCGCGCCGCCGTGCAGAAGGCCGCGATCACCACGCTGTCGCAGTCCGCGTGGGAGGGCGTAGTCCCGGCGGAGGACGCCTGGATCGAGGCGATGGAGCGCGTTCGGGTCCCCGGCCCGCCCGGTCGCGCCGCGGCCAACACCCTGGCGCGGCTGGCCGCGAGCCTGAAGCCCGGCCCGCTGGTGGATCCCGAGCTCGCGGTCCGCCTCGTGTTCGAGTACCAGCGCGAGCGCACATGGGCCGTGTGGGCCGCGTGGCGCACGCACGTCCCGTTCGATCGGCCGCGGGTCGAGGTCCTGCTGCGCGACACCCTCGGGATGAACGCGCGCCTGCTCCGGCAGTGGGCCGAGCAGGATCCCGACGCCCTGGCGGCCGCGATCCGAGGTTGGGAGCCGGCTGCGCCGCACTCCGTCCGGTTCGGGATGGCCACGCGCGCCCTCGAGGCCTCGCCGCACCCGGCGGTGCGCGACGCCCTCGGGCTCGCGCCGACTCCCCGCGGCGATTGACATCCTGTCACGCGCCGGGGTGCGGCTCCGCGCGCGTTGACAGCTTGTCGCCGGGTGCGCATCGAGAGGGGAGATCGCACGCCGTAGATCGGCCTCGGAGCGATGGACGGCGGGTGGCGCTGGGAGCGGGGCTCCTGGCACGATACATGCAGTTACCTGTGCGGACGGCTCCCCGTCCGAGGAGTGTCCCGCGGTGAAGCGCTTCGGCTCCCTGGCTCTGCTCCTGGTCGTGACCACGCTCCTCCCCGCGGGGCTGGCGTCCGGGATGAACCTCGTCCTCGGCCGAATCATCGCTCCGACCGAGCTGATGGAGGCTCCGCGGAGCAGCCCGCTCGTGGCGTCCGCCGTGGACGGCCCGGTGGCGCGTCCGCGCGCCATGTCGCAGGAGACCTATCTGGACGGGATCCGGCGCCGGAACATCTTCGACGCCGCGTACATCGCCGCCTACAACCCCGCGGCGCAAGCGGGTGCGGACGGCGTGGCCGTCACGGACCTCAAGCTCAAGCTGCTCGCGACCATGGTGGCGAGCCCGATGCAGTTCAGCTCCGCGCTCATCGCCGGGGACGCCGGGTCGGCCGGCTACGCGATCGGCGACGAGATCCGCGGGACCGGCGCGCGCATCGTCGACATCGAGGTCAGCCGCGTCAAGATCCGCGGCGCAGACGGCGGCGAGTCGTACCTGCTCATGGAGCAGGAGGCCCCGATCCCGGTCTCCGGCGGGGAAGAGCCCGTCGCGGCCGCCGGCTCGGGCGAGTTCGGCGTCGAGTCCCTCGGCGAGAACAAGTACGCGATCTCGAAGGAGACCCTCGCGAAGTACATGGCGGACCCGTCCCAGCTCGCCACCATGGGCCGCGCGCTCCTCCACCGCGGGCCGGACGGCGAGTACGACGGGTACCGGCTTTCGGCCATCCGTCGCGGCACGCTCGCGGACGCCCTCGGCATCAAGAACGGCGACGTCGTCAACTCGATCAACGGCACGCCGTTGAACTCCATGCAGGCGGCCATGGGCGCCGGCGCGTCGCTCTCGGGCGGCGGGGCCCCCGGGCCGATGCAGATCGAGGTGACCCGGCGCGGGCAGAAGATGACGCTCGACTACGAAGTCCGCTAGGCCGCGAGCCCGCTGCACGAGCAGCGGCGCCGTCACGACCCCGTGGACGCCAGAACCGACCTCTCACGCAAGAGTTCAAACATCGTGACCCGTCCCTCCCTTCGAATGGTGCTCCTGGTGGCGCTCGCCTGCGCGACGCCCGCGCTCGCCCAGGATCCGGAGCCCGAAGCCCCCGTCCCGACGACCCCCCGCCCGTTCGGGCCGGTTCGCCCCCCGTCCGTCCCGACGGGCCCGTCGACCACCACGCCCCCGGCAGCCACCCCCGGCGCCGACGCCCCCGGCGCGGCCCCCGGGGCGGCTCCGGCGACCCCCGGCAACCCCGCCCCCGGCGGCGCGCCCCCCACTTCGGCCGCCCCGCCCACGTCCGCGCCCCCGCCCCCGGCGCTGGCCCCCGGGGAGGGCGAGCTCATCATCGGCGACCCGAACCCGCAGACCCCGCCCGCGATCGGCCAGGCGGACGAGGTGACGCTGAACTTCGTCGAGCAGGATCTGTACACCCTGCTCGACTTCTTCGCCCGGAGCACCCGGCGGAACTTCCTCATCTCCGACAAGAAGGAGCTCGAGGGCAAGAAGGTCACGCTCATCGGGCACCACCCGATCCCGGCGGCCCTGGCCTGGCAGGCGTTCATCTCGGCGCTGGAGGCGAGCGGCTACACGACCTACGACAGCGGCGGGAACCTCTACCGCATCGTCAAGCTGTCTGAAGCGGGAAACCGCCCGATCCAGGTCGGCATCGGCCGCGGCGTGCCGCAGACCGAGAACTACGTGACGCAGCTCATCACGCTCTCGAATGTGTCGGCGTCGGAAGTGAGCAAGGTCATCGACGGCATGAAGAGCGCGGAAGGCAAGATCGTCGCCTACCAGCCCAGCAACACGCTGATCATCACGGATACCGGCACGAATATCCGCAAGATGCTCAAGATCATGGACCAGCTCGACGTGGAGGCCCCGCGCGCCACGCTCGAGATCATCCCGCTGAAGTTCGCGTCCGCGGCCGACGTCAAGGGGATCATCGAGGCCCTGTACGGCACGGCGGAGTCCACGTCGTCTTCGACCTCCTCCTCGTCGACGCCCGCGCGGCCCACCCGCGCCAGCCGCCGCACGCCGACCCCGGCGCCGTCCGCGGACGAAGGCGCGGTCACGGCCGGTGACGAGAGCAAGTTCATCGCCAAGGTCATCGATGACGAGCGGACGAACTCGCTGATCGTGCTCGCGAACCCGGAGGGCCTGGACGCCGTGCGCACGCTCGTCGCGCAGCTCGACCAGGACGTGGACCCGCTGAACCGCGCCCAGATCCACGTGGTCCGGCTCGAGCACGCGAAGGCCACGGACGTCGCCACGGTCCTCACCGAGCTCTCGTCCGGCGCCGGCGGGAGCCGCACGCCCCCCGGCGGAACCGCCGCCAACCGCCGCAACTCCCGCACCGGCGCGCCCGCCACGCCGGCCGCCCCCGCGCGCGCCGGCGCCGCGCCCGCCGGCGGAGAC
>CAMCWU010000306.1 GCA_945882675.1 Klebsiella pneumoniae | reverse complement strand
GGATGCGTACGCTGGGGATCCGCCTCGATCGCCAGCAGGTGACCGCGGGCGTCGTCGCGCGCCACCTCGTGGAGCGGGTCCCGTGGGTCGCGTGGCCCGGCCTCCCCGACCACCCGGGCGCCGCCGTCCACGCCCGCCAGGCGAGCGGGCCCGGAGTGCTCGTGTCGTTCACCACCGGCTCCCTCGAGCGGTCCGCGGCGATCGTCAACGATCTGCGCCGGTTCTCGACGTGCGTGAGCTTCGGGAGCCTGCGCTCGACCGTGTGCCTGCCGTGCACGATGTCCCACGCGAGCATCGACCCCGGGGCCCGGCGCCTCCCGCCCGATCTGGTGCGTCTCAGCATCGGTATCGAGGATGCCGACGACCTCGTGGACGATCTGGACCGGGCGCTCCGGTAGCGACGCGGATACGATCCGGACATGGCGACAGCGGAGGGCGTCGAGTCGGTCCGCCTGGTGCACGACGACGCGCTCGGCAACCGGTGGTGGTGGGAGATCCGGCGGCACGACGCCACCGTGGTGCTCCGCCACGGCCAGGACGGCCGCTCGGGGGAGCTCCGCTCGCGCACGTACGGCACGCGGGCCGCCGCCCTGCTCGAAGCCGACCGGACCATCGCGTCGCGGCTCGCGCTCGGATATCGCCGTGAATCCTCGATCCTTCCCATACCGGCCGCCGAGCGCGCCGTCGACGAGGACCCGGCGGATCCCACGGCCTGGTCCGTGTACGCCGACTGGCTCCTCGAGACGGGGGACCCGCGGGGTGAGCGGCTCTCGCGCTCTCTGGCGGGGGACGAGCAAGCGATGGCGGAGCTCGCACGCCCGTACTCGCGGTCGAGCGGCCTCGACGTGTGGTTCGGCTTCATCGTCGCGGCGCGGCTCGACGAGCGCGCTCCCGGCGGCGAGCTGCTCTCGGTGCTCGGCAACCTGCGCCGGCTGATCCACGACCCGGCGGCGCGGTTCCTCGGGCGGCTGGAGCTCGACGCCATCACGCCGATCAGCGACCTCGCGGCGGTGATCCTCGCGGGCGGGCCGCGCTGGCCGCTGCGCGATCTCCGCCTCGTCGAGCGCTCCGAGGGCCCACCCCACGACCTCGGCCTCACGCTCTCGCTGTTCCCGCGCCTGCAGCGCCTCGCGCTCGACGGGCCCGCCGCGGTGCTCGGCCGGATCGCCGCGCCGCACCTCCTCTATCTCGCGAAGCGCAGGTTGAGCGCCGCGGATCTCGCCGGCCTCGCCGGCAGCGACCTCCCCGCGCTGCGCCACCTCCGCCTGGAGCGGGGGTTGTCGTCTTCCGACCAGCTCGAGCGCGCGACGGACGGGCGGCGCCTCGAGAGCCTCGGGCTGCGCCGTGCGCGGATCCGCGGCGTCGGAGCGGTGCTCGCGGGCCTCCCGCTGGCGCCCGGCCTCGTGGAGCTCGACCTGCGCCAGTGCGGCCTCACCGACGCCGACGTCGCGACGCTGCTCGCCGGGCCGTTCGACGCCCTCTGCCGCCTCGACATCCGCGGCAACGACGTCCGACCCGCGCTGCTGGCCGTGCTGGCCGAGCGCTTCACGCTCCAGACGGAACAAGACATCCTCGACGTACACTCGGGTTAGGATCAGGACATGCTCCGACGCCGCTGGCCCGGTCTGCTCGCGCTGCTGCTCCTCGTCCTGGGCCTCGCCTGGTGGCTGCGCCCGGGACCGCCCGTGGAAGCCGCTTCGCGCTTCGCTATCGCCGACCCGCCCGAGCCGGCCAGCACGCAGCGCGCCTCCCGGCCGCGTCCGCCCCCCGTGAGCGCCCCGATCGGCGACGAGCCCGTCGCGGAGGAGCCCGCCGCGGTGGAGCCCTTGGTCATCGCCGACAACACCGGCCTCCTGCGCATCGACGTCGTGCGCGCGGACGGCACGCGGGAGCCGGACGCGCTGATCCGGTTCGGCCGCTGCGGCGGCGCCATGCTGGTAGAGGACCACCCGGACTGGAGCCTGGTCCGCGTGGAAGCCGGTCCGTGCGAGCTCCTCGCCATCCGCCGGGACGGCCTGCTGGAGTCGCCAGAGCTCCGGTTGGACGTCGAGATCGTCGCCGGCGCCGAGAGTCAGGCCACCTTCACGTTCCCGGTCGAGCGCACCGGCGGCATCGGCATCCGCCTGCAGCCCGTGGACGAAGGCATGCTCGTGATGGGCGTCATGCCCGGAAGCCCGGCGGAGCAAGCCGGCCTTCAGGAAGGCGACGTCATCGTGGAGGTCGACGGCCACGACGCCACCGCCCTGAACCCGCGCGAGTTCTCCGAGATCATGACCGGCCCGGAGGGCACTTCAGTGCAGTTCGTCCTCGCGATGGAGGGCGACACGGGCCTCGTGGAGGAGCTGGTCGAGCTCGAAAGGGCGTTCCTCTCCCGCTCATGAAGTTGGGGTGCTGCACGCGGCCATCGGTTGCCGGGCGCCGGTCCGTACGCTCTGAAAAGCAGCCGCCATCCTGCTGCTTTACCCCCTCCCCCCTTGCGGGGGAGGGTCGGGGAGGGGGGTGGCGAGGCTGCGTGCAACGGCGTCCGGAACAGCGAGTGTGACGGTCAACCCTGGCCGACGACCCCACCCCAGCCCACCCCCGTGGAAGGCGGAGGGGGATTGAGGGCTGCCACGGACGGCGTTCCCGGGTAGAATGCCGCATGACGACTCGACGCCTGGGGACCTTCGCGGTGATGTGCCTCCTCCTGCTCGGGCTCCGGCGCGGTGAGATCGCGCGCGTGGACGCGCCGGTGACCGTGCCCGACGCGGCGGAGGCGCTGTGCTCCGACGCGCCCGGCGCGGCTGCCCCGCGGATCCTCGAGGAGGATCCAGATGATACCGGCGGCCCCATGGTCACGCTGGACGTCCGCGGGACGCTGCGCATCACGAGCACCCGCGACGACGGCACCCCCGAGCCGCGCCCGATCCTCGAGCTGATCAACTGCCCGCCAGCGCGGCAGCGCGAGCAGGGCGCCCTGTCCGTGTGGCGGATGGACCCGGGCCCGTGCACGATCGTGGCCTGGCGGGCGGACGGGATGCTGCGTACCCCGCCGGAGATGGTGCGGGTCACCATCGCGACGGACCAGGAGACGCGCCTCGCGTTCACGTTCCCGGCGGCCGTCACGGCCGGCGTCGGCATCACGTACCATCTGTCCGAGCTCGGCCTCGAGATCGACGACATCGTCCCCGGGAGCCCGGCCGACGCCGCGGGGCTCGCGCCCGGCGACCTCGTCGTGGCCGTGGACGGCGCGGACGTCGCCGGCCTGACCGACGAGGAGCTCACGGCCCTGCTCACCGGCCCGGAGGAGACGCCGGTGACCCTGACCCTCGCGTTCGACGGCGACACCGGCCTGATCGAGGAGACCGTCGACGCGATCCGGGCGTTCCTCCCGGCGGATACGGACGAGTGACGCGGCGCCACGCCGCCGTGGCCATCGCGCTGGGGCTGCTGCTCCTGCTCGTGGCGCGGCGGCGGCCCGCGGCCATCGACCAGCCCGCGCCCGTAGCCGACGCGTCGCGACCGGCCGTGGTGGAGACCGCGGGAGCCGCGGTGCGAGCCCTCCAACCGGTGCCCGCGCCTGCACGTCCCGCGCCCCCCGCGGTGGCGCCGACGATCGGGTGGCTCCGCGTCGACGCCGTCCGTGCCGACGGGACCCCGGAGCCCGACGCCGTGGTGCGGGTGGCGCGCTGCAACGACGCGGACCGCGTGCGTGGCGGCCACGACTGGGAGTGGCAGGCCGAGCCGGGTCCGTGCACGGTCGTCGGCTGGCGAAAAGATGGGTTGCTCGAGACGGCACGGCAGTTCGCGACCGTCGAGGTCACGCCCGGCACCGAGGCCGTCGTGACCTTCACGTTCCCGATCGAGCGGACCGGCGGCATCGGCATCGCCTACGAGTGGACCGACCTCGGCCCGCAGGTCCTGGAGGTCCACCCCGCCAGCCCCGCCGAGGAGGCCGGGCTCGAGCCCGGGGACATCGTCGTCGAGGTCGACGGCGTCGAGACGGCCGGGCTCACCGGCGACGAGTATATCGCCCTCATGACGGGCCCCGAGGGGACGGACGTGACCTTCGTCGTCGCGTTCGAAGGGGACACCGGCATGATCGAAGAGGTCATCGAGGCGACGCGGGCGCTCCTGAAGGAGTACTGAGCTACCTCACGACTCGCGGCGTCCCACCCGGCATTTCACACAAAGACACGACGGGCACCACGGCGCTGCTCCATCACGCGCGCCCTCCGCAGGTGGCCCAGGGCCCCCGGCCGCCAGCAGCCCACCCGGAGATCCAGGGCACCCCAAAAGCCAACGCGCCCCTGCACAGTCCCTTCGGTGCCCGAACTTCGTGCTCCCCTCCGTGTCAAGCTGAGTGAGACATCGACCCTCGTGATAATTACTGAGCAGGGCGATGGACGAACGGACCATGTCGAACACCGCGCAGAACCCGAAGCTCGTGCCCGCTGACGAGAACGACTCCAGGCCCCGCCGCCGCGTCTT
>CAMCWU010000305.1 GCA_945882675.1 Klebsiella pneumoniae | reverse complement strand
TCGAACCTCACCCACCGGGGGATCATCACCAGCGGACCGTACCGCTTCACCCGCCACCCGGCCTATGTGGCCAAGTGCGCGTTCTGGTGGCTGGTGCACGTCCCGCTGGTCACGAGCGGGGACGGCTACGCTGTCGCTCGCGGTTGCGTGTGGCTCGCCGCGCTGAACGCGCTGTACTGGGTGCGCGCTCGCACCGAGGAACGCCACCTGTCAGCCGACCCGGCCTACGTGGAGTACGCGCTCGCGATGAACGAGCGCTCGATCCTCGCGCCGCTCGGTCGCTGGCTGCCGTTCCTACGGTACTCGCCGCCCGCCCGGTAGGGGCGAGCGCCGTGCACGGGCGGCGCCCCTTCAGTTGCCCGAAGACCCGCCGGACCCGCCGGAGCTGCCGCCGCTGGAGCCACCCGAGCTGCCGCCGCTGGAGCCACCCGAGCTACCGCCTCTGGAGCCACCCGAGCTACCGCCGCTGGAGCCACCCGAGCTACCGCCGCTGGAGCCACCCGAGCTACCGCCGCTGGAGCCGCCCGAACCACCGGAGCTTCCGCCCGAACCACCCGAGCTGCCACCGCTGGACCCGCCCGAAGAGGTGCCGGTGGTATCGGTGTCCGTATCGGCGTCGGCGTCGGCGTCGGCGTCGGTGTCGGTGTCGCTGTCCGTGTCGCTGTCCGTGTCCGCGTCGGTATCGGCGTCGGTGTCGGTGTCGGTGTCGGTGTCGGTGTCGGTGTCGGTGTCGGTGTCGGCGTCACCGTCGACGTCCGTGGGGTTAACGGTCTTGTCTTCTTCGCTGGACGTGCCCGTACAACCGACAGCGAGGCTCGCGCCGAGGATGATGTAAGAAAACAGCCGCATGGTGGTCCCTGCCCTCGCAGCAACTATACCACGCACTTCGCGTTCGCGACAGGAAAGTGCAACTCGTGAGCCGGCTGCGTGGCGAAAGCCGATCATGGTCTTGAAACCTTGGTAAAGACGGCTCAGAGCGTAGAGGGGATCCCGGCGATCGCGGCGGCCACGCTGATCGGCGCCCGCCCGCGCGCGCGCTGGCCGAGCGGCACGTACGCGGGCTCCGACGTCGGGTCCGGCGCGTCCTGCGCCGTCCACGCGAGCGCGAGCTCCCGGACGTACGACGGGTCGGGCCGCCGGGTCGCGAGCGCCACCACCTGCGCTGCATGGAGTCGGCCCGCCGCAGTGTGGACGGTGACGCCCTCCGCGGATCGCCCGAACCGCTCGACCGGCGGGTGGACCATGCAGCCGGGGTGGTCCATGGCGGGGCCGT
Organism: Klebsiella pneumoniae; assembly: GCA_945882675.1. Lineage (GTDB taxonomy): Bacteria > Myxococcota_A > UBA796 > UBA796 > CANLGQ01. The sequence goes on along the minus strand of CAMCWU010000305.1, from coordinate 3,216 downwards.
GGTGTGGCGCGTGGTGCACCTCGCGGCCGGCGGCGACCAGGGCTGCGATCTGGGGGCCCACCGCCGCGTCATCGCCCACCACGAGGACAGGGCCGGGTGGCAGGTCGTCTGGGTCTACCGGCCCGTAGCGGAGCCGCCCCGCCGACGCCGCGCGGTTCTCGGACTGCACGGGGAGCCCGTCGGTCCCGGCGGATCCCCAGGCCCCGGCGCCGCCGGCGTCGAGGATCAGATCGGCCTCGTCGAAGCTGCGCTCCCCCCCGACGTTCTCGACGACGATCCGGAAGCGGGACGGCCGTTCGAGCGCGCTTCGCGGCCCGCGCGCCACCCCGACGACCCGCTCGAGCGCCCTCGCGTCCAGCCGCGCCGCGAGCGGCTCGAGCCATCCCGCCACGATCTCGCGGCCCGTGGGGAACGCGCCCGGATCCGGCGGTCCCCCCAGGAGCGCGACCCCGGCGGGCCCGACCCACGCCGACCACGGATCCCACGCCCGCAGCGCGCTCCAGGTCCGCACCCCGCTGCCGATCCGCCCCGCGTCGTACACGGTGACGTCGTGCCCGGCGGCCGAGGCCTGCGCCGCCGCTTCCAGGCCCACGGGCCCCGCCCCGATCACCACGACCCGCATCCCTCTCCCCCGGCGGCCCGCGCCGCGATACCCGAGCGGGGTGTATATCCTCGGGATCGAGTCGAGCTGCGACGAGACCGCCGCCGCCGTCGTCACGTCGTCGGGCCGCGTGCTGTCGGACATCGTCCACACGCAGCTCGTCCACGCGCGCTTCGGAGGCGTGGTGCCGGAGCTCGCCGCGCGCGCGCACTCGGAGCGTCTGCCCGGCGTGGTGCGGGAAGCCTTGGCGCAGGCCGGGATCACCCGCCCGGACGCCGTCGCCGCCACGGCGGGCCCCGGGCTGATCGGCGCCGTCCTGGTCGGTGTGTGCTTCGCCAAGGCTGCGGCCGCCGGGTGGGGCGTGCCGTACCTCGCCGTGAACCACCTGGAGGGCCACCTCCTCTCGCCGCTCCTCGAGGATCCCCCTCCGGAGTGGCCGTTCCTCGCGCTGGTGGTGAGCGGCGGTCACACGACGCTGTACCTGGCGCGCGGCCTGGGCGACTACGAAGTGCTCGCGGAGACCGTGGACGACGCGGCGGGGGAGGCCTACGACAAGGTCGCGCGCATGCTCGATCTCGGCTATCCGGGTGGCCCGCACGTCGATCGGCTGGCGGCCCAAGGGGATCCCACGAAGCTGGCGCTGCCCCGCCCGGTCTCGCGCGTCGCGGGAGCGGGGGACCTCGACTGGTCGTTCTCCGGCCTCAAGACCGCGGTCCGCACGGCGATCCAGCGGCCGGATCGCGCATCGGACGCGGACATCTGCGCGTCCTTCCAGGCGGCGGTCGTCGACGTGCTCGCGGATCGCGTGGTCCGGGCCTCGGCGGCCACGGGAATACGCCGGATCGCGCTGGCCGGCGGCGTCGCGGCGAACTCCGCGCTCCGCGCGCGGATCGCAGGGCTCGGCCTGGACGCGACCATCCCTCCGCGCCACCGCTGCACCGACAACGCATCGATGATCGCGAACGTCGGCCGACTGCGCCTGCTCGCGGGCGCCGTGGACGAGACGACCTCCCGGGCGCGCCCCTCGTGGACGCCCGGAACCCCGCTGGAGACCGCGTGAAGCGCACGAGACGACCGCCCACCGGGAAGAACACGGCCACCAAGCCTCCGGCGAAGGGCAATGGTGCGGGGGGCGGAGCCGTCCGCGAGAAGCGCCGTGAGCCCAAGAAGGAGCCTCCGAAGCCGCCGAACCCCGACGATCCGCGGGCGATCCTGCGCGTCCTCGAGCAGTCGGCGCGCAAGCGGTTCGGCCAGCACTTCCTCTCCGATCGCCGCACCGTGCAGCAGATCGTGCGCGGCGCGGGCGTCGTGGCCGGCGATCGGGTCGTCGAGATCGGCCCGGGCCTCGGCATCCTCACGAAGGAGATCCTGGCGGTCGGAGCCGATCTCACGGCCGTCGAACTCGATCGCGACCTCGCCGCCTACCTCCGCACCATCCTCCCCGACCTCCGCCTGATCGAGGGGGACGCCACCGGCGTCGACTGGGCCGAAGTCTGCCCCGGTGGTGGCTGGAAAGTCGTCGCCAACCTGCCCTACAACGTGGGCACGCACGTCGTGATGCAGCTCCTGCGCCTCCCGTCCGTCTTCAAGAGCGTGACCGTCATGCTCCAGAAGGAGGTCGTCGATCGCCTGGTCGCCGAGCCCGACTCGCACACCTACGGCGCGCTCTCGATCGAGGCCCAGGTCCGCGCATCTGGCCGCGTCGTCCTCGACGTTCCGCCGGGTCGCTTCCACCCGCCGCCGAAGGTCGATTCGCGCGTCGTGCGCTTCGATCTCTACCCGGAAGCCCGGACGGGTGGCGTGGACCCCGACGCCTTCGATCGCGTGGTCCGCTCGGGCTTCTCGCACCGCCGGAAGACGCTTCCGAACAGCATGGGCGCCGACTGGCCGCGCGCCGACGTGGAGGCCGCCCTGGCCGATCTCGGCATCCCCGCCAACGTCCGGGCAGAAGCCCTCGACGTCGAGCAGTTCCGCGGCCTCGCGGCCCGGCTCGTCCGCTGACCTCTATGCGGGACACCCCGCCCCGTGCCATGATGGCACGAACGATCGGAGCAAGAGCTTGAGGATCACCTCCTGCGGCATGACGGATGTCGGGCTGAAGCGCGGCCACAACGAGGACAACTACCTCATCAACGAGGAGCTGAACCTCTTCGTGGTGGCCGACGGGATGGGTGGGCACGCGGGCGGTGAATACGCCTCGGCCATCGCCGTGAACACGGTGGAGGAGATCGTCACCTCCATGGAGCTGCACCCGGACTCCCCGGACGATCCGGACCCGGTCGAGATGACGCGCCAGAAGCTGGTTCACGCGATCCGGCTGGCCGGACGCCGCATCTTCGAGAAGGCGCGCGAGCAGCCCGAGTACCACGGCATGGGCACCACCGTCGTCGTCCTCCTCATCGAGCAGGGCAACGCGTTCATCGCGCACGTCGGTGACAGCCGGATCTACATGCTCCGGGAAGGCCGGATCGAGCAGGTGACCGAGGATCACAGCCTCATCGCCGAGAAGATCCGCCACGGGCTCATCACCCCGGAAGAGGCCAAGAGCCACCGGATGCGCAACGTGATCACGCGCTCCCTCGGCTACCAGGAGGACGTAGAGGTCGATCTGCAGG
>CAMCWU010000304.1 GCA_945882675.1 Klebsiella pneumoniae | reverse complement strand
CGCGCTCGATCGCCTCGTGGCGATCCCGGGCCAGCCGGTCCACGCGGGCCTCCCCCGGGCGCTCGGCAGCCCACCGATCGAGCTCGCCCGTGACGAATGCGCGGCGGGCGACCCGCTCGCCGGCGTCCGGGCGCCAGGTCGGGTAGGTCCACGGGACGGTCGCGGGCGCGACCGGGTCGTACTGCGGCTCGAGGAGCACGCGGAGCTGGTCCCGGTCCCCGAGGCGCCCCGACATGGCCGCCCAGGACGGCTGGTCGTCCGGTGAATCTCCCGCGAGGAAGCTCTGGTTCACGAGATCTGCGTACGCCAGGGGCAGCCCCGCGCCGTGGGCCGCGCCGACGATCACGCCGAGGTCCGGCAGCCGCCCGGTCCCGGAGCCAGTGAGCACGCGGCGGATGCTCTGCTGATGGCTGATGGCGGCGATGGACAGCCCGTTCACGACGACCGCGCGGTCCGCCCAGGCCTCGAAGAACGCGGTGACGTTCGGGCGCTTCACGTCGTTGACGACGAGGGGGATCCCCTGAAAGGTGCGCAGCGACTCCCGATCGTCGGGGTCGTACGGGTCCTCGTCGAGCTCCGGGCCGTCGATTCCTGCGACGCCGAGCTTCGGATCGAGGGCGCACGTGGTGTCCCAGCCGCCGTACGCAGCGACGGTGATCAGGTGCTTCCCTGCGCCCGCTGCGGCGGGCCACGCCAGCGCGCCCCCGGCGCCGACGGCGCTCGCCCGCAGGAGATCACGCCGTGAGATCCTCAATAGTGCACCATGCGCGGGTGGAGGAGCAGGGCCGAGATCACCGTCCGCCACGCGGACTCCGGCCCCGCCACCCGGAACCGCTCGGTCCATAGGGCAAACGCCGCGTTTACGCCGGGATGGTCGGCGCCCGCGTCCTCGCCGAGGAGCGCAAGCCATAGCGCCGCGATCTCCCCGCGGACGGCCGCTTCACCCACTGTCCCCGGCGACGCATGGAGCAGGAGCTTCTCGGCGTCCGGGGCCGCGAGATCGCGCCGGACGACCCAGCCGGCGGCCTCCGTCGCGATCCGCTCGAGCGCGAGCTCGCGGGTCGGCGTGGACGTCCAGGTTGGCGTGGTCACCTCGTACGCCGAGATGCCGCCGGCGAGGGTGCGAAACCCGTACCGGTCCGTGATGGTCAGGTCGACGACGCCCCAGCACTCGTAGGGGCCGGCCGCGCACTCGACCGACGTCGGATCCGCCATGAACGAGAACCCCGTGAGCGCCGCCACCGTCCGCGCGTACTGCTCGGGGCGCACCTGCTGGGCGCCAGCGACGAACCCGCCGTCTTCCTCCCGGAGCGCGGAGAACCCGGGATCGAGGACGATCTCGCGCACGAGCGCCTTTGCGTCCCAGCCGCTCTCCACGAGGGCGTCCGCCCACCGCGCCACGGCGTCCTGGGGGAGCTCGTTCGCTGGCGTCTGGCTCAGCCACGACGCGAAGTGGCGCGCGGTGCACAGCGGGAACTCCGCGCGAGCGACGACCAGCGCCCCGAGATCGGAGAGATCCGCGCCATCCTGCAGGGCCGTGTCGTCGTCGTACCCGACGAGCGCCGGCGCCGGCATCCCGAGCTCCGCCCAGCGCGACTCCCGGGCCGGATCGTAATAGTCGAAGGGGTAGCAGAACTTCTTCGTGTCACCCCTGCAGCCGTCGCGATAGGCCTGCCGGACCTCCTGTGGGAGAACATACCGGTCGAAGCCCCAGAAGAACGAGCCGAGCGGGTCGATCACCTGGTGGCAGCCGATGCACGCCGGGTCGTCGATCGGCCCGTTTCCCTGGGCGGGAAGCTCGTCCGAGTCGAGGACGGGGATGTCCGCGCTCGCGTAGTCGGCGCACAGGAACGCGCGGGAGACCGTGTTCGCCCGCTCGCGCTGGAAGTTGGTGTCCGCGCTCCGGTACCGCAGCCAGAGCCCGTTGTCCGCGAGGAGCCCGGCGGCGGGCCGGCCGTCCTTCCACGTCGCGCGCTGCCAGAGCGGGCCGTACACGTCGTAGTCGAGCCCGTACATCTCCGACAGGATCCGGTCGACCATCGTGTAGTCGGCAGCGAGGATATCCGTGTACGGCCGGTCCGACATGACCACATCCTCCACCAGGCGGAGGGGGCCTTCGCCGACGGAGTCCATGATCTCGCCTTGCGGCACATTCGACAGCGGTCCGGACGAAGGGTACTCGAACTCGGTGTCTACGCGGGTCCAGAGGAACTCTGCGTGGATATCCCGGATCGTGGCCGCGAACTCCGGGGAGTCGAGCCAGGTGTCCACGTGGGCGGGCAGGCTGTCCGGGTCGGCCGTGAGCGCCGCACGCTCGGCAGGTGTGAGTGGGACCCCGCGTACCGCGAGCGAGACGCGGCGGGCGTGCTCGTCCGCAGGCATGGCGGCGCGGAGCGGCAGATCCGTCTCCGGATCGTCGACGCGGCAGGCGAGCAGCAGGGCGAGGGCTGGGATCACCTCCCTGTTGTACCCGGCCCCGGGGCCGCCCGCGATCGGGTTCGACGGGTCTTGACGGATGACCGTGACCGGGAAAGAGGGGGCGGGGGTGGTCGTTGGTCGAGATCGTGCTGTCGGGTCCCGGAAAGAATGCGCTCGGGACCGAACTGATGAAGAGATTCCGGGCCGACCTGTACGCCGCCGGCGGCGCCCCCGTCCTCGTCCGCGGGGAAGGCGACGCGTTCTCCGCGGGCCTCGACCTGCTGGAGGTCGCGTCGCTCGACGCCGGCGGGATGACCGCGTTCCTCCTCGAGCTCGAGGGCCTCCTGCGCGACGTTTGGACCTACCCGGGCCCCACGGCGGCCGCGGTCAACGGCCACGCGATCGCCGGCGGCTGCCTCGTCGCCATGGCGTGCGATCTCCGCGTCGCCACGGACAACCCGAAGGCGCGGATCGGCCTGAACGAGGTCGCGCTCGGCCTCCGCTTCCCGCCCGCGATCCTCCGCATGATCCGGGCGCGCCTGCCCGCGTCGTCGCTGGAGGAGGTGCTCCTCGGCGCGGCGCTCTACGGCCCCGCGGACGCCCTGCGCCTGGGCCTGGTGGACGCCGTGGCGGCGGATGCGGTGGCGGCGGCCCGCGAGCGGCTCTCCGTGCGCGCCGCGTACCCCGCGGACGGCTACGCCACGGCCAAGCGCGACCTGCGCGGCGGCGTCCTCGACATCGGCGACGCCGAGCGCGCCACCTTCGCGGCGGAGGTCGTGCCGGTCTGGACGTCGGACGCGCTCAAGGCCCGCATCCGCGGCTTCCTCCGCAAGTAGCACCACGGCCCGGCCACGGATAGAACCGAAGCATCGGAGAACCCATGCTGGCCCTCGCCCTTCTGCTCTCGACGCTCTCGCTCGCCGTGACCCCGGTTCCGGCTCCGACTCCCGCTGCGGCCACGGTCACCGCGCCCACCGTGGCGCCCGGCGCGGTCCTCCGCCCGACCTTCACGGTGGGAGAGGCGAAGATCACCGGCGGGACCGCGTTCTACGTGCGGTTGGACGGCAAGACAGCGCTCGTCACGGCGCACCAGCTCCTCGGGCCGTCGCTCGGGCTGCCCGCCCAGGTCGCGGCCGCGGACGTGCCGAAGCAGGTGACCGCCGTGGCGCTGGTGGACGCGTACACGGGCCAGGTCGCGGGTGTCGCGGGCGGCGGGCTGCTCGTGGCGGACGCGGACACCGTGGACAAGGGCGCGAGCAAGGACATCGCGGTCTTCCCCGTCTCGATCAGCGGGTTCGACACGGTCGCGAGCAACACGCGCGTGGCCCCGGCGCCGCTCGAGCTCGCGGCCGCGGACCCCAAGGTCGGCGACACGGTCTGGCTCGCCGCCGCGCTCAACGGCGACCCCGGGAAGGCCCGCTTGCACGCCGCGAAGGTCGGCCAGGTGGACGGCACCGCCCTCTACGTCGACTTCGAGGAGAAGGTCCTCGATCTCGCCGGCACCGCGGGCGCCCCGTTCCTCGACGCGTCCGGCAAGGTCGTCGGAATGTGCGTCGGCGGCGGCAAGATGGACGACGGCGTCACGGTCGGCGCCGGCAACCCGGTGAGCTCCATCCGCCTCCGTGCCACCAAGGCTCTGGGCGGCAAGTAGTGGCGATCATCGCGCTCGCAGGCGGCGGAACGGGCGGCCACGTCTACCCGGCCATCGCGATCGGGGACGTGCTGCGCGCGCGCGGCCACACGGTGCTCTACTACGGCGACGCCGAGCGGATCGAGTCGCGCATCGCGCCCGCGAAGGGCTACCCGTTCCGCGTGGTCCGGGCGCTCCAATACCCCCGGGGGGGTATCGTGGGGAAGCTGCGCTTCGGCGTGGGGCTGCTCCGCTCGGTGTGGGCCACGCGCGCCCAGCTCCGCGAGGACAAGGTGGACCTGGTCCTCGGCGTCGGCGGCTACATCTCGGCGCCGCCGGTCCTCGCCGCGTGGACGCTCGGGCGCAAGCGCGGCGTGCACGAGGCGAACGTGATCCCCGGCCTCGCGAACCAGCTCTGCGGGCGGGTCAGCCAACTCGTGCTCCTCACGTACGAGAAGACGCGGGCC
>CAMCWU010000303.1 GCA_945882675.1 Klebsiella pneumoniae | reverse complement strand
CACCGCACGGTACGACTCGCTGATCTCGGGGTGGATCGCCCGGAAGACGGAGGCGGACCCGCTCCCGGCGGAGGCAGGCCTCGGCCTGCGGCGCGTCCAGGCGCTCCGGTACGGCGAGAACCCGCATCAGAAGGCAGCGTTCTACGCCGATGGCGACGTGAGCGGCCGCAGCCTTGCCCGCGTGAAGGCGCATCAGGGGAAGGAGCTCTCGTTCAACAACCTCGCGGACACGGATGCGGCGCTCCGCGTGGTCTTCGAGTTCGAACGCCCGGCCTGCGCCATCATCAAGCATATGAACCCGTGCGGCGCCGCCACCGCGCCGACCGTCCAGGAGGCGTACCGCCGCGCGCTCGCCGGCGATCCGGTCTCCGCGTACGGCGGGATCCTCGTGTTCAACCGGCCGCTCGAGCTGGCCGACGTCGACGCGATCAAGGCGAGCAAGGTGTTCTTCGAGGTGATCGCGGCCCCCGGCTACGGCGCCGGCGCGCTCGACGCCTTCCGCGCGCGCGAGAACCTGCGGGTGATGGAGCTCCCCGCAGACTGGGCGACCACCCGGCCGCCTGGCCTGGACGGCCGCCGCGTACAAGGCGGCTGGCTGCTTCAGGATTGGGACGTGGGCGCGCCGTTCGGCTGGGTTGTCGCGTCCACCCGGCAGCCCACCGACGACGAGGCCCGCGCGCTCCGGTTCGCGTGGCTGGCGTGCCGGAACGTGAAGAGCAACGCGATCGTGCTCGCCCGGTCGCTCCCGGACGGAGAGGTCCTGAACGGCGTGGGGGCGGGGCAGATGTCGCGGGTGGACTCGGTGCGGCTCGCGATCACCAAGGCGACGCTCGAGATCCCGGGATCGGTCCTCGCTTCCGACGCGTTCTTCCCGTTCCCGGACGGCGTGGAGGTCGCCGCGAAGGCCGGCGTCACGGCGATCGTGCAGCCCGGCGGCTCGATCCGGGACGCGGATGTGCTCGCGGCCGCCGAGAAGGCAGGGATGGCGGTGGTCCTCACGGGTGTGCGGCACTTCCGCCACTAGCGAGCAGCGCTCGGCCGCCAGGCGGCAGGGCGTGGGTCCACCCCCGCAGGGCCGGCCCGCCACGGCGCCCTTCACGAGCGCACGGACCGGAGCCATCGAAAGTCGGCCTCCTTAGAGGCTCCCCCAGGAGAACTCGACGCACGCGCGACACGCCGTGACGCAGCGCGACCCTTCGGGGCCAATGACGGTGGTCCATCCCGTGTCTCTCTACGCAGAATGAAGCGAGGGGAGACACCATGCGCACCGTGAGCGGCCCGACCGAGATCACCACGAACGACCGACCCTCCGCCTGCCGGCTGGTCACCTGGTCGGACTGGCATGTCAACGGGACGCGGCGGGAGCGCGGCACTCTCGCGAACGGCAAGCGCCACGGCGCGTGGACCCGGTGGTTCGACAACGGGCAGGTCGACGAGGAGTCCACCTGGCGCGCGGGCGTGCGGCACGGCCCGTCCGGCGGCTGGTTCCCGAGCGGGGAGCTTCGCTTCGAGGGGCACCACCAGGGCGGGCGCAGGTGCGGGCCCTGGATCGCGTGGTACCCCGACGGACAGGCTTCGTGGGACGGCGAGTTCGTAGCGGATCGCCCGCACCGCGACTTCACGCGGTGGTGGCCGAACGGATCGATCATGCTCGAAGGCGTGTTCGAGCACGGCGTGCCGTACGGCGACTGGCTGGCGTTCACCCCCGATGGTGAGCTGGTCCACTGCGGCCCGTGGAAGGACGAGCTGGCCGCCGCGCTGCCGCCGGAGGTGGCCGGGATGGTGGAGCTCGACCTCACGGACATCGAGGATCTGGAGCTTCTCGCCGACTTGGAGCCCGCTGCAGCGAAGCGCGTCGCCTGAGCTGGGCAACGGAAGGCGCGCCGTGCTAGATGGCGGGGCGCCTTTTCGCTGTACGGAGCAGGCCTCATGCGTAGCTGGTCCCTTTTCGCGTCCGTCCTCGCCGTCCTCGCCGGTTGCGCCGACGAGATGGAGGGCGTGAGGACCTCCGCCGAAGCCATGGAGCACCCTGCAGAAGCCCCGGTCGCTGGCGAGCCCGCGGCCCCCAAGGTCGCGCCCATGCCCGTGGTCGCCCCGTCGACGGAGGCCGTGTCGGTCCTCCCCGCCGGCTCGAACGCGGCGTTGCTCGACCCGTCCAAGGCGAACGAGACCGCACCCGCCGTCTACAAGGCAAAGTTCGAGACGACCGAGGGCGACTTCGTGATCGAGGTGCACCGCGATTGGGCGCCGCTCGGCGCGGATCGCTTCTTCAACCTCGTGAAGATCGGCTTCTACGACGACGTGTCGTTCTTCCGCGTCATCGACGGCTTCATGGTCCAGTTCGGCATCAGCGGCTACCCGGACGTCATGGGGCGCTGGCGCGACGCCAACATGAAGGACGACCCCGCGAAGGAATCCAACATGAAGGGCATGGTCACCTTCGCCACGGCCGGCCCGAACAGCCGGACCACCCAGGTCTTCATCAACTTCTCGGACAACAAGAACCTCGACGCCATGGGCTTCACGCCGATCGGCCGCGTGATCGAGGGCATGGACGTCGTCGAGAAGCTCTACAAGGGCTACGGCGAGGGCGCGCCGAACGGCCGCGGGCCCGACCAGCGGAAGCTCCAGTCGCAGGGGACCGTGTACCTCAAGAAGGACTTCCCCGAGCTCGACTACGTGAAGAAGGCCTCGATCCTCCCCTGATCCGATCCGGTCGCGCAAGAGGGAGAACGTCATGGCCTTCGAGATCCGCCCGATCCAGCTCCCGCAGGACACCGCCGCGTTCGTGAAGTCGTGGTGGCCGATCTATGCGGACGACCCGCACTGGGTCCCGCCGCTCGTGTTCGAGCGCAAGAGCTTTTTCGACCCGGCGAAGAACCCGTACTTCAAGCACGCGGACATCCAGTGCATCATGGCGTACCGGGACGGGAAGGCGGTCGGCACCATCGCGGCGACCGTGGACCACGAGCTGCAGAAGCACGAGCCCGGGGTGGGCCTGTTCGGGTTCTACGAGTTCGTGAACGACGTCGACGTGGCGCGCGGGCTGCGGGACGCCGCGCGCGACTGGCTGGCCGGCAAGGGCATGTCCGTCATGCGCGGGCCGTTCAACTTCAACAGCAACCACGAGTTCGGGCTGCTGGTGGATGGCTTCGACACCGATCCGGCCATCGCCAACCCGCACAACAGCGCGTACTTCGCCCCGATCTACGACCAGCTCGGGATGGTGAAGGTCAAGGACTGGTACGCCTACTGGATGGACAAGGGGCCAATCCCGGATCGGATCGGCGCCATGGCCGAGCGCGTGGTGAAGCGGAACCCGAACGTGACGTTCCGACCGTACGACCCCAAGCAGTTCGATCGGGAGGTCAAGCTCTTCCGCGAGATCTACAACGATGCCTGGGAAGCGAACTGGGGCCACATCTACATCGACGACGAGCAGTTCCACCACGCCGCCAAGGCGTTCAAGGACTTCCTCGATCCGCGCCTGTGCTGGTTCGGCTACCTGGGAGAGGAGTGCATCGCCGCGAGCATCACGTTCTCGGACTACAACCAGACCGTGAAGAAGATGAACGGGGGGCTGCTGCCCTTCGGCTGGTTCCACATCGCCATGGCGCTCTCGGGCCGGTTCCAGCCGGACGCGCTGCGGGTGTTCGTCCTCGGCGTGAAGCGGAAGTACCAGCACCTCGGTCTCGGGGCCCCGCTCTACCTGAAGACCTGGGAGAACGGGATGAAGATGAATATCCGGGGCGCGGAGGCGAGCCTCATCCTGGAGGACAACCACCAGATGCGCGGCGCGCTCGAGAAGTGGTTGAACGCCCGCATCTACAAGACGTACCGCACCTACGAGTTTCCAGTGACTAGCCCCGCGTAGGGCCCAGGCGGACCAGCAGCCCGTCATCCCGCCATCCCCATTGGGCGCCGCCCACGTCCGCCACGCCGTCCACGGGAATGTCGGTGGGGGGGAGGGGCGGTGACTTCGGGCGCTTCGAGCGCTTGTCCAGCCGGGTCGCGCCTCGCGGCCCCACGGCCCAGGCGACGCCCTCGCTCGTCACGATCTCGGAGGGCGGCGCGCCACGAACGAGGACCTCCTCGTGTACCAGCGGGATCGTACAGGTCCAACGGGGCGCTCCGTCGGGCGCGACGGCGGTGGCGACGCCGGACTGCCAGTGGGCCACGACGAACCCGTCGGCCGCAGGGAGGGTGACGCCCAGCGGGACCACGCCGTACGGGGAGAGCCGGCGACCGACCGCAAGATCCCAGATCGCGCCCCCTGGACCGGCGAGCAGATCGCCGTGCAGCGCCGGCGTGGTCTCGTGGATCCCTACCAGGTCGCCGACCGTTCCGTTCTCGGCGTCCCACCTGCGCTCCAGGTCCACCGGCTGGCCCGGGGTGCGCGAGAGGACCCGGCCCGTCTCGAGGTCCAGCGTGGCGGTGTCACCGTCCGCGGTCGCCCCCGCGACCACCCGCCCGTCCGCGGCGAACCGGGTGCTCCGGCCGGCGTCGATCCGCGCTGCCAGCGGCACCACCGCGCCGCCGGG
>CAMCWU010000302.1 GCA_945882675.1 Klebsiella pneumoniae | reverse complement strand
CCCGCGCGGCGGGCGGAGTGTCCACCGGTGCGGGTGGCGTGACCGGCTCGCTGACGACGGGATAGAGGAGGGTCGCGGCGCCCTCCGCGATGGGGGCCGTGAGCCGCACGGCGCCGGCGGCGTCGAACCACTGGAGCACGTAGCCGCGGCCGGACGGCGCGGTGGGGCTGCGACGGCCGTCCACCTGGAGCCAGCCCTCCGCGGGGAGCGGGAGCGCGACGTTCCACGCCGTCGTCGGCGGGTCGGCGGCTTCCCAGGCGGCGCGGATCGGCGTCCCGAGCGACGGATCCAGCTGGTACGCCGGCTCGAGCGCGCGCGCCGAGCGGAAGGCGGCGGCTGCGGCGGGCTCGTCCAGCGTGACGAACGCGTGGATGCCGCGCACGCGGTACCAGCGGGCGATGGCGGACCCGTCCACCGCGTCGCCCATGCACATGAGCGCGTGGTCGGCGCGGTCGACGGCGGCCCGCAGGGCGCTCACATCGAGGGCCGCCACGGCGATCTCGGCGGCTCCGAGCGCTTCGTCGAGGTCCGCGCGGCGGGCCGGCGCGTCGCACGCGGCGAGCGCGGGAGCCGCCAGCGAGAGGGAGAGCGCTGATGCCGTCAGCCGCAGGACGAGAGCGAGCGTCCGCGGCCTCACTTCTCACCCGCGGAGACGTAGACCGAGCCGTTCGACGTGAGGACGACGACGTCCAGCGCGCCGGCGCCGTCGAAGTCGGCCACGCCCACCGAGATCGGATCGCCGGTCTCGACGAAGTCGAACGGGACGACCTCCGAGGGCGCGGCAAAGCTGCCGTCTCCCTGGCTCTGGAGCGCCACGACCTGCCCGAGCACGCTGTCCACCGCGACCAGCGACGCGCACCCCAGCGAGCCGAGGTCCACCGCCACCAGGTCGAGCGGCCGCGCGACCGACTTGATGCGCGGCCCCGCCGAGAGCCCCCCCGTCCCGTCCCCGAGCAGCACGTGGATGACGCCCGCCGCCGTAAACGCCGCCGCGAGGTCGGTGTCGCCGTCCCCGTCGAAGTCCCCGCTGACGAGGGCCGCCGGGGCTTCGGGGACAACGAGCGCGACATCGGCGACGAGCGCGAACTCGTTGCCGAGGGAGCCCGTTTCCGTGGCCTTCCAGGCGCGCACCCTGCCCAGGCCGTCGACGGAGACGATCTCGGCCGGGCCGTCGCCGTCCAGGTCGGCGAGCCGAACGAGCCCGCCGTCCACGTCCGTCCCGACGAGTGACCGGACCGTGAACCCGGTCGTTACGTCCTCGACCATCCACACCTCTTCCGTCCCCCCGTCGACGTAGACGAGGTCGGTGAGCTCGTCCCCGGTGATATTCCCGCCCGCCGCGGACGTCGGCGTCGCGAGCAGGATCGGGTACTCCGAAAGCCTCGCGCCCATCGCGTTGTCGATGAGGGTAAGGCTCCCGGTCGAGGACTCGGCGTGAAGGACGAACGAGAGGCCGGGCAGGTAGGTCTCCGGGCTGACCACCACGGAAGTGTCCGTCGCCGGGGCATTCTGGGCGACCCCCTCGCCGACGAACGCGATGTCGCCCGAATCGTCGGGTTCGGCCTGACCGATGTAAGTCTCCTTCAGCGCCTGCACCGCGAGCCCCGCGAGCCCGACGCCCGCGAAGCTCCCGGTGACGAGCCGCTGCCCGCCGGCCACGTCGAGGACGCTGAGCTTCCCGGGCCACTTGGGCAGGGCCTCCGTCCCGCACATGGAAGGGGGGATGTCGGTGTCGTCCGTGTCGTCCGTGTCCGTGACGTCGGTGTCCCCGTCGGCGTCCGTGTCGGCGTCCGTGTCGGCGTCAGCGTCGGCGTCGGCGTCCGGGCCCGCGAGCCCGAGATCGTGCTCGTCGATCTCGGCCCTCGTCAGCACCCAGCAGCCCGGGCTGAGCAGCGCGACCGCCAGCATCCCGGCGGAGCGTGGTCGTCCCAAGCGCATCGTCACCTCCGGATGCCCCCTAACGGAGATTCGGCCCGCGCGCCGTGTTGGTGCGATGGAGGCCTGGTGTGCTGGCTCGAGGAGGTGGGCTGACGTCCGACGCCACCCTCTGGCGGGTCGGTCTCCCTCGGGGTCCCTGCGATCGCCCATCGAGGTGACGCTTCCCCCCGCTGTCACGGTCCCCCAGCACGCTTGGCGGCGCGACGCGCGCGCGTTAGCCGCCGGAGTCACCCGGAGAGCCGATGATCGCCACCGCAGCCCGCCTCGCCGTCTGTTCGATCGGCTTCCTGCTCGTCGCGTTCGACCCGGCCCTCGCGCAAGCGCCCGTCGAGGCCGCGCCCGTCGAGGCCGCGCCCGTCGAGGCCGCGCCCACCGAGGCCGCGCCCACCGAGGCCGCGCCGACCGAGGCCGCGCCGACGGAGCCGACCGCAGAAGCGCCCGCCGAAGCGGAGGCCGCCCCGCCGCCCGAAGCGCCAGTTCCCTCCCCGTGGACGAACGGCTTGATCACGTAGATGATCGCGCTCGGGCTCGGCGGCTTTTCGGCCGTGCTCGGCATCTGGGTCGGTCGCGACAAGAGACGGCCGGTGGTCTTCGCGGGCGCGATGAGCGTGCTGATCTCGGCGGCGATCCTCGTCGGTGGCGTGCAGAGCTACCTCGACGCCGAGGGCGCGATCCAGCGAAGGGCCGACCTCGCGCGCATGCTCGACATGGTCAACGAGATCGGTGCGCAAACCGGAGATCCCGCGATCGCCGAGCTGATCCGCGCCGAGGGTGGCACGCCGATGCCCGCCGCGCCGCAGCCGGAGCCGGAGCCGGAGCCGGAGCTGCTCGAGGCTGCCCCCGAAATGCCAGTGGAAGGCTCGGAAGCGCCAGCGCCGACCGAACCCGCCGCGCCCACCCAGCCCTGAACGGGAGCCACCATGGACATCGGACTGATCGTCACTTTCGCGGGGATCGTCGTCGCCGGCCTCGCCGGTGTGCTCGGCGTGTGGATGGAGCGCGACCCCGAGGGGCCGGCCCGTTGGGCCTGGGTGTTCTCCGCGCTCATCGCCGTGGCGATGGTCATCGAAGGGGGACACGCCGTCGCGGCCGCGTCCGAAGATGGGGAGACCGAGGAAGCCATGGCGCGGGTCCTCGAGAAGCTGAGCGACATGGCCTCATCGGGCGACAATCCGGCCCTCGCCTCGTTCGTCGGCGCCGAGCTCGCCGCGCAGGCCCGCTCGAACCCGAAGGTGATGAAGCGGCTCGAGAAGAAGGTGGCCGCCAAGGGCGGTGACCCCACGGCCCTGCGCCGCCAGGCCTCGGAGAGCCGGCGTACTTCCGCGGGCCTTCCCGCGCGAGCCCCGAGCAAGCCTGGAGCGAAAGCCGGCGGAGCTGGCGCGAAAGCCCGTTCGGAGGGCGCGCGGCCCGACGCCGGCAAGGCGAAGGCGGGCCCCGGCGACGCGAGCAAGGCGCGCACGGAAGATCCGACCAAGGCGAAGGCGGGCGGAGCCGGCGAGAAGGCGAAGGCTGGCGCCGGCGACGCGGCCAAAGAGGGCACCGAGAAGGCGAAGGCCGAAGGGGCCGGGAAGGCGAAGGCGGCTACCGACGCCGCAAAGCAGGCGGTGCCCGTCCCCGTGCCCACGCCGAAGGGGGGCAAGTCCGAGAAGGCCGGCAAGAACCCCTGAGCTCCGGCTCGGGTTTAGCGTCCGTGCACGCCCGACGTGCCGTGCTCGCGCCGGCAACGCCACCCCCGACCGGTTAGACGGGCCCCCGGAGCGCGCATGCCCACCCTCGCCCTCGAGATCACCGACATCGTCCGCCAGGCCGCGCTGGCCGCGGGCCTCGATCTCTCGACCGTCCCGCCTGAGGCCGCGGTCCCGTGCAACAACCCGGAGCACGGGGACTACCAGAGCAACCTCGGCTTCCGGCTCTCCAAGGTCGCGCGCAGCAACCCGAAGGCCGTGGCCGACCTCCTGGTCGCGAACCTCCCCGCGAACGACCTCGTGGCGTCGGCGACGGTGGCGGGGCCCGGCTTCGTGAACTTCCGGCTCACGGACTCCGCTCTCGCGCACGACATCGAAGCGCGCCTCGCGGACGAGAAGTTCGGCGCCCCGCAGGATGGTGCCGGGAAGACCGTCGTCATCGACTACTCGTCTCCGAATATCGCGAAGCGCATGCACATCGGGCACCTGCGCTCCACGATCATCGGCAACGCGCTCGACCGGATCCACCGGTTCCTCGGGTGGAAGGTCGTGGCGGACAACCACCTGGGCGACTGGGGCACGCCGTTCGGCAAGCTCATCGTCGCGTGGCGGGAATGGGCGGACCAGGCTGCGTTCGACGCGGACGCCGTCGGCGAGCTCCAGCGCGTGTACCAGCTCTTCGACGTCGAGGCCAAGGCGGACGCGGCCCTCGGCGATCGCGCGCGCGCCGAGACCGCGAAGCTCCAGAAGGGCGACCCCGAGAACACGGCGCTCTGGAACCTGTTCGTGAAGCGCAGCCTCGAGGAGTTCGACGCGATCTACGCCCGCCTCGGCGTGAAGTTCGACGTCTACCTGGGCGAGTCGTTCTACGAGCCCCGCCTGCCGTCGCTCGTCGCCGAGCTGCTCGAGAAGGGCATCGCCGTCGAGAGCG
>CAMCWU010000301.1 GCA_945882675.1 Klebsiella pneumoniae | reverse complement strand
GTGGATCTCACGGGCGTGGACCCGAGCGCGCTCGGCCTCAGCGCGGACCAGCTCGGGGGCCTCGCGGGCGTGGGCGTCGCGGTGGACGAGGTCGCGCCGATCCGGATCGCGGCCCCGAGCGCCGCCCGCCAGCCGTCGGGCGTGCTCCTGATCTGGGAGAACGTGGAGCGCCTGGAGGAGCAGCCGCCGGCGGAGGAGGGGCTCGAGCCGCCGCCGCCGCGCAGGATCGGGACGGTTCGCGGTCTATTCCTCGCGACGGGCGGCGAGCCGGTGCGCCTGCTGCTGCCGGTCCCGCTCGACGGGGTGCTCGCGTCGGGCGTGGCGCCCGCGGGCGACGGGTTCGTGGTGTGGATCCTGCGCTCTCGCGCGGGCGGTGTGGCGTCGGTGCACATCCCCGTGGACGGGTCGGGGCGGATGGGCGCGGCGGTCACGGCGCCGCTCGGGTACGAGCCGCTCGGCGTGCCCGTCGCGTCGGGGGTCGATCCGCTGCTGTTCGGGCTCGCGCGTCGCGGGCCGACGGTCGCCGTGCACAAGCGGACGGACGCCGGCTGGGCGGTCTCCCGGTCGGACGGCATGCCGACGGCGATCCGGTTCGTCTCGCGCCACCACCCGATCGTCGCGTGCAAGGGCGGCGTGGTGGTGCCGGTGACTACCGCGGGCCCCGGGAAGCCGCTGAAGACGCCGACCGGCTTCCCCGGCCAGGACGGGTGCGTCGTGCCGACGGCGGACGGGTTCCTGGCGATCTGGATCGGGCCGGCGGTGGGGCGCGATCCGGCGTCGATCCGCGTGGGAGCCCTGCTCTCGCGCGGAACCGCGGAGACGGTGAACCTGGCGAAGGCGCGGGATCCGCGCGCGCTGGACGCGGTCGGGGGCACCGAGCCTCGGGTGGCCTGGCTCGACGGGGACCAGGCGTGGATCTCGCGGGCGGACGAGCCGGAGCCGGTGCCGGCGGGCGCTCCGCTCCCCGGCGCGACGGCGCTCGTGTGGGCACCTGCGGGGTCGGGCGGTCCGGCCCTGGTGATCGTGGGCGCGGGCGGCGCGGTTCGCGTGACGACTGCGGACGGCACGGCGCTGGCCGAAGCCTGATCAGTCGTCGCCGCGGACCTTCCCGCGGCCGGACTTGATGGTGCTCCGCGCCTTCTTCTTCTCCACGCGCTCGCGCTGACTCGACCGCGTGGGGCGCGTGGCGAACCGCTCCCGCGGGGGAGTGAGCGCCCGTATGATGGCGTCCACCAGGCGCTTCTTCACGGCGTCGACGTTCTGGTGGCGAGACCGGTGCTCGTCGCCGCTCAACATCAGGTCGCCGTCGGAGGTCGACCAGCCCGGGTGCGCTTCGAGCAGGCGGCGTTTGACGGTGGGCGAGAGGACTTCGCACTGCGAGAGGCGGAAGCGGAGGCGCGCACGGCTGTCGGTGGTGTTCACCGCCTGGCCGCCCGGCCCGCCGCTCCGGCTGAACTCCCACTCGAGGTCGGACGCGGGGATGAGGAACCCCGGGCCGATCTCGAGCGGGTCGCTGATCACAGGGCCTCTTCGAGCCGCTCGAGGGTCAGGCTGTCACCGAGGCCGGCGCCCGCGGCGCGCGCGACGGCGGAAGCGGCGTCAGGCGCCACCACGACGCGGTGGATGACCTGGCCGCCGGACTCGAGTCCGATGCGCCAGCCGAAGCCCGCGGTGGTCGACGGCTCGCGGCCGCCGCTCTGCGGCACGGGGGCCGCCGCGGGGCGCGGAGCTTCCGCCTGCGGGGTCTCCTGCCGCGGGCTCTCGGCGCGCGTCTCCGCCGCGACGGGCGGGAGAGCGGCGGGCGGGGGAGCGGAAGCGGGAGCGGCGCGGCCGATCTCGACCTCGTCCGGGGTGCGGCGGCGGCCGGCCGGGGCGATCCCGCGCTTCTGGCGGTAGTTCCGGACCGCCTGGATGCTCATGCCGCTCTGCTGAGCGACGGCGGCGTCCGGGATGGCGCCGATGAGATCGCGGAACGGGTCGAGACGGGAGCCGCGGTCGACGCGGCCCTGGGTCTCCTCCTCTTCCGTGTCCGCGGGCTCCGCCGCGCTCTCCTCTTCCGGCTCTTGGCCAGAGCGCGGCGACGGGGTGCCAGCGTCGTCGGCGTCGGCGGCCGTAGCAGCGGATTCGCGCTCGATGCCGGCGTCCTCACGGCCGTCGCCACCGCTGGCCTGGTGGACAGCGCTGGCGGTGGCCTGCGATTCGGTGGCCGCCTCCGGCTCCGTGGACCGGGCCGACTCCCTGCGGGCGTCCTCCCCGTCCTGGCCACCCGCCTGCTCGGAAGCGCTCTTCTCCGCAGCGCGGCTGGTACCCGCGCCGACAGGGCCGCCGGGGCCAGTGATGGCGGTGCGCGAGATGCCGGCGCGCTTGAGTGCGGAGGCGATCTCCCCGGTGGTAACGCCGAACTTGCGCGCGACCGCCCCCAGGCCCTGCTCGCGCGAGGCTTCGACGATCTGGCTCCACCGCTGACTGTTCTCGAGGTTCGCCACTCGCCCTCCCGTTTGGATCGTCCAGGTATCACAAGTCGGGAGCGATGCCACCTGCGGCCGCGGCGATCCTGGCGCGCAGATCTGTCAGATCTGCACTACGATCCTCGATGATCCACACATCTATCCTATCGCCACCGTCAATCCTGCGCTCCCAGGTCGCGCCAGGGACCGCCGCGTTCGCGGGGCCGGCGTCCCCGGCGGGTGAGCGCGACGACCATTCGCCGACCCAAGCCGCGGCGGCGCCGGGAGCGGCCTCGGCGGCCGCGGGCGCCCCTTCGAGCACCAGGTCGATGGGGCCTCCGGCGATCGCCAGCCCAGCTACCTCGCGGACGATCGCGGAGGGCGCGCCGCACGCTTCCGCGATCGCCTGCACGCGCAGCGCGACCGGGAGGGCGGCGAGCCGCTCCCGCAGGGAGAGGGCAGCTGCGCCCTCGAGGCGCCACGTGGCGACGTGATCGCGCTGGGTCACCGTCGTGACGCCGCGTGGGGGCGGCGGGCGGATCCCCGCCGGAGCGAGGGCGGCTCCCGCCGAGTCCGGCCGGATCTCCCAGGGTCCGCACTCGGCGCAACCCACGTCGATCCACCGCGTCTCGCCGTCGCGCCGCACGGCCACCAGCGGGAGCACATAGCCTGCTGGGGACGTGCCCCAGCCCGGGCCGTGGGACACGGGCCGCACGAAGGCCCACTCGGCGCCCATCCGCGCCTGCCGGAGCCACGCCACGAGGGTCAGCGCGGCCTCTGTGCCCGTGAGCGCACCGGACCGCCGCGCGCGGATCAGCCGGCGTGGCCAGAGCGCGTCGGGCGCGCCCGTGAACCCCGGGTCGGCGTCCAGCGGAAGGACGCCCCACCGCTGGCGCAGGATCGCCCACGCGTCCATGGGAAGGTCCCAGTCGGCGATGCGGCCACGGAGCTCGTTCGGCAGCCCCGGCTCCGGGATGGTGGCGTTCTGGAACCTGCGATCGAGGCCGCGAACCAGCGCATCGCGCGCAGGGAGGATCGGATCGTCGGCGACGGCCGCGAGCCACCACGTGCGGCGCTCGAGAGGCCCCTCCCACCGGATCAGGCAGCCCTCGCAGTCGACGGTGAGGCCGGCGTCGCCCTCGCCGAATGTGGGCGCGTCCGGCTCGGTCCATGAGAGCGCCACACGGGATGTCCCCTCGGACGCCGCGATCCGGACGAGGATGCTGTCGTCGCGGCGCACGATCTCCGCCGACCCTCGCGGCTCCACCACGCCGTCCACCACCGCGCCGTCCGGCACGGGCACCACCCAGCCGCGCGGCTCCGGCGCCGCCGCGAACGTCCACGCGGCGTCCACCCGCGTGGTGGCCCCGCCGCCCGGGTAGAGAGAGTATTGCGGATTGCCAGGGGGGATCTGGATCGTGAGCCGGCGGCCCGGTTCGCGCGGCGGGTCCGCGAGCGGGAGCGAAACGGGCTCACCGGCCGGTCGCCCGATTCGCGCGGACGCGACGGCAGGGTCAGCGCCCTCCGGCGTGGCCACCCACCACCGATCGCCGTCTTGCTGCAGGCCCGCGGCGTCTTCCACCGGCCCCTCGATCGAGGCGTACAACGCCGCGCCCGCCGACCACGCCATGCCTCCCGACCAGGTCCGCTCGATATCGAGCGCCGCGCGGTCGCCCTGGACCAGCTCTGGCAGCGCCACCCGGATGGCACCTGCGCCGTCCGTGTCCCGAATCCGCCGGGTTACGCGCTCGGGACCGAGCTTTCGCCGGATCCCGTCCGCGAGGAGGCTCCGGCCGGACCACCCGTCCAGCCGCGCGTCCGAGGGGACGGCGATCTCCACCCAGCGACAGTCCGGCGACGCCGCCACCTCCACATGGGTGGATTCGAGCCAGGTCGGGCCGCTTCCGGCGTCGCGGCCGGCCTCCACCCGGGTCTCCAGGATCTGCAGGACGCACCCGGGCCCCGGGGTGACGAGCGGGATCACTCCTCCTCCGACGCTTTCGCCGCCCGCCGCGCGCGCTTCGCGAGGGCCGCCTTTACGTCGCGGAGCTCGTCGCGGAGCAGGGGAGGGAGCCCGCCCCGCACGCCGGCCGCCCACGCCACCGCGGCGTCCGG
>CAMCWU010000300.1 GCA_945882675.1 Klebsiella pneumoniae | reverse complement strand
GGACTGCTTGAAGAAGGCGAGGGCCTCGCTCGACTTGTTCGTTACGAAGTGGAAGAAGCCGACGTTGTAGAGATCGACCGGCATCAGGTGGTCGAGCTTGAGCGCCTGGCTGATCTCGAGGACGCGCTGGCTGACGGGCAGCGCATCCGCGAACCGGCGCTGGGCGCCGTACGCCTGGGCGAGGAGCTCGCACGCGGCGCGCTCGCGGTTGGCGTTGCGGAGCTGGCGCGCGATCTGGACGACGCGCTCGAGCGCCTCCGACGCCTGGGGGACCTGGCCGGTCGCCATGAGCGCTTCGCCGTAGCCGAGGCCGGCGTCGAGCGCGAGGGCGCCGAGGCCCGTCTGGCCGGCGATCTCGTTGCCGCGCTTGAAGTTCTCGAGGGCCTCCGCGTGCTTGCCTTGGGTCTGGGCGACGCGGCCGCGCAGGATCTCGGCGGTCGCGACGATGCCCGGCGGCAGTACGAACTTGCCCTCCTCGCCCGGCTGCTTCGCGGCTTCGATCGCCTGGTTCACGGCTTCGAGCGTGGCGGCCGGGTTGCCATCCTGCAGCTCGATCGCGGCGATGTGGTTCCAGATCTCGGCCACGCGCTGCTTGTTCTCGAGGGCTTCGTACAGCTTGATGGCGTCGCGGGCGCGATCGCGGGCGCGGTACAGATCCTGGCGGCGGGCGTCCAGGCGCGAGCCATTGAACAGGAGCCACGCGGTGAGCTCGCGGTCGCTCTTGTCGGCGGCCCAGGCGGATACTTCACCGTGCACCTGCTCGGCGGCCTGGATCGTGCCGCTCGTGACCAGCCGGTCGAGGAGGTTCATGTAGATCGTGCGCTTCAGGGCGTCCGACCACTGGACCTCGTCGAAGTACTTCTGCAGGTCGTACGCGAGGCCCCACACGTCCGTGCTGTCGTTCGAGAGCGCGAGCGCGCGCATGAGGCTGGCGCGCTGGCCGGCGCCGGCCTCCGCGTACACGCGGGCGGTCTTGACGATGAAGCCGTAGCCGCGGGGGACGAGGAACCGCTCCATGAACAGGCCGACGCGGCGCGCGAGATCACGCCCTTCGTCCGTGGCGTTCTGCTCGATGACGCCTTCCCGCCAGCAGCCGCGCTTGAAGCGGTATAGCCAGGTCTGGAGCTCCTGGGAGTACTGCACCTCTTCGTAGAGGGCGGGCATGGCGTCGATGAGATCGTCGACGGAGTCGCGGTCGAAGCCGCCCATGTCCGCGACGAGGCCGGCCGGGAACGCCTGGCCGAGCTGGGCCGCGAAGAAGGCGACCTTGGCGCCGTCTTCTGCGGTCGCGTGCTTGCGCTCGCCCTCCTTCGGCTCGCCGTCCGGGGAGTCGAGCTCGCCCGCGTCCACTTCCATGGGCGTGAGGCTCGCGAGCGTGACGCCGGACAGGTCGCCGTCCAGACGATCCACCAGGATCTCCGCCAGCTCCGCGATGAAGCCGGGGCGGCCGCTCGTGATCTCGGCGATGCGGCCCGCGTTCTTCGTGGGCAGCCCCTTGGAGTCGAGGTACTTCGTGACCTCTTCCGCGCCCCACGGGGCGATCGCGACCGTATGGAGCTCGGCCGCGCGGCGCTGGTACAGATCCAGCAGCGGGAGCGGGTGCACGGCCTTGGCGATGTCGTCGTCCGGCTCGTCGAACATGACGATGAAGAGCTTCGCGCCGGCGTTCTTCGCCTCCGAGTACAGGGCCTCCACCACCATGGCGAGCGCCACGGAGTTCACGCCGTACGGCGCCTGGATCTCGAGGTAGACGGGGACGCGGCGGGCGATGCCGATCGCGACCTCTACCAGGCCGACGAGCGGGTTGTCCTGCGGCAGGCGGAGCTGGACCTGGCCCTTCTCGCGGTCGGTCTTGGCCTCCTTGAGCGCGCCGATGAACTGCTGGTACCAGGCCTGCACGCGCTTGGGCTGCGTGGGGAGCGCCGAGTTGAGCACCATCTCCACGCGGCCGCGGCGGAGCAGATCCGACGTGAGGGTCGCGACCAGCGCGCCGTACATGCGGACGAGCCACTGCAGCCCGTTCTCCTGATCGAGGCAGGTGACGCGCCAGAGGACGGCGTCGTCCCCCTGGATCCCAGCGGCGAGCGACGTGGCCAGCGCGCGACGGCCACCGCCGAAGGGCGCCTGCAAGCGGACGAGGGACGGCGTGCCGTTCCGGGCGGCTTCCCACCGCTCCTTGAGTGCGGCGAGGTCGGACTCGCGGGCCACGAACATCTGGCGATCGTCGGACAAGGGGGCTCCAGGGCGTGCGGAGGACGCTCCACGTATATGGGCGCGCGGGCCCCCGTGCAATTGCGACACGGGGAGTCGCGGCGCTGCGGCCGGCCCCGAGCGGGATATAGTGTGGCGGCGCGGCCCCCCTCCGGGCGGCCGTCCCCGGGGGACCCGTGCGGTCTGGTCGCATCGTCGTCGTGTCGTCGCTGGCTCTGCTCTCGGGCTGTGGCGAGGATCTCCCTGGGTTCTACTGGGAGCTCCAGCAGGCGCTCGCGGAGGACGGGGACATGTGCAACGCGTCGCAGGTCGCCCCGGCGGAGGACATCCTCGACTACCGGCTCGAGTTCGACGTGCAGGACCTCGTCGTCTCGGTGGGAGACGACCAGTTCGCGACCGGCGTGGTCCAGGGCTGCACGATCTCGTACGAAACCGTGGTCTGGCCGGAAGAGCGCGAGGACTACGCGATCGCGTGGAAGATGACGGGATCGGCGACGATCACGCGCGGCGGCACCGACGGTTGCGGGACCGACAACGGCACGGACTGGGCGGGGGAAGAGGTCTTCACGATCATCACTTCGGAAGACCCGTCCTTGAACCCGGGCTGCACCTACACGGTCGCGCTGTCGGGCGCCTACGTGAAAGAGGTGAAGTGACGCCGGCTCCGGCCGGAGACGTCGAGCGGCTCCGGACCGCAGTGTGCAGCGTGGTGCGCGGGAAGTCGGACGCCGTGGACCTCGCGCTGACCGCGGTGATCGCGTGCGGTCACCTCCTGGTCCAGGATGTGCCGGGCGTCGGGAAGACGACGTTGGCGGCTGCGCTCGCGGCGGTGCTCGGCGGGACGTTCAGCCGGATCCAGCTCACGCCGGACCTGCTCCCGAGCGATCTCACGGGCGGGAACGTGATCGATCGCGCCACGGGAGAGCTCGCGTTCCGCCCCGGGCCGCTGTTCGCGAACGTGGTCCTCGCGGACGAGCTGAACCGGACGTCGCCCCGCACGCAATCGGCGTTGTTCGAGGCGATGGAGGAGCGCCAGGTCACGGTGGACGGCGTCACCCGGCAGCTCCCGCGGCCGTTCGTCGTGATCGCGACGCAGAACCCATTCGACCACCACGGTACGTACCCGGTGCCGGAGAGCCAGCTCGATCGGTTCCTGGTCCGCCTGTCGCTCGGGTACCCGGACCGCGGGTCGGAGCGCGAGCTCCTGCGGCGCGCGAGCCAACGGCCGGCGGCGGGGCGGGTGCTCGACCCGGACGGCTGGGCCGCGCTGATCGAGGCCGGGGAGCGGGTCCGTGTGCCCGAGCCGGTGGAGGAATACCTGCTGGACATCGTGACCGCGTCGCGGACGGATTCCCGCTTGATCCGGGGCGTTTCGACGCGCGGGGCGCAGGCCCTGTACCGGGCCGTGCGGGCGTGGGCGCTCGTGCGCGGCCGTACGTACGCGATCCCGGAGGACGTGCGTACGCTCGCGGGGCCGGTCCTCGGTCATCGAGTGCTCGCGCGGACGGGCGGGCCGGGCGGCGATGGAGGTCCGGCCGCGATCGCCGCCGTCCTCGACGGGGTCCGGGCGCCATCGTGAGGCTGACGTCAGAGGGTCGGGCCGCGGCGCTGTTGGTGGCCGCGGTGTGGCTGGTTGCGAGCATGGGGGGGAACAACCTCGTGTACTCGGTGGCGGCGGTCGGGATCGCGTGCTGGATCGCGGAGGCCGCGCTCGGGTGGTGGAATCTGCGCGACCTCGAGGTGCGGCGGGAGCTCCCGATCGAGCTGTTCGCGGGGATGGACGCCCATGGCTGGATCGTGCTGCGGAACCGCCGCCGGCTCGGCGCGAGCGCCGCGATCGAGGTCGGGGATGCATCGGGAGTCGCGCGGGTCGCGCTGGCGCCGGTCGGGGTCGAGCGGCGCGCGCCGATCACCTGGCGGTTCGAGCGACGGGGGGCGACCGCGCTGCGCGAGTTGGTGGTGCGCTCGACGTTCCCGTTCGGCTGGCGGCAGCGCGAGCGGATCCACCCACTCCCGGCGGAGATCGTCATCTTCCCGGCGCCGACCCGCGCGGCCCCGCTCCCCGTCCACCACGACCAGCCCGGCGGTGAGGAAGCCCGCGGCGCGCCCGGGGGGACCGGGGACCTCGCGGATCTGCGCCCCTGGCGCGAGGGCGACCCGCTCCGGTCGATCCACGCCGCCACGAGCGCACGGATGGGCGCGTGGATGGTCGCCGCCCGCGAGTCCGAGACCGCTCCGGCCGTGTGGGTGACCGTCGACCCGGAGCTCCCGTTGGAAGCGGCGATCAGCCGCGCGACGGGCGAGATCCTGCGGGCATCGGCGCGCGGGGCGGCGGTCGGGCTCGCGCTCGGGGCGG
>CAMCWU010000299.1 GCA_945882675.1 Klebsiella pneumoniae | reverse complement strand
GGGCTCTCTGGATCGTGCTCGAGGCCGGTCTCCTGGATCGCGCCGACCGCCATGCCGATGTCGAAGTCGTACGCACCGGCCGGCAGGCCGACTGAGAGCGCGCCCGCCGCCACGCACGCCGTGATGGACGACGGCTCGTCCAGCTCGATCACCAGGTCTCCCGTACTCACCTGGGCGAAGAGCTCGGCGCCCGCCGGCAGCTCGAGCCGCAGGTCGCTCCCGCCCAGGCCGCCAGCGTCGACCACGAGCAGCCCGTCATCCAGCCACAGGTCGGGCCGCGCGGAGTCGCCGAGCCCACCGCCGTCGTAGGCCACGCGCGCCGCGTCGCCCGCGGCCGTGCGGACCTCGAGCGCGCCGTTCGAGATCGTCGCGTCGACCGCCGTGACGCCGTCGAAGCGCTCGTCATAGGTTCCACCGCCGACCACGCACCCAGCCAGGACGCACGACACCAGGGTCACTCGCATGTCTCCTCCACGCCAGATGGACACCGCGCGGCACGCAGACCGCTACCGCGCCCCCGCCCGGCCGGTGACTTTCGCGCGGAGAGGTGGTACCTTGCCCACTGCAGCGGAGGGATCGTGTCCGAACGGATGGCGCCCGGGACCCGGTTCGGGACCTACACGGTAGAAGGCCTGATCGCAGGCGGTGGCATGGGGCAGGTCTACGCCGCCCGCCACGACGTTTATGGCACGGCCGTGGCCCTCAAGGTGCTCCACGAGCAGCTCCACGCGGATCCCGACTGGCGCGCCCGCTTCAACGAGGAGGGGCTCGTCGGCACGCAGCTCAAGCACCCGCACGTGCTGTCGGCGCGCGAGCTGGTGCATCATGACGGCCGCATCGCGCTCGTGCTCGATCTCGTGAGCGGGGGCCAGACGCTCGAGAAGGTGATGAACCGCGAGTTCGCGGACGGCCTACCGCTGCTCCCGGCGCTCCGCGTGTTCCTGGCGATCGTCCAGGGGATCGAGTATCTGCACGGCAAGGGCATCGTCCACGGGGACCTGAAGCCCGAGAACGTGATGGTGCAGGGCGAGCTGCGGGCGCCGGAGTCGTGGACCCCCAAGGTGACGGACTTCGGCACCGTCGGGCTGGTTGCGCATCCGGTGACGATCGACGGGCGGATCGCGGTGGTGGCCACGCCGCGGTACGCGTCTCCGGAGCACCTGCTCGGCGTCGACCGGATAGAGGTCCGGTCGGATGTGTACTCACTCGGCTTGATCCTGCACTATCTGCTCGCGGGCAAGCACGCGTCGAGCGCGCGCACGGTGCGGGAGGCGCTCGACATCGTGTCCGCGCCGATCAACATGGCGAACCTGGTCGATCAGCCGGAGCCGCTGCGCGAGCTGTTCGTCCGCGCGACCAGCACCGATCCGGACGCGCGGTATGCGTCTTGCCGGGAGCTCGCCCTCGCCGTGCGGGGCGTGCTCGACGCTATCGGGTCGCCGCTCGAGCTCGAGGATCTGCAGGCCGATCTCGCGACGGAGGTCGACGAGCAGCGCCAGAAGTCCCCGGACTCCCAGGACTCCCAGGCGTCGGAGCCCGCGCTCGAGCCGGACGAGTCGACGGAGGACACCGACCCCGGCGCGGTCACCCCCGCTCCCGTCGTGCGCAGCGTCCCGCCGCCCATCGCCCGCGACGAGATCCCGCCCGCGCTGGGCGAGACCCTGCTCCCGGAGGACGCCGGCGACGAGCCGCTCACGGACCCGAAGGCCGCCACCCCGCCGCCCGTCCAGCGGACCGCCGCGCAGAGCGCCACGGATCTCGCGTACCCGCCGTTCACCGCCGTGGACGAGGTGCCCGTCGTCCCGCGCCCGCTGCCGGCCGCTCCCACGTTCGGCTCCGACGAGCCCGCCGGCTCGTGGTGGCCGTGGCTCGCCGGCCTGTTCGTGACGCTGGCGATCGTCGCCGCGCTCGTGTTCGGGACCTAGGTCCGCTTCCGCCGGGCCAGCAGCAGCGCCGCCAGCGCGAGCCAGCCCGCCGCGGCCGACCCCAGCGGGGCAGCGGGAGACGTCGCGCAGCCGAGGCCGTACTTCTCCGGGCCGTCCGGGGGGCTCCCGGCGCCGCCGCCGCCGGCGTCCGTGGGGTTCGGGTCGGTGCCATCGTAGGAGCCGTCGCCGTCGCTGTCGGAGTCGAGCCACGCGGGCAGCCCGTCGCCATCGAGGTCGTCCGCTCCGTCCGCGATCTCCACCGTGGTCGGGAGGCCGTCCCCGTCGTCGTCGGTGTCCACGCGGTCGTCGAGGCTATCGCCGTCGGTGTCGCCGAGCTCCACGCCGTCCGCGAGGCCGTCGCCGTCGCTGTCCGGATCGTCGAGGTCGAGGTCGCCGTCCCCGTCAGTGTCGGCAGGCGGCTGGTCTTGCGGGCCGCCCCACTCGTCGCCGTCCTCCACGCCGTCGTCGTCCGTGTCGGCGTCGTCTACGCCGGTGCCGTACTCGAGCTCCCAGTCGTCGAACAGGCCGTCGCTGTCCGTGTCGGGCTCGGGCGTCGATCCATCACAGTCGTTGTCGAGGAGATCCGCCAGCTCCGGGGCGCCGCTGTAGACCGTCGCGTCGTCCTCGTTGCAGTCGAGCATGAAGTTCACGCCGTCCCCATCCTTGTCGAAGTCGTCGTCCCCCTTGCAGTCCCCGTCGAAGCCATCGTACCAGATCTCGACGGCGCTCGGCGAGATCGCGGCGTTGATGTCGTTGCAGTCGTCCCCGCCGACGAGCACGGCGTCGTGGCCGTCGTAGTCCTGGTCGGAGTCGTTCCCGTCGCAGTCCCGGTCGATCCCGTCGTACCAGATCTCCACCGCGAGCGGGTTCACGAGGACCGCGTAGTCGTTGCAGTCCGGCCCGCCGACCGCCACGGAGTCGAAGCCGTCCGCGTCCATGTCAGTGTCGTTCCCGTCACAGTTGGCGTCCAGGCCGTCATACGGCTCGTCCGCGCGGTCGGAGGACACCAGAGGGTCGAGCGGCGCGCAGTCGTCGACGTCGAGGACGCCGTCGCGGTCCTGATCGGGCGCAGACTCGTCCGCGCCGTCGCAGTCGGAGTCGAGGAGATCCGTGGGGTTCTCGGCCGCGAGCGGGTGGATCGCCGCGTCGAAGTCGTTGCAGTCGCCGCCGCCCCAGCCGGCGCTCAGGGAGCCGTCGTCGTCGGCGTCCAGATCGTCGCCCCCGGCGCAGTCGTCGTCGATGCCGTTCACGGCGATCTCCGCGACGCCCGGGTTGATCGCCCCCCCTCCGAAGTACTCGGCGCAGTCCCCAGTGGCGGGGGTGTACCCGTCGCCATCGATGTCGGCCCACCAGTCGTAGCCGTAGAAGCTCGTTCCGGCGCCGACCCCGAAGTTGTCCCAGCCGAACACGCTCCCGCCGTCCGAAACCGACGCCTTGGAAGTGAGGTCCTGCTCGCAACCGAGCGCAGGCTTGTACGGCATCTCCGGCGGGGTACGCTGCACGTTGGACCCGAAGTCCGCGACGAGCGCGAACGTGTCGTCCGTGAGCGTGCCGCCCGCGCCGGTGTACGCGGACGCGCCGTTGGTGTCGAGGCCGGAGTCATCGTGGAACGCGAACAGGTTGCTGTAGTTGTACAGGTACTGCGGGGTGCCCGCGGCGAGATCGACCGCGAAGCCGTCGTATGCGAACGCGTCGTTCCCGACGACCGTGTTGTACGACGCCGTCACGCTGGTCCCCGAAGCACCCGTGATCCACAGCGCGCCCCCCAGGTCCGAGGCAGCGTTGTGCAGGAACACCGAGTTGCGGATGCTGTCGAAGCCCTTGCCGCTGTCGAGCGTGATGGCCCCCCCGCGAGACGCCGAGTTCTCGCAGAAGCGCGTGGAGTCGGAGGAGACGTAGGATGCGCTGCTCGCGTACAGGCCGCCGCCCTCTCCCGTCGCCGCGTTGCCGTCGAGCCACGACCGGTACAGGTACACGTACGCGGAGGTGGCGCTCAGCGCGCCGCCGCGGCCGGTCGCCGTGTTGTCCGTGAGGCGCGTGCCGTTCACGTCGAGGGTCCCGCTCTCCAGCGCGACCGCGCCGCCGTCGACTGCGGTGTTCAGGGTGGCCGCGCTCTGGGAGAGCACGACGTTGCTCGAGAACCGCCCGTGAAATGCGCCGCCCGCCCGCCCGGCCGTGTTCCCGTCGGCGGTGTTGCCCACGTTGTATGCGATCGAGAAGTCACCGACGTCCATCGCGCCGCCGTCGAGATCGGCCGTGTTCGCCGACATCTCCGTGTTGTACACGGACGGATACGCGAACGCGCCGATGCCGATGGCGCCGCCCGAGCCGGACGCGTGGTTGTTCGCGAGGGTCGCGCTCTGCAGGAACGCGAACTGCGCCCCCGAGAAGATCGCGCCGCCGTCCGTCGCGTCGTTCCCATCGAGCAGGCTGCCGTACAGGTTCAAGGCGGTGCCGGGCTCCGCGTGGATCGCGCCGCCACCGCCGCTACCGGCGTCGTTCGCCGTGAACGTGGAGTCGTGGTCCAGGAACGACCCGGCCCCGCCGACGTACACCGCGCCGCCGCCCGCGCTCGGAAAGCTCCCGAGGAACACGCCGGCCGCGAGGTTGCCGTCGAAGTCGCACGCCGTGCAGGACCCGGAGGCGCTGGAGAGCCGCATCCCCGCGCCGTACGGGGCATCGT
>CAMCWU010000298.1 GCA_945882675.1 Klebsiella pneumoniae | reverse complement strand
CGGCCGTCGCGCACCACGCTGGCTGTGGTCCCGGGCCGCGACGGCCTGCTCGTCGCCGAGGAGTCCCCGGGCCTCGCGCGCGGGATCGCCACGGACACCGCGCTGATTCGCGGGATTGGCGGGGTGTACGGCACCTTTCACGGCCAGCTCGGGCCGCTCCGCCTCATGCCCGGCGTCCGCGTCGACGTGGACTCCACCGGCGGCTGGACCGTGCTGCCGCAGCCACGCCTGGCCGCCCAGCTCCGGCTCGCGGACCAGACCATGCTGAAGGCCGCAGGCGGCCGCTACGCCCAGCGCCCCCAGACGGAGGCCCTCCTCGAAGGCACGGGAGATCCCTCGCTCCCGTCGACCGACTCGTGGCAGCTCGCGGGCGGCGTAGAGCAGACCGTGGCCGGGCGCCTCGAGCTCGGCCTCGACGGCTATGTCAAGCGCCTGCGCGATCCGCTCCTCTACCCGATCGACGGCGTCCCGGTGGCCCTTCCCGCGGGCCGCGCGTGGGGCGCCGAGCTCGTGGCGCGGTACCGCGTGCGCGACGCGTTCTTCGTGTGGGCCTGGGCGGCAGTGGGCCGGAGCGTCCTCGTGGACGCGGACGGCTCGGAGCGCCCGTCGGACGCCGATCAGCGCGTGTCGGGCGGCGCCGTGGCGTCCTGGGATGTCGGTCAGTGGAGCCTCGGCGCGCGCTGGCGGTACGCGTCCGGCCTGCCGTACACGCCGCTCGTCGACAGCCTCTACGATGCCGGTTCGGACGCCTGGATCCCGCTCGCCGGCGACGCCAACGCCGCGCGGATGCCGGCCTACACCAAGCTCGACGTGCGCGTCGCCCGCGACATCGCGTTCCGGGCGTGGACGCTCTCGCTCAGCGCCGAGATCTGGTATGTCCCCGCCGCGAACGCCCAGCTCTACCCGGTCTGGAGCCACGACTACTCGGAGCAGCGGTTCGTCATCGGGCCGAGCGTGCTGCCGCTGGCGGGGGCGCGAGCCTCGTTCTGACCTTCTGCTCTCGATTTTTGGAGGTTCGAGGTCGTCTCCCGGTCTGGGGCGCCGGTCCGCGCGCCCGCGGAGGGGCTCTGCATCGTCTACGATGGAGGGTGACCCGCCAGGACCGGCGCTCCACCCTGCAGTTTCACACGGGGGACACAGAGATCACGGGGATCGGGCACCGGCCGTCATTTCAGGCGCCTGAACGGGGAGAAGCAGGCATTGGCAGGGGATAAGTGGCGCCACCTGATCCTGCCGGTAACTACGGATCTCCGTCAGGGGCCTCCGGGAAGTCCACCCGGGTCGGGCGCGAACGAACTGCGACCGTCCCCGGACGCCCGATCCCCGTGATCCCCGTGCCCTCCGTGTGAAACCCGTCACATCGTCCCTGGACGGCTCCGCTACTTCTTCCGCTTCAGCGCCTTCATCAGGTCCGCCGCCGACGTCTGCCCCGGGATCCTCCGCGCCGGCGCGGCCGGGCGCTCCAGCGGCGCCTCCGGCTCGGCGTCGTCTTCGCGGGAGACCCGCACCATCTGCCCGTCCTCCGGACGCGCCGCGGGCGCAGGACGCGCCACGGGCGCTGCGGCCATCCGCCCCGACGCCGCCGGCGCCCCTCCCGAAGGCGCGGGGCGCGCCGCGGGCTTCGGCGCCGGAGCGCTCCCGTTCAGGCCGATCGAGCGCACCGGGGGCGCCGTGCGCGCACCGGCCGGCGCCGCGGGGCGCGCGGGCTCCTGCGGCGGAGGTTGCGCCTGCTCGCGACGCGTGGGGGGCGCGATCGGCCGCGACGCCGCGGGCGTGCCCACCCCACCCACCGCACGGTTCGGCGCCACGGAGGGGGGCTTCGCGGTCACACCCGCCGGCGCGGTACCCGGAGCCCGCTTCGGCGGCGCCTGCGGCGGCTTCCAGTCGGCCCCCGGCTGCGCGACCGCGCCCATCAGATCGTCGAGCCCGAGGTCCGGCAGATCGTCCTCCGCAAAGCTCGCCTTCACCCCAAACAGGTCCGTGAGCGAGAGCTGCGTCCCGCACTTCGGGCACGTCATCCCCTGCTTGCCGATCTGCTCCGGGTCGAGCGATGCCCGGCACGCGTGGCAGCGCACGTGGTCGAAGTACGACATCTGGCCTCCGGTGCGGATGGTACACCAGACGGCCGCGCGTGGGGTAGAATCTACCCGAGCACGGGCTCGGTGGAGGGGAAGATGTCGCGACGCGAGATCGGGGCTGGGCGCGGGGTCGCCGTCGCCGTTGCGCTGGCCGCCTCCACGCCCGCGCACGCGTGGTGGGACGTCGACTGGTCGTCCAGGAGCAGGCTCACTTTCGTCAACGCCGCGATCACCGCGGACGCCGATGACGTCGTCGTCATGGTCAAGCTCGACGGCTCCCGCATCGACTACGGCGACATGCAGGTGGACGGCGACGATCTCCGCTTCGTCGACTCCAACGACTCCACCGAGCTCGACTACGAGGTGGAAACCTGGGATCCGGCGGGCACCTCGATCGTATGGGTCCACGTGCCGCGGGTGGAGGGCGCCGGTACGGCGGACTCGATCTACATGTACTGGGGCAACCTCCTCGCCCCGCCGGTGCAGGACCCGGTCGCCACCTGGAACGATGGCGTGGTCGAGAGCGTCTTCCACTTCGATTCCACGCTCGAGAACCGGCTCGACGGCGTGCCCGGCATCCTGAACCTCGGCGCCGCGGTCACAGCCGCCAAGCTCGATGATGGCCTGGACGTAGACGGAATCGACGACTACTTCTTCAGCGACACCGACGTCCTGTGGACCACCCTCAAAGACGACATGACGTTCGAGTTCTGGATCAAGACCACGGACGTGGGCTCATCGAACGCGTCGCTTGCCCCTGCCGTAGCCGGGTACCAGGACAACGCCAAGCCAAACGACGCCCAGGTCTTCGGCTGGCTCGACAACACCGGCAAGATCGGGCTGCGGTACAAGGCGAAGCAGACGCTCTCGACCACCGCGGTCAACGACGGCCTGTGGCACCACGTCGCGCTCTCGCGCTCGGCGGACGGCGACCAGAAGGTGTACGTCGACGGCGCGCTGCAGACGAACAACCCGGGCATGGGCAACGAGCACCAGGACTCGGACCCCATCATCTACAAGTCCATTGGACGGAGCGGCATCCTCGCGGCCCTGCACCACTTGGACGGCTCGGTGGACGAGGTCCGTGCGCACAATCTGGACCGGTCAGACGCCTGGATCAAGGCTGACTATCTCTCGCAGGCGGACACGCTCATCTCCTACTGCGCGCTGGTTGCGTTCGCGGAGGACCTTGACAACGACGGGTACGGCGACGACGGCGGCGCGACCACCCTGTCGTGCGACGCCCACCCGGACTTCGGTCTCCCGACGGACTGCAACGACGGAAACGCCGCGATCAGCCCCGGCGATCCCGAGCTGTGCGACGTCGCGAACGTGGACGAGGACTGTGACGGCCTGGCCGACAACGCGGACGCCGGCGCCACCGGTAAGACAACTTTCTACCTCGACAATGACAAGGACGGCTTTGGCCAGAACGGCGCGACCACCTCGCAGTGCGACATCATCGCCGGATACGCGGCTGCCAAGGACGACTGCGACGACACGGACGCGTCCGAGTACCCGAACGCCATCTGGTGGACCGACGCCGACGGCGACGGCTACGGCAAGACCGGCGCGAGCATCGTGTCGTGCCTGAAGGTCGGAGCGGATAACGACGACGACTGCAACGACGCGGACGCGACGATCAACCCCGAGACTCCGTGGTACGACGACGACGACGGGGACGGCCACGGGGACCCGCTCGACGCGCTCGCGAGCTGCACCCAGCCCGTCGGGCGCGTGCGCGACGCCCTCGACTGCAAGGACACCGACAAGGACGTGTACACCGGCGCGCCCGAGATGTGCGACGGCAAGGACAACGACTGCGACGTCACGGTAGACGAGAGTCCGCCTTCCCCTTATGGAACCGTGTACTACACGGACGCCGACAAGGACGGCCACGGGGTCGCCGGCCCCACGATTCGCTCGTGTAGCGCGGTCGCGGGGTTCGCTACCTCCATGGACGACTGCGACGACGAGCTGGCGTCCGTCCATGCGGGTGCTGCGGAGGACGCCTGCAACGGCGTGGACGACGACTGCGATCTCGCCGGCGGGCCGACCGACTCGTCGGACGGGGACGCGCTCTCCTGGCTGGTGGAGAGCGCGATCGGCGCGAGCGACTGCTCCGACGACTCCGACGGCGACTCGATCGACGACGACACGGAGTACGGAGCCTCCGGGACGGACTCCGATTTCGACGGTTCGCCCGACATCATCGACGAGGACGACGACGGGGACACCATCGACACCCTGATCGAGTCCGCGTTCAACGACCCGGACGCCGACCGGAACACCTGCCCGGGCGTCATCGCCGACGACGTGCCGAACCACCTGGATCTCGACTCGGACGGCGACGGCCTGCGCGACTTCAACGAGGGGACCAAGGACAGCGACAAAGACGGTACACCCGACTATCTCGACTGCTCGAACTTCGGCTGCGACGGCGCGGTGGACCTCGACCAGGACGGCCTCGACGACTGCGCCGAGCTCGACCTCGGCCTGTCCGACGCGGACGCGGACGCGGACGACGACGGCGTGGCGGACGG